>JBDTOL010000119.1:0-9855 GCA_039933235.1 Spartobacteria bacterium | reverse complement strand
TGTCGGTTCCAGTAGCAACTTTCATGTCAACGGATGCTTTGTCGTCCATCCAGGGTATCGCTCAGTCCTGGATCGAATGCCTTTTGGTTAAGCGCGAGATTTCAGAATAGAGCAATAAGCCCGGCTTATGAAGCAATTTTTTTGTCACGAACTCGTCAGGCAAGAGAATGCCGCGTGCAATGAATTAGGCAGGAAGAAGCGCGGAAATTAGGCATGGCGCGAATCCGGCGATCTATAAGGCGCTAACCAAATCCACCATAAGCCGACTAGGAGCGGAAAAAGGTGCGGCGATAAAGGCGGGTTGGTTCCTTCGAAGCAGCTAAGTCTTGATCATTTCGCCGGCGGCGAAGCGAAAGCCGGCGCGAGTGAATCGAGCAACTTTGAACCACAAGTGTCATTAATGGAAAGATTGATGAGACTGATTGCTGGTTTTAACTAAAACAAGAGAAGCACAACCTCTGGTAGAAAAATCTGCAGATTTTCTGCAGCGTTGCCAGAAGCGGCTTCTCCCGGCAATATGCTCGGGATGACGCACGACCCCGTCGAGATTCGACATCTGCGCTACTTCCTCGCTGTGGCGGAGGCGGGCAGTTTTAGCCGGGCCGCCAGCCGGCTTTCCATTTCCCAGCCCAATATTTCGCAGCAGCTGCGCGATCTCGAGGTGACCCTTCGGGTCGACCTTCTTCAGCGTCGTGGGAAACGGATCCTTCTCACCCCCGCCGGCAAGATCCTGGAAACCCATGCCCGCTCGATTTTGCGAGAGATCGAAAACTTCCTCCAGGAGCTCAGCACCGAGCCGGGGGATCTCCGCGGTGCGCTTCACCTTGGGGTGGTGCCAATTCTCAACGTCGCCTTCATGCCTGGGTTGCTCGGTGATTTTGCCGCCTCCCATCCCGGCATTCGCCTGAACGTCGAGGAAATCTCGTCCACCGAGATCGAAACCGCACTGGAGGAAGGCCGAATGGATGTCGGCCTCGGGTTCCTGACCCGCCATTCGCCCAACCTGCATTACGAGCGGCTCTGCACGGATCAATTCGCCCTTATCGTTCATCGCAGTCACAAATGGGCGCGCCGGCGAATCGTCGATGTCTCCGAACTGCACCAGGAACGCGTCCTTCAGTTGCCCGACACTTTCGTTATGCGTCGCATGTCGGATGCGATTTGCCGCGAGCACCAGGTGCGGCCGCGCAACGTCGCGGAAATTAACGCCATCGAGACGCTCCTGCGTTCGCTCGCTCCGCTCAAGGCAGCTGCCCTCATGCCAAAGATTGCGCTCCGGGGAACAACCGGCCTGACCGCTATCCGCTTGAAGGGGAAAAATCTTGCCCTCGAGATCGGGCTTCTTCGCCTGATCGGCTCCGGCGCGAGCGACGTGGTGAGCGAGTTTGCCAATCTCGCCCGCGCTACTCTTCCGAAGATCGTCCGCGGGTAAGGCGGAGCCACTATTCCGTTAGGCGGGAGTTGCGACCAGCCACTTCAACCCCCCGGGCGACTCCTGAATTATCCAGTCAGTTTGCTGGCCGCCGCCTTCATCGCAGGCGATCTGTGGTCGTCGCCCGACACCGTGGTAAGCTAGTAATTTAACTCGCCGGACGGCCGGCACGGCGCCATGCTCCCGGCTTCCGGTGCGCAAACCGAAACCTTCACGCCAGCCCGCGGCTGCCTTCGGCTTTCGCGCCGAGCAATTCGTCGTTGCCGCCGGGGAGCCAACAGATTTCCAGGTCGAGTCGGCTCTTGACCCACTCAGGGTCGACCACGTTTGGGTCACCATCCACGCTGGCTGCGTCGGCCGCCTGCAGGTCTCGATCAACACCTATTCGCTCAAGCACGCTGCGGAGGGCTTCGATCCGCGGATGCGCGTCGGAGTGATCTGCTCGCCGTGGACGCAATTGCCCGCGAGCGGCGTCTTCCCGGCGGTTCGGCTGGATTACGCGGACTTGGAAAGCGAACACCGCGTCATCTATCGGGAAACGGAACGGGTCGCGCTCGAAGACCTGCTTCGCGACAAAACCGAGCGAGCAGTCTGCGTTGAAGCCTGGGGTTTTATCTATCTGCGCGATCAGCTCGGAATTCACCAGGTGCACAGCCGCCGCGCCAGCTGCAGCGTTCGCACCGATCGCGTCGGACGCGACGGCGCCTTGCGCTTCTACTTTGCGAGCCACACCGCCGACATGATCCTCTTCAAGTATTGCGGTCAGGTGTAAAGAATACTCCCGGCCTTGTGCAACGCGATGGCCATGGCTAATCCAAGGGTACGTGCAACCATCGCCGAGCAGCCTTCCGTCTTCTTCGCTTAACGAAGCGGCCTCCACCGCGCCGCCCGAGCGGGCCGACGAGGCCATGCTCGAGGGGCCGCATTCGCGCCTCGACGAATTCCTTACCCTCTTTCGCGTGATGCGCGATTTTCTGCGCGGCTTTCGCGTCCTGCACTTCGTCGGGCCTTGCGTGACCGTCTTCGGCTCGGCCCGAATTAAGGAAGGGCAGCCCGAGTACCAACTGGCGCGGGAGATGGGGGCGGCGATTGCAGGCCTGGGCTTTACCGTCATGACCGGTGGCGGCCCCGGTATCATGGAAGCGGCCAATCGCGGCGCGAAGGAAGCCGGCGGCTGTTCCGTCGGCTGCAATATCAAGCTGCCTTTCGAGCAGGCGCCTAACGAGTACCTGGACCGCTGCGTGACGCTCTACTATTTCTTCGTTCGCAAGGCGCTCCTGATTAAATATTCCTACGCCTTTGTTGTTTTGCCCGGCGGGGCCGGGACGGTCGATGAATTATTCGAGGCGCTCACTCTTATCCAGACCGGGAAGATCAGGGATTTCCCAATTGTCGTGATGGGGAAGGATTATTGGAGTGGTCTGATCGCAGAGCTGAACAAAATGGCCCGCCTCGGGATGATCGACCCGACCGACCTCGAGCTCGTCTACACGACCGACTCGGTGACGGAGGCGATCGAGCACATTCGGACCAAGGCGATCGAGCCGTTCGGCCTCAAGCGGGGCGTCCGCCGCCATATCCCATGGCTGGGCGAGCGGGGCCTGGATGCCGCGGCGACATGAAAACGAGGTCGCCCGCGGAGTGGGGGAGAGAATGTCTGGCCGGCTTGCCTAACGACGCACGCTACCTCGTTGGAGTCTCGGGCGGGCGCGATTCGGTTGTCTTGCTTCGTTGGCTCCTCGCCCAGGGATATCGCAGGTTGATTGTCTGTCATTTCGAGCACGGGTTGCGCGGGCGCGCGGGGAAGGGCGACGCCCGCTTCGTCGAGCGCCTCGCTGCCGCGCAGGGACTTAAATTCGAGCCCGGCTCCGCCGATATCGCGGCGCTCGCGGCCAAAAGAAAGCAGTCGATCGAGACCGCCGCGCGCCAGGAGCGGCTTGCTTTCTTTACCCGCGTCGGTTGCCGTCGCCATTGCGCCACGCTTTTTCTGGGACACCAGGCGGACGACCAGGTCGAGACTTTCCTGCTCAACCTCTTCCGCGGCGCCGGCGCTCGCGGCCTGGGTGCGATGCGAGCCGGGTCCGATCACGGTTACCTCCGGATCGTGCGCCCGCTTCTCGGCGTCTGGCGCGAGGAAATCGACGGCTATGCCCAACGCGAGCGACTGCGATATCGTGATGATGCGACGAATGAGGTATTGCACGCGCGGCGCAATCGCGTCCGGCACAAAGTCATCCCCCGTTTGGAAAAGGAATTTGGCCGGACCATTCGTTCCACCATCTGGCGCGCGTCGGCGATTCTGGCGGAGGAAGACGATTTCCTGGAAACGCTCACGCCCGTTGGCCTAACGAATCAAAAGGAACTCAATGTGGCAGAACTCCGGTCCCTCCTGCCGCCATTACAACGTCGCGCGATCCGAAAGTGGCTTGTGCAGCAGGAGATTTCTGGAACCAGTTTCGACGTCGTGGAAGGCATCAAGAGCCTCATCGCAGGCGGTGCTCCGGCGAAAATCAACTTGCCCCGCGGCCGGCACGTCCGCCGCCGCTCGGGAAGGATCTTCCTCGAATAGGAGAGCAGGAGAGACGAGTTGTGGAGTGAGCAGGAGTCGCCGTTTATTTCCTGTCATCCCGAGTCGCCGCAGGACGACGAGGGACCTCGCAAACCTGCAATTGCCGGCAACTCCCGACAAGCTCGCGCGGATTGCAACTGGGAGATCCTTTTCCGCGCTACGCCGGATCGGGATGACAGCGGGGCGCTTCCCCGCCGCAGGCTGGATTTGCGGGGATCGTCGCTTTCGCACAGGATGAGCTCCACATGAGTTCTAACGTTCGCGTTCGCTTCGCGCCGTCACCCACCGGCTTTCTCCACATAGGCGGCGCGCGAACCGCGCTCTTCAACTGGCTTTTCGCCCATCACACCGGAGGCACCTTCGTCCTGCGGGTCGAGGATACGGACCAGGCCCGCAACACAGCCGAAGCCGCCCAGGCGATCTACGACGGGCTGCGCTGGCTCGGCCTTGATTGGGATGAAGGCCCGCAGATGGGAGGAAATTTCGGTCCCTATTTCCAAAGCGAACGCAACGCGATCTACGAGAAGCACCTGGCGAAACTGGAGGCCGCCGGCTCTCTCTTCGAAGAAAATGGCGCGATCCGTTTCCGCTCGCCCCGCGAGCACGTGGTGGTCGATGACGTGGTCTGCGGCCGGATCGATTTCGATCTGACGAACCCGGAAACGCATCCCGACATGACCCTGCGCCGGCCGGACGGTTCGTGGATTTTCCATTTCGTCAACGTGGTCGACGACATCGAGATGGAAATCAGCCACGTCATCCGCGGCGAAGATCACCTTTCCAACACGCCGAAGCACATCGAACTCTACCGCGCGCTCGGAGCGAAGCCGCCGCGCTTCGCCCACATCCCGCTCATCCTGAATCAGGACGGCTCGAAGATGAGCAAGCGCGACACCGGCGCAAGCCTTGGGACTTACATCGAGGAGGGTTTCCTGCCCGAGGCGGTGCGCAATTACCTTTGCCTGCTCGGCTGGTCCCCCAAGGATAATCGCGAAAAAATCGCGATCGAGGAAGTCGTTAGCCTTTTTGAACTGGGAAAGCTCAACCGCAAAAACGCGGCTTTCGATCTCGACAAATGCACCTGGCTCAATGGCGAATATGTGCGCGAATTGCCCGATGAGCGGTTCCAGGCGCTGGCCCTGGTCGCGCTCGCGCGCGCCGGGATCGAGCTCACGGATTTTGCCGACGAATACGTGCGCGCCGCGCTTGATACCTGCAAAGGAAAGTTCAAGACCTTCAGCGAGCTGCCGGCCTATTGCGGCTTCTATTTCACCGACGAGATCACCTACCAGCCGGAAGGCGTGGTGAAGCATTTCATTCCGGAAAACAAGGCGCGCCTGCATTCGTTACGCGAAGCCTTCCACGCGCTGGAAAACTTTGACGCCGTCTCCATCGAAGCCGCGCTCAAGGCGACCGCCACGGAGCTGGGCGTGAAAGTTGGCGCCCTCGTGCATCCGACCCGCCTGGCCGTGACTGGGAGCAACGCGGGCCCCAGCCTTTATCATCTGCTCGAGATTCTTGGGAAATCCAAAGTTTTGGAGCGGATCGATCGTGCGTTGGACCAGATCCGGGGCGGCGAGAGCGCGGGAGGTTAATCCGTCAGGCCGAGGATCACCATCCAAAGCGCCATGTAGAGAAAGCTCCAAAGGAGCGCGTCCCACTTCCGCGGAGCGTTCAGGCGCTGTCCGATTTTTCCACCCGGCGGCCGGGGCGCGGGCAGCCAAAAGCGGAGGCGCGCCGCTTGCCGTGGCAGAAGGAAAGGGAGGCTGGCGAGGAATAAGACCGCGGGCAGCAAGCGCCAGGCGCTCTTGCCTAACGAAAAGAAAAAGGGAAGAGCTGCGGCGGCCACGGGAAGTGTCCACCATGCAAGCAGCCTGACCCAGCGGCAGTAGCGCGGTTGGGTAATGGAGCGATGAATCAGTTGCCACCCCGCCACCACCCAGCAGACCGCGGTGAGCGCGATCACCGCGCCGATTGGATCGCGCACCGTCAGGGTTTCACTGTTCGAGGTCTCGGGCGGGAAGGCGACATTGGCGAGCACCGCCAGCAAGCCAGCGACCGCACAAAGCAGATGCTCGTTCACCCGCACCAGGGCGGGCAGGCGCAGGCGGGTCATTGCCTCGGGCACGGCGGGAACCGGATTCTTCCGTCGCCGCGTCGCGTCCCATTTCCGCAGATCAATCCACTGCCGCCGCCAGAGCCAGTGGAGCGATTCCGGCAGGCGAATCGCGCTTCCCACGATCGTCACCGCTCCAGCCTGGAGGAGGTCCGCCTGCCCCCGCAGCCATTCGCTGGTGGTTCGGTTGGTGAGCAGGATCAGGCGCGTTCCCTCGGCTGGGCTTTCCTTTGCGCCCAGGCTCGTGAGATCGGAACGCAAACGCGCCGCGGCGGGTTCATCCTCGACGTCATGCAAGAGTTGAAACTGGCCCAGCTCCGCAAACCGGGTCGGCAGATCGGGAATTTTGATGATCCGCCCGCGCCGATACGAATCCCAGGCCTTGCCCGTGGGGCACCAGCGCAGCAAATCCTCCGGACGAAGCAGGAGCAGGATCGCCAGGGCGGCGCAACCCGTGGCCACGATCGCCCCGAGGACGGAGTTCGGCATCCCTCCGTAGTGCATCCCGCTGGTGAAGGCGGCGAGGCCGGGGATCCACCCGCTGCGGGCGAGGAGGTAAAGGCCGAAGAGACCGGTGAAGAGCGAGATCGTGATCGTTAGGCGCGTCAGGCCCATGCGTCGCCAAAGGAAAGCCAGACAGGCGTGCCACATGACTAGCGCGGCAAGAAACGGCGCCATGACCCAAAAGAGAATGCGATCGGCGAGCGGTTCGCTGTCGAGCTGGAGTCCCTGCCAGTCACCATAGATTGCCAGGGGCAGGAGAAAAACCGCCGCGAGCATGAGCGTCACGAGGCCGACGAACGGCGGGACGCGGGGGAGCCGTGACCTTGTCGTTAGGCATGTTTCCGCCTTGTCCGGCTGCTCCAGAATTCGCGTCAGCCTCTGCAAAGCCGGGCGGAACGAGCCGCGGAATTCCACCAGCCGGCATTTTTCGATTTCCGGCGGTAATTTGCAGACCCGAAAGAGGGCCACGACCAGCCGATCGCCCTGCGCGAGGGCGCGCTGCCATTCGCGTTGCACATAGGGAGAGCGCAGGCTGGCCGGCGTGGCCACCAGGATCACGGTCTGCGCCTCATCCAAGGCACGGTCGATTTGTTCGCCCCATTCGCCGCCCGGGGTGAGGTGATTGGCGTCGAGCCAGTTCTCGATCCCGCGCGCGGCGAGATGGAAGGCGAGCGACTCGGCGAAGTAAAAATCCTTGCGCGAATAACTGATGAAGACCGGCGGCATCGGTTCCCGCGGAAACTTTGTCCCGGCCGCGGCCACGCTGGCGAGCAGAAAGTGGCGGCCGACGGGCGCGCTATTTCTTCGCTTCCTTCGCCCAGGTGTCGCGCAGGGTGATGGTGCGATTGAAAACCAGCTGCTCGGGGCGTGAGTCGGAGTCGAGCGCGAAGTAGGCGAGCCGCTCAAACTGGTAACGCAGCTCCGGCTTCGCTTCGCCTAACGACGGCTCGCACTTGGCCGTCACCACTTTGAGCGAGTGCGGGTTGATGAAGGACTTGAAATCGCCGTCCGCGTCCGGCTCGGGCACGGTGAAGAGGCGATCGAACAGGCGCACCTCGGCCTCGACCGCATGCGGCGCGCTCACCCAATGGATCGTGCCCTTGATCTTGCGATTGGAGGTCGCGCCGCCCGATTTACTTTCAAGATCGGCGGTGCAACGCAGCTCTATCACCTCGCTGGACGCATCCTTGACCACCTCGTCGCACTTGATGATGTAGGCGTATTTCAGCCGCACTTCGCCGCCCGGTTTGAGCCGGAAATATTTCGGCACCGGCGTTTCCATGAAATCAGCGCGCTCGATGAAAAGCTCGCGGCTGAACGGCACCTTGCGCGTGCCGGCGGCCGGATCTTCCGGGTTGTTGGTCGCATCCAGCTCCTCAGTTTTATCCTCGGGATAATTGGTGATGACGACTTTCAGCGGGTGCAAAACCGCCAGCCGCCGTAGCGCCGTCTTGTTGAACTCGCCGCGCATTGCATATTCGAGCGAGTCGACCTCGCTGAGCGACGGATATTTCGTGATCCCGATTCGGTAGGCAAAATCGCGCAGCACGCTCGCGGTGACGCCGCGGCGGCGCATCCCGGAGATGGTCGGCAGGCGCGGATCGTCCCAGCCGCTGACCAACCCTTCTTCGACCAACTGCTTAAGCTTGCGCTTGCTCATCACGGTGTAGGTGAGGTTGAGCCGGGCGAATTCGATCTGTTGCGGGAGGGGCCGCGGCAGCTCGAGCGCGTCGAGGATCCAGTCGTAGAGCGGGCGATGGACCTCGAACTCCAGGGTGCAGAGCGAGTGGGTGATGCCTTCGAGGTAATCGCTCAGGCCATGGGCGAAATCGTAGAGCGGATAGATGCACCATGCGTCGCCGGTGTGGTGATGCGCGGCGTGCCGGATGCGATAGAGCACCGGGTCGCGCAACCACACGTTAGGCGCCTGCATGTCGATCCTGGCCCGGAGGGTGCGCGTGCCGTCGGGGAACTCGCCCGCCTTCATGCGCGCAAGCAGGTCGAGGTTCTCTTCCACGGCGCGGTTGCGGAATGGGCCATCCTTGCCGAGCCGGCGATATTCGTCGGTTTCTTCCGGCGTCATGTCGCAGACGTAAGCTTTACCCTTGCGGACGAGCTGCTGCGCAAACTCGTAGATTTGTTGGAAATAATCCGAGGCAAAGAAAGGGGCGCCGTCCGCCTTGAGGTGGAGATTTCGATCCGCCCAGCCGTTGATCAGCCAGCGCACGTCGGCCATGATCGAATCGACGAACTCGACCTCTTCCTTGGCCGGGTTGGTGTCGTCCATGCGCACGTTGCAGACGCCGCCAAACTCATGCGCGATCCCGAAGTTGAGGCAGATCGCCTTGGTGTGTCCGATATGCAGGTAGCCGTTAGGCTCGGGCGGGAAACGGGTGTGGATTTGCCGATGCTTTCCGTTCTTCACATCTTCTGCGACGATGTCGCGGATGAAATCGGAAGGCGCGGCTGGAATGTTGGTGGGATCGGACATGCAGTGGCGCGACGTTAACCACGGCCCGTCTCGTTGTCATCCGGAGCGTGGTTGAAATGAAGGCGGTTTACGATCTCGGCGATCTGCGGAACTGGGAGGAAACCACTCGCGGAACCGCGCGGCCGATTCGACTCGGCGTGGTGGGCGATCCGGTGGTGCATTCCCTTTCCCCGCAGATGCAGAACGCCGCGCTCGAGAAAAGCGGGCTCGATCTGCGCTATGCGCGTTTCCAGATCGCGCCTAACGAACTGGCGGAAGCGCTCCAGCTATTCCGGCAGCTCAACTTCGTCGGGGTAAACCTGACTGTGCCGCACAAGATGGCGGTCCTGCCTTTGCTCGATGAAGTGGACGAGCGCGCTCGCCAGGTCGGCGCGGTCAACACCATCATTTTTCACGAGGGAAAATCGTTAGGGCGGAACAGCGACGGGCCCGGCTTTGTCCACGCCATCCGGGAGGAGTTCTCGGTCGATTTGCACGACCTGCGCGTCCTTCTCCTCGGCGCGGGCGGCGGTGCGGGCCGCGCCCTCGCCTGGCAATGCGCCCTGGAAAACTGCGAGCGGCTCGTGCTGGTCAATCGCACCTTCGAAAGGGCGCAGCTCCTCGCGAACGAGTTGAAAGAGCACTTCACCGGTCCCCGCGTCCTTGGGCCGGAAGCGCGTCTAGAGGCGATCCCTTGGGAGGAGCGCGCGCTGCGGGCGCAAATTGCGCGGACCGATCTGTTGATCAACGCGACTTCCCTTGGC
>JBDTOL010000118.1:0-17172 GCA_039933235.1 Spartobacteria bacterium | reverse complement strand
TACTGCGTCGCGGAATGGTTGCCCCAGATGGTCATATTCGTGACCGCGGTGATGTCGACGCCCGCCTTTTGCGCGAGCTGGGCTTTGCCGCGGTTCTCGTCGAGCCGTGTCATGGCAAACCAGCGATCGCGCGGGATCGATTTCGCATTGTTCATCGCGATCAGGCAATTGGTGTTGCAGGGATTGCCCACGACCAGCACGCGCACATCGGACGCGGCGTTTTTCTCAATCGCCTGGCCCTGCCCGATGAAAATCTTGCCGTTGATCCCCAACAGGTCGCCGCGCTCCATCCCGGCCTTGCGCGGGATGCTGCCGACGAGCAGCGCCCAGTTCACCCCGCTAAATCCCTCGGCGAGATCAGCCGTGGGGGTGATCCCCTTGAGCAGCGGAAAGGCGCAGTCGTGTAATTCCATCACGACGCCTTCGAGCGCGCCGAGAGCAGGAGGAATCTCGATCAGCGAAAGGTGGACGGGCTGCTTGGGACCAAACATCGAGCCCGAGGCAATACGAAAGAGAAGGGAGTATCCGATCTGACCAGCCGCACCGGTGACGGCGACTTTGATGGGTGAATTCATAATCATTCTTTAGCCACGGATGAGCTATTTGTCATCCGGCGCGCTGCGCCGGATCGGGGTGACAACTCAGAAGGCGGGGGCGCGCACGGTTCATCCGGCGCGCCCGCTCGACTTCAGGAGACGATGGATCGTGCGAAGCTGACGCTGCAGCGCATGACCGCCTCCCAGCTTCGCGACCGTCGCATGCAAACGCCGCGTCCAGTTAGAATCCCCCGCTGTTCCCGGCACATTGAAGCGTTCCTTGCGCCCGAGCAGGTCGGTGATCATGACCAGCGCGATCCACGATTCGCTGCGGAAGAGGGCCTCAAAAATTGCCGGGAAAAAATCCCGCGAGTAATCAACCGACTCGATAGGGGAAGCGATCCCGGCAAACTCCGCAATCCTGGCCAGGTCCTGCTGCGCCTGCTCGGCACTCGCGGAACGCTCGTCCCACGCTTCCTCCCAGAGCGCGCGCATCGGTTTATGATCGTGCGTCGCGAAGGTGGCGACCGAGTGGCGCTCGTATGCGTGACCGGGAATGGAACGCTGCTCAGCGTCGTTTTCCCACTGCGGGATCTTAAAACCGGCGATGCCTAACGATCGCAAACTCGGCCGCATGTAGTCGGGAACGGTCCCAAGATCCTCCCCCACCACCCGGGTCGCGCCCGATTCCTCCAGCACGACGCGCAGGTATTCCTCGCCTTCGCGCTGGTTGGCCTCGCAGTTTTCCCCGCTGCGATCGTCCCGAGGCGCGAAGTGTGGCACGCGTCCGCCGGTGCGGGCCAGCATCTCCTCCCAGGTCAGGGGCAGGAACTCCTCGTTCCGCTGCGGACGCCAGGGAAAGGCATAGATGCGATAAAACCCGAGGACGTGATCGATCCGGAAGAGGTGAAAAATCTCCCGCACCCCGTGCACGCGCTGGCGCCACCAGTCGAAGTTGCGGCTCCGCATCACCTCCCAGCGGTAGAGCGGGATGCCCCAGTTCTGGCCCCATTTCTGGGTAAATTCGTCGTCCTTGAAATACGGCTCGGGCGGGGCGCCGCCCGACCACTCGAGAGCGAAGCGCTCGGGATGAGAAAAGACGTCGGCGCTGTAGTAACTGATGCCAAAAGGGATGTCGCCCATCAGGGCGACTCCTTGCGACTCCGCATAGGCTTTAGCCTCGCGCCATTGCCGGTGGGCGATCCATTGCACGAAGTTGTAAAAGGCACGGCGTTCCTCGAGCGGTCTGCGCTCCTCTTCGCCTAACGAATCCAGCCAGCGGCGCGCGGCCGCGATGTCGGCATGTTCGGGCGGCCACTCGTCCCAGGTTTCGCGATCGTTATTCTGTTCCATCAGAACCCGAAAGAGCGTGTAGTCGGCCAGCCAGGACTTTTCCCGTTCGCAGAAGGCTGCGCAGCCCGGCTCCGCCGCGTTCCGCGCGCGGAAAGCGGCGAAGGCCCGCGCGAGCAGCTCCTTCTTGAGCGGCTTGACGATCTCGTAATGCACGCTGCCCCGACGCAAGGCGGCGAGATCAACTCCCGCTGTCACCTCGGCGAAATCCTCCTCCGACAAGTCGGCCGGTGAGCCGGGCGCGAGGTGGAGCGTGGTCGGGTCGATCGCGCGCGAGCTGATCGCATTATAGGGGCTGTTGTCGCCGCCGGTTTCGTTGATCGGCAGGAGTTGCACAAGCTTGAACCCAAGTCGGCGAGACCAATCGACGAACTGGTGCAAGGAGGCGACGTCCCCGATCCCGAGATCATCCTCCGTCCGAAGGGCGAAGAGCGGGGCGAGCACTCCGGCGATGCGGTCGTTAGGCGAAAGATTCATGCTCGATTAGGCAGAGGCAGAGAAGGTCGGGCCCCTCAGCCGCGCCGTACGTTCCAGTCCTCCACCAGCGTCGTCGGGATCTCTTTGAGAAAGCGCGAGGGGCGCTGGAACATGTCGCCATAGCCGGCGTTGAGCCGCATGTGCGGATAGGTGAGATAGAGTTCGTCGCGCGCCCGGGTGATCGCGACATAAAACAGGCGCCGCTCCTCCTCGATTGCTTCGCGGGTGTCGAGCGAGCGCGTGCTGGGAAACATCCCATCGGTCAGCCAGATGACGAAGACGGCGTAGAACTCCAGCCCCTTGGCCTGATGGACGGAGGAGAGATTCACCGCCTCGGTATCGCCGGCTTGGTTGACCGCCGGCTCGGCGTCGACATTGCTGATCAACGCCAACTGGGAAAGGAATTCGTGGATGTCTTTGAACTGCCGCGCGAACCCCGCCAATTGGTTGAGGTCTTCCTTGCGCAGTTCGTAATTGGCGAAGTTTGCCTTGGCGTAGTCGTCGTAGATCGCCTCCACGATCGACATGATCATCTCGGTCGGCTGCTTCGGCTCTCCGTTAGGCGCGATCTCGTCGAGGGTATCGGCCAGTTGTTGCCACGATTTTTTGGAGCGTGCGCCGACCGGCATGGCGAGCAGGCGTTCGCTCCAGGAACCGATCACAGCGTCCTTCTGGAGCGACTCGTCCCAGGCGCGCCAGAGACTCTCGGCGCTTTTCCCGCCGATCCCCGGCAGGAGCCGCACCATCCGCTTGAAAGCGACTTCGTCGCGCGGGTTGGCCACGAGCCGGATGAAGGCCGCGACGTCCTTGATGTGCGCCTGTTCAAAAAAGCGGATGCCGCTCGTGATCTGATACGGAATGCCACGGCGCGAGAGCTCGAGCTGGAGCTCCACCGCGTGATAGTGCGCACGATAGAGGACGGCGATCTCGTTCAGGTCGATCCCCTCATCGCGCAGCTCGAGGATGCGCTGCGCGATGAATTGCGCCTGCTCGCCGCCATCGTTCAGGGCGACCATGGCGGGCCGAACTGAATTGGTCGGGCGGGTGGCCGCGAGCTGCTTGCGGAATTGCTGCAAGTTGGCCGAGATGGCGGCGTTGGCGACCTGCAAAATTTCCGGCACGCTGCGGTAGTTCAGCTCGATCTTGAAGACCTGCGCGTTCGGATAACGCCGCGGAAAAGCGAGGATGTTCTGGAAGTTCGCCCCGCGCCAGGAGTAGATCGATTGCGCATCGTCGCCCACCACCATGACGTTCTGATGCTCGGCCGCGAGCAAATCGATGAAATCGGCCTGGATCTTGTTCGTATCCTGGTATTCGTCGACCAGGATGAATTGGAACTGGCGTCGATAAAAGGCCGCGATCTCCTCGTGTTCCTTCAGCATGCGGAGCGTCTTTTCGAGCAGGTCGTCGAAGTCGAGAGAGTTAGTCGATTTTTTGCGCCGCTCGTAGCGCGCGTGCACCTCCTTGATCTGTTCGAGGAGGGGGAGAAAATAGGGAAACTTTTCCGCCAAAAGCTCTTCGATGGGGCGCTCGGTGTTAACCACGAAACTGAAGATGTCGGCCAGGACGTCGCCCTTGGGGAACCGGATCTCCTTCGGGTCGATGCCGCTCCCAGCGACGACGGAATTGAGCAGGTCCTTCTGGTCCTCGCGGTCCATGATGGTGAAACCGCTGGTGTAGCCAAGGGCGCTCCCATGGCGGCGGAGCATGCGGTTGCCAATGGAATGGAAGGTCCCGCCCCAGAGCCCGCTCGCGTCGACCGGCATCAGGTTAGCCACGCGGTCGAGCATCTGGCGCGCGGCTTTGTTGGTGAAGGTGAGGAGGAGGATGTTGCGCGGGTCGACGCCGTTCTCGAGCAGGTAGGCGACCCGGTAAGTAAGGGTGCGGGTCTTGCCCGAACCGGCCCCGGCGATGACGAGGAGCGGTCCCGGCGCCGCGGTCACCGCAGCATATTGCTGCTCGTTCAGCTCGCCGGCGTAATCGATGTTGATGGTCGTCGCTGAGGGGGGGCGCTGGAGCGTGTATTCGCGGGGCATTGGGCGGTTACGCTGGTGCTTCGATCAGCGCTCTTCAACGAAAAGTTTTGTCGCGGTAATCGCGGTGGAAGTGCCTGCTAAAAGCGGGCGACACGCCCGCCGCTACACGATTCCCGGGAGGCCTTCCGAGACGTGGCAAGGTTACTGCTTAATGGCTTTCTAGAAATTATGAGGGCCCGCCTCCCGCCGGCCTTCCTTACTATGAAGATCCTCAACCGCGACTGCGCCGAGTTCCTCGTGATCGATGACGATCCATCGATCACCCGGTTTCTGGCAGCCTATTTGAAACAGAAGGGACATACCTGCGCCACGCTCACGGAGGGTTTCCAAACCGCCCTCTGGCTCGAGATGCATGACTGCGAGGTGGTCGTAGTCGACCTTAAGATGCCGAAAGTCGACGGTATTTCACTCATCACCTATATCCGCGAGATTCAGCCTGGGCTGCCGATCATCGTTTTTACCGGGGTCGGGTACGAGGAGGAAAGAATGCTGGCTGCGCTGAGAGCAGGGGCGAACGGCTACGTGAGCAAGAATCTCCCGGTCGAACAGCTTTACTGCGTGCTCTCGCGGGTTCTGGCAACCAGCCGGCAACGCGCCCGGCGTGAATCGGCGCCAACCCCCAGACCCCCGCTCCTCGGCGCTGCCTAACGAGGCCGGGCGTCGCGCAGAAGTTCGCGCAACCCTTCGGGGGAGAGCGTTTCCGCCCCACTCGCGCTGGCTGTTTCCTGCTCCAGGTAGTCACCTGTCGCGACGATCAGATGGAAGCGCTCGGCGTATTTGCTCGCCAGCCGCTCAATGATGGAATCGGCCGTTTGCCCGACCCGCGAATAAAAAACCTGGATCTCCCCCGGCGCTGCGTCGTGCGAAACGGAGGAGCCGCGCCCGTCGAAAACGAGGACAACCCGGATCCCGGTCCAATCCTGAAAGTCCCGCAGCTGGCTGATCAACGCGTCGCGGGCGAGAGAAGTGCGGCGCTGATGCAGGGAACGCAGGTCCGGCCAGGCGAAGATGATGCTGTGACCGTCGACCAGGAGATATTGCGGCCGCACCGGTCACGATAGAGCGGTGGAACCGCCCGGATCAACTCGCCTCTTCGGCGGGCGTCTCTTCAGCCGGCGCCGTTTTGGCCAGCGCCGCCTTGGCGGCAGCGCTCTTGGCGGCGATGGCAGGCGCTTTTTTGGCGCGCGACTTCGCGGCCGGCCGCCGAGGAGCCTTGGCCGCCGCGCGTTTGCGTTCGACATATGCCTTCCGCCTTTTCCGCTTCACTTTGACTCGATGTTGTTGGCCCATGAGGCAGTTGCTATAGGCCGGAAGAGCGAGCGAAGCAATTTGGAATCGCGCCCTTTCCGACCCATGAGGAAGAACCCACTTATTCCGGGCTAGGAAAAAATCTGCTAATTGAGTATTGCTTTTTCCTTCGTCTCCCGACTAAAAAAGCAGCCGCTTCTGTGTCTACCATTGCGGCCCCACCACCCCTCTCCACCATGCCCAAGACATTAATCGGCATCTCGATGCTCCTGATGATGCTGTCGCTCATCTTCGGATTCCTCAACACGAGCAAGGTCAAGGGCTTGCGCGAAGAACTGGCCACTACCAATTCGGCCCGGGAAATCTCGGACCGCTCCCGCCTCGCGAGCGACAAGAAGTTCAAAGCGCGCGAGACCGATTTCACCGCGTCGCAGACCAAGGCGACCGCGGCGGAAGCCAAGGCGGCCAGCGCGGAAGCCGAACTGAGCAAGGCGCAGAATGAAAAGGCGGAGTTCGATTCGAAGCTGCAGGCGAACGAAGGCCAGATCGCGGATCTGCAGAAACGCGTGGCCGAGGCGACGGTGGCCGGCGTGCCAGGCGCACCGGAAGGAGTTTCGCCTAACGAACTCAAGGCGATGCTTGATGACACAAAGCAGCAGCTCGAGGCTGCCGAGCAGGAAAAAAACATTCTGGCCGACAAGGTCAAAGCGGCCCTGGACCGCGTCGCCGCGATCGAGGAAGAAAAAAAACGGCGCGAGTCGGGCGCGAGCGCCCCGGGAGTCCATGGGGTTGTCCTGGCCGTCAACCAGGCCTACAATTTTGTCGTGCTCAGCATGGGCGACCGGCAGGGAGTCGTGCCCAACTCCGAAATGCTCGTCATGCGCGCCGGGGCGCTCATCGGCAAGATCCGTATCTCCTCAGTTGAACCGACAACTTCCATAGGCGATATCATCACGAACAGCCTGGCGCGCGGCGTCCAGGTGCAGCCTGGAGATACCGTGATATATGCTGGAAGCACCAATTCGTAGCCGGCGGCAACGCTGTCTCACGATCTTTTTACTCGGCGCAGCTGCGACTTTCTTTTGCTCGTGCGCGTCGGAACCGAAACGCACCGCCCTGATCAACGATCCCGATGCGCAGAAGGAGTCCTCCATTCCGTGGAATAAGCCGGCCAAGTGGGAGAGCGGCGCCAATGTGCCGGGCGGAATCGGCGGCGGAAACATCGAGAACTGAGGGTGCCGATCCGGCGCTGATCAGATCCAAAAACCAGCCGGGATCACCGCATCCTTCGGCACGACCACGATCCCGTCGCGGATGTAGTAGTTCTCCGCGTCGAAGTTGGATTCTTTGCCTTCCGGGGTGATAACGACCCCGTCGCCGATCCGCGCGTTTTTATCGATAATGGCGCGGTCGATCACGCAATTGCGCCCGATCCCGATCGGCGGTTGCTCCGGCAACCCTTCCGGGGCCGAGCCCTCGAAATAATCGCCGCCCATAATCACGCTATTCCGAATGGTCGCGCCGCTCCGGATGATACTGCGCACGCCAATCACGCTGCGCTCGATGTGCGCATCGGAGATGATGCAGCCGTCCGAGATGATCGCCTGGCGCAGAGTTGCGCCGTTGATTTTGCTCCCGGGCAGAAATCGAGGGTGGGTGTAGATCGGCGCCTGCGCCTCGAAGAAGCTGTATTGCGGCACGAGATTGGTCAGGTCCAGGTTCGCGTCGTAAAAGGCGCGGATCGTCCCAATATCCTCCCAGTATCCCTCGAAGATGTAGGCGTTGACGTGTCGTTCCTTGATCGCCAGCGGAATCACGTGTTTTCCGAAGTCGTCCAGGTCGCTCCGCAGACAATCGATCAGGACCCGGCGATTGAACACGTAGATGCCCATCGAGGCCTGGTAGAGTTCCTCCTCGGGCTGTTTGCCGATCGACTCGAGCGTCGCCGCGTCGAGTTTCAGTTCGTCGAGCAGCGCGGCCTCCTTCGGTTTCTCCTCGAAGCGGGTGATGCGATGATCGGAGCCGCTCAACATGATCCCGAACTCCGAGGCGGCCGTGCGCCGCACCGGCGTGACCGCGAGCGTGATGTCGGCTCCGGAGCGGATGTGCTGATGGAGCAGGGTGCGGAAATCCATCCGGTAGAGCTGGTCGCCGCTCAGGATGAGAAAGTAATCGTAGGGCTGCTCGAGAAAGTAGCGCAGGTTTTGCCGCACGGCGTCGGCCGTGCCCTGGTACCACTGGGAGTTTGCCGGGGTCTGTTGCGCAGCCAGGATGTCGACGAAGCTGCGCGAGAAATTATCGAACTTGTAGCTCGCCTGGATGTGGCGATGGAGCGACATCGTGTTGAACTGGGTCAGGATGTAAATCGAGCGCAGCCCCGAGTTGAGGCAATTGCTGATCGGGATGTCGACCAGGCGATATTTGCCGCCTAATGGCACCGCGGGTTTGGCGCGTTCCTTCGTTAGAGGAAAAAGGCGGGTCCCGGCGCCGCCGCCCATGATGATGGAGAGAGTGCGCTGGGTCGTACCAGGTGGAAGTGCGGGCGATTGAGGCATGCGAAACGCTAACTTAAACTCAATAGGCTAGCCCATGGCAAGCGACCCCTTTGAATTCTCCTATTTCCTGATCGGGGCGCCTTCCTTGCGTAGGGCTCTCCTCGATGTCACTCTTGCGCCCTAACTTATGTGCGGGATCGTCGGATACGTCGGAAACTCGGAAGCTGCTCCCATCTTGCTCGATGGGCTGCGCCGGCTCGAGTACCGCGGTTACGATTCTGCCGGTGTTGCGATCGTGGATGGCGACCATGTCGAGACGCGGAAATGCGCGGGGCGCATCGCCGGGCTCTCCAAGTTGATCTCGGAAGATCCCGCGTCCGGCACCTACGGGATCAGCCATACCCGCTGGGCTACGCACGGCAAAGCGACCGATCAGAATGCGCATCCGCACTTCGACGAAAGCGGCAAACTCGCCCTCGTGCACAACGGCGTGATCGAAAATTACCAGCAAATCAAGGACGCGCTGCTGCAGGAAGGCGAACACCATTTCACTTCCGAAACCGACACCGAGGTCCTGGCCCATCTCGTGGGGAAACTCTATGACGATTCCGCCGTCGGCGTGACCGATCCGCGGCGGCACAAAGCCCTCCTCGTCGAGGCGCTCCGGACCGCCCTGCGACAGGTTATCGGCACCTATGGTATCGCGATCGTGCATGCCGACATCCCCGATTTCATCGTCGGCGCGCGGCGCGGCAGCCCCCTCGTCCTCGGCGTCGGCAAGGACGAAAACTTCCTCGCCAGCGACGTGAGCGCGATTGTCGCCTACACGCGCGACGCGGTTTACCTGAACGACTTCGATCTGGTCGCGGTCGAGCGCGATAAGTTTGAGATCAGCTCGCTGGCCGGTGAGCGCGGCAATCACACGGTCAGCAAGGTCGAATTCACCGCCGAGGACATCAAGAAAGGCGATTACCCGCATTACATGCTCAAGGAAATCTTTGAGCAGCCCGGCTCAGTGCGCGATGCGATGCGCGGCCGGCTGAGCATCGATGAATGCACCGCGAAGCTGGGCGGCTTGAACATGACACCCGTCCAGCTGCGCGAAGTGGGCCGGGTCGTTCTGACCGGGTGCGGGACCGCGCTGCACGCCGGGATGGTGGGCGAATACCTGATCGAGAAGCTCGCGCACATCCCAACCGAGGTGGAATACGCGAGCGAGTTCCGGCATCGCAACACGCCCATGACCGGCGACACCCTCGTCTTCGCGATCAGCCAGAGCGGCGAAACGGCCGACACGTTAGGCGCTTTGCGCGAGAGCCAGCGCAAGGGTTTTCGCACGCTGGGCATCTGCAACAACGTCGCGAGCACAATTGCGCGCGAGAGCGACGGTGGCGTCTATATGCACGCCGGGCCCGAGATCGGCGTCGCTGCGACCAAGTCCTTCACCTCGCAGGTCGTGATCCTGACCCTGATCGGATTGTTGTTAGGCCGAATGCGCCATCTTTCAACGGCGGAGGGCACCTGCATCATCGAAGCGCTCGAAGGTTTGCCGGAAAAGATCGAGCAGGTCCTCAAAATGAGCGACCAGATCAAGGAGGTCGCGCAGAAATATGCAGCGGCGACGGGCATGCTGTTTTTCGGGCGCCAGCTGAACTTCCCGATCGCGCTCGAAGCGGCGCTCAAGATGAAGGAGATCACCTATCTCTATGCCGAAGGTCATCCCAGTGCCGAGCTCAAGCACGGGATTATCGCGCTGGTCAAACCGGAGCTTCCCTCGGTCTTCATCGCGCCGGATGACGCCGTCTTCTCGAAAAACATGAACAACATCGAGCAGGTGCGCGCGCGCAAAGGACCGCTGATCGCGGTCACAACGGAAAGTGGCGCGGCGAAGCTCAAGGGGATCGTCGATGACACGATCGTGCTACCCAATGCGGACGACGTCGTGATGCCGGTCCTGACCGCGGTGCCGCTGCAGCTTCTCGCCTATCACCTCGCCGTCGCGCTCGGCCGCGACGTGGACAAGCCGCGCAACCTGGCCAAGAGCGTCACGGTGGAGTGAGTTGTAGCCGCTTCGCTGTGCGAAGCGCGGGAGTAATTTCCTGGGGCGATGTCAATCTCGCAGCGCCCACAGGGCGACGGGAACAGAATCAGGCTGGGCCGGCTCCCTTTACTCCGACGCGCGCCAGGTATTCCTCCACGCTCAGGAGGTTATTGGCGCCGCGCTGCACGATCTTGAGCAGCGTATCCATCGACGACACTTCCTCGAGCTGTTCCGTCAGGAACCACTGCAGGAAATTGATCGTGATGTAATCGTTCTCGCCCCGCGCCAGTTCCACCAGCGCGTTGATCTGATGGGTCACTTCGATCTCCTGATCGAGCGAAAGCTGGATCGCTTCCTCGGCATTCTGGAAACTGGGCTGCGGCGCGGCGATGGCCGGGATGACAACTTTGCCCCCGACATCGATGACATACCTGATGAAGCGCATGGCGTGGTCGTTCTCTTCCGCCGCTTGGCGAAAAAAATGTTCCGCGAGCTGCGGAAGCGCGTCGCTCGAGAAGTAGGACGCGATCGCGACATATTGCATGGCGGCGCCGAATTCATTGCCGATCTGTTTATTGATCGCATCAACCACTTTTGCATTTGTGAGCACTGGTATTCCTCCGGTTAAATTTAGGGCACGCGGCGAAAGACCGCGTCACTCTCTCCGCCGAAGATCGGCGAAGATGACGGTCGATTCAAACGCGGAGGAGTGTGGCCTGCCTGCCGTGCCGGGCGATCAGGTTCCGCGCTTGCCGACAATCAGGCGGTAAATCAGCAAGAGTAACATCGCGCCGATGACCGAAGCGATGAAGCCGGCCGGTTGCCCGGGTTCATACCAGCCGAGGACACGACCGAGATAGCCGGCGATGAAGGCACCCGCGATGCCAAGCAGAATCGTGATGATACAGCCGCCCGGATCTTTCCCCGGCATGAGGAGTTTGGCGATCACGCCGACGATAAGACCGATGATGAGAGTCCAGAGTATTGCGCCCATAGTGTTATGCTATGAATCGCGGCCGGGTCCGGCAATGGTTTTATGCCGAGGGAGGCCTCGCCTCGCGAAACCGTCCGTCCTGGTGCTTCTTTGCGCTCCCATGCCTGGTCATCCTGGGTCGGCAAAGCGCGGCGAAGGACCTCGCAGTTGCATAGAAGACCCCCTCGCTTCAAGGACGCGCAGATTGCAATTGCGAGGTCCCTCGTGGTCTGCGCGACTCGGGATGACAAGCCTTTGGACGTGCCGGACGAACTACAACTCGACCACCTGCGCGCTATGGATGTCGTCGCTCGTGGCGATCTCCGCGAGCAACTCCGGCGGCGGCGCGGTGTCGAGGTTGAGCACGGTGAGAGCGCGGCCGCCCGCCTGGTTCCGGCTGAGCGACATCGTCGCGATGTTCACGCCGTGCGCACCGAGGAGCGTGCCGATGCGCCCGACCATTCCCGGCCGATCCGTGTTCTCCAGGACGAGAACGAAGCCGCTCGGGCGCGCCTCCACCGGGCGATTGTTGATGCTGACAATGCGCGGCGTCGCGCCAAAAAACGCGCCCGCCACGGAAAGCATTTTCCCCTCCGCCTCGGCGGTCAACTCTAGCAGATCGGTGTAATCGCCCGGAGCGCTCAAACGCGATTCCGTGACCTTGATGCCTAACGTTTCGGCAAAGGCCGGGGCGTTTACCTCATTGATGTCGTCACCGCCAGCCAGGTGGAGAAATCCTTTCAGGATCGAGCGCGTGATCGCGGTCGTGTCGACCTCGTTCACTTTGCCGCTGTAGTTGATGTGCAGGTGTTCCACCCGCCTCGGTGAGACCTGCGAAAGGAAGCGCCCGAGCTTCTCGCCAAAGCGCAGATGCGGACCCACGATGGCGAGCGTTTTCGCGTCGAGGTTGGGCATGTTGATCGCGTTACGAATCGTTCCCTCGAGGAGCGCGGCCCGAATCGCCTGCGCGATTTCAATCCCCACGCTCTCCTGCGCCTCGACCGTCGACGCTCCCAGGTGCGGGGTCAGGATCAGATTGGGAATTCCGCGCAACGGCGAGTCCGGCGGCAGCGGTTCCGTCTCGAAAACATCGAGCGCCGCGCCCGCCACCTGGCCGCTGCCTAACGAGTCGACGAGAGCCGCTTCATCGATCAAGCCGCCCCGGGCGCAGTTGATCAGGCGGACTCCGCGTCTGGTCCTGGCGAGGCGCGCGGCGTTGAGCAGATAGTGCGTCTCGGGGGTGAGCGGAGTGTGCAGTGTAAGGAAATCGGCCAGCGGCAGCAGCTCGTCGATTTCCTCGATCAACTCCACCTGGAGCGACCGCGCCCGGGTCGAGGAGAGATAGGGGTCGTAGGCCAGCACGCGCATGCCGAAAGCGATCGCGCGACGACTTAGCTCCGAGCCGATTCGGCCCATCCCGATGATGCCGAGTGATTTGTTGTAAAGCTCTGTCCCCTCGAATTGTTTCCTATCCCATTTCCCGGCCTGCAGATTCGAGTGTGCCTGCGGGATTTTGCGCGCGACCGAGACGAGGAGCGAGAAAGCGTGTTCCGCGGTCGAGATGGTGTTGCCGCCCGGCGTGTTCATCACGATCACCCCGCGGCGCGTGGCGGCTTCGACATCGACGTTATCCACGCCCACCCCGGCCCGACCGACCACACGTAACTGCGTGCCGGCCTGCAGGATCGCGGCGGTCACCCTGGTTTGGCTTCGCACGACGATGGCGCTGAAATCGGGGATCGATCGCACCAGTTCCTCTTCGCTCAGGCCAGTGCGCACGACCGTGTCGAGCGCTCCGCCAGCCGCGAGCTCGTCGATGCCGCGCTGCGAGATGGAATCAGCGATGAGAACTTTGGGCGGTCCCATGAGTTCTATAGGTCGCATAGGTCCCATGGGACGCATAGGACGAATGGGACCGATGCGACCACTCTAGCCAAAGATCACCAGCCGGATCGATTCGGGCAGGTGCTGCGCGATCTGGGTGGCGACGCTGCCCTTGAGCAGATCGGCCAAGGTGCGCCGCTGCGAGGCGCCGAGGATGATGTAGTCCACACCGAGCGTCGCCGCGAGATCGAGGATCGTGGCCGAGGCGTCCTCGCTCACCGCGTAGACCGGTTGCACGCAGACGCCGCGCGCTTCCCCTTCCTTGATCATGAGAGACATGATCGCCTTCGCTTGCGCGTCGTCTTTCCATTTCGAGCTCCCGAGCACGGCCGGCGCCCCGGCGAAATAGACCGCGATCTCTTTTATGTAGACCACGCAGAGGACCGCCTTGCGCAGTTGCGCTTCCTCGAGCGCAAAATTCAAAACCGGATTGATCCCGCGCGCCGCGACCATGATTTTCTGCCCCTCCTCGAGCCGCGGCTGCATCGTCTCAGGGAGGTTGGGTGCGACCATCTCGGCCACCTCCTTCGCCATCGTGACGGTCTTTAGACCCGAGAGCTTGTGCGAGTAGGCGCGCAACGCGAGTCCAATACCGAGGACGCACATGGCGAAGAAAAGCGCGTCCGGTTTCGTCTTGGCGATGGTCAGCTCGACGGCGGTGAGAATGAGAAAAGTCACCCCCATGAGGAAGCGCTGATACCAGGTGAGAGCGAGTCGCTTGTTAAATGTGCAGGAACCGAGGTTGACTGCGATCGCGCCCACCACACCGATCGCATAGAGCCCGGCCAGCCCTTCAAACTTCGGGGTTACCGCCAGGACCACGATCGGGATCACGACCGCGACGAAGAGCGGGATCCGCGGGACACCGTGCCGGTTGAGGCGGGCCAGTTGCCTGGGCATCTCGCCGTCCTGCGCCATCATGTAGATCACGCCGATGAGCGCGACGACCGCGGTATTGACCGCGCTGAAGAGCAAGAGCCCGAAGACGACGCCGACGAAGATCCCGAACGCGCTCCCAAACCACTGTGCGACGACGAGCGAGCCGTAGTGTTCGCCGAGGAACCGGAGCATGTCTTCCGAATGCTGGGTCAGTTCTGGCGTGAACATCTTCGGCATTGAGAGCATGGCCCAGCCGAGGAGCGCCGTGCCGACAACCACCTCGATCGCCACGGGAATGATCGCCTTGGCGGCCGTGCGCGTAACTTTCGGATGCTCCGGGGTCGAGCCAGGATCGAGCTTCATCACGCCGGTGATGTTGGCGACCGCCTCCACGCCGCTGAGCGCGAGGATGACACCCACAAACTGCGTCCAGGCCACCCCGAGGTTTGCGTGGCGCGGCTCGAGGTGGGTCGTGTTCAGGTAACCGGCGCTGAGGCCTAGAATAATCAGCACCGTCAGGACGGCCGGCACCGCCAGATACATCGAGACACTGCCGCTGTGTTTCGGCCCGAAGAAATTGATCGCGCCGACCATGACGACCAGGACCATGGTCGCGACCCGCGCATATTGCGGCGGCACGCCGAAGTAGCTCACCGCCGCCCAGCCGCTGAGCGCGGCCGTGACAATGAAATTCGCCACCAGGAGGAGCGCTCCGGCCGAGGCGAGAAAGCGGCTCTGTTGCCGGGCGGCCGAGTAAACGCCGCCGCCATCGGGAAAATGGGCGCAGACGATGATGTAGTTGAAACCGACCACCGCAGTCAGCGCGCAGACCGCCAGGATCAGGGGGAAGGACGAAAACCCAGCCGCGACGAAGGCGAGGCCGATGACGTAGGCCTTGCTCGTGCCCCAGTCGCCGTAAAGCAGGGCAGCGGCTCGCTTCCAGTCGACATTACGGGGTCGATGCACACCGGGCGCTTCGATGAGAGATTCTGCCATGGGTGCGAGGGGGAGTAACGAATGCATCGCGAGAGCGGGCAAGTTATTTCTCGGTCGCCGGGGGTCTCGCGGGCACCCAGGCAAAGGCTCCCGCCGGATTTCTCCAGCGAGGGCCCCGCTAAAACTGCTGCTGCTTTATCTGCAGCAGCTCAAATGGACCATGCAGCAGGCGCCGCCCGTGCAGCAATCTGTCAAACGCGAGGTCCCGTTGGCAGTGCCGATGAAGGCCATGGCCGCAAGGGATCATGAATAGGTACTTCATGTTAATCCTCCGGTTAAGTTCCCCCTGTCCCTCACCCGCCGAAGCGGATGAGCCGAAACACATTTGAAATGGTGAGCAGGACAATCGTTCGCACCGGCGATGAATCGTGCGCCCGTCGCTCTGCGCGCTTTCGCGAGATTGTTTCTCACCGGAGCAGCGGCTGGCGCTTGCCTTGACCCGCAGAAGCAACCCGCTCTTGTCCTACTAATGGCTAACAGGGGCAGCGGGGATGTCGCGACCCCCAAGGCGGACGGGTTGCGTCGGCTCCGCTTCTGGTTCTGGTTCAAGGAACGGGCGCATCCGAGCGACCTCCAGATCACTTTATTTTGGGCGGGCGTCGTCGGCTTCGGTGGCGCGCTTTCTTCGCTCGCTTTTCGCGGCGCCACTTCCTACGTGCACAAGGCGGTCACCGGAAATACCTCCCCCGGCGTGGTGGAAAGCTTCAACCAGTTGCCGCCGCTCTGGCGTCTCGTCGTGCCGGCGCTGGGAGGGCTCGTTGCCGGCGCGATTCTCCATTTCGGCACGCGCTGGCGCAGCAACGTGCCGACGACCGACTACATGGAAGCCGTCGTGCTCGGCGACGGGAGAATCTCCGTCCGACGCAGCCTGGTGAAATCTGCCTCAGCTCTTTTCACGATCGCCTCGGGCGGCTCGATCGGGCGCGAAGGACCGCTCGTGCAACTTGCTTCCGTGATCGCCTCGATCACCGGACGTCTGCAAAAGTGGTCAGCTCCGCGACTGCGCCTGCTCGTGGGGTGCGGTGCGGCCGCCGGCATTGCCTCCGCCTACAATGCCCCGATCGCAGGCGCGCTTTTCGTTGCCGAAATTGTTCTTGGCTCGGTCGCGATGGAAATCTTCGGGCCGCTCGTCTTCTCGTCGGTCATCGCCACTCTCACCGTGCGCGGATTCATGGGCAACGACCCGCTCTACGATATCCCGCCCCTACCCCTCAACGGCAATTGGGAGATCCTGCCCTACCTGCTCTTAGGCCTGGCGTCAGGTTTACTCGCGCCGTGGTTCATCCGGCTCCTCAACGCCAGTGAACACCTCGCCGCAAAAATCGCCGCCCCCGTCTACCTAAAGATGTTTGTCGGCGGCTTGATCGTTGGCGCGCTCGCGGTGTTCCATCCGGAAGTGTGCGGCAATGGCTACAGCGCGGTCAGCGCGATTCTGCACAGCCAATGGCTCTGGCCCACACTCGCAGTCATCCTGCTTTTCAAAGTCCTCGCCACGGCCGCCACTTTCGGCTCGGGCGCGGTGGGCGGCGTCTTCACGCCCACGCTTTTTGTCGGCGCCAGCGTCGGTTTCCTCTTTGGCGATCTGGCCCAGCATTTCCCCGGTCATCTCGCGGTCAACCCGAGTGCGTTTGCCCTTGTCGGCATGGGAGCATTCCTCGCCGCTGCCACCCATGCGCCGATCATGGCGATCATCATCATCTTCGAGCTCACGCTCGATTACGAAATCATCCTGCCACTGATGCTCGCCTGCGTGGTCGCCTACTATACATCCGTCAGCATCGAGAAACGTTCGATCTACGCCGAGGCACTGAGGCACAAAGGCGCCGGCGATTACCGCCACCAACTCGCGGAGCTGCACGTTCGCGACCTCCTGAGATTCGATCCCCCGACTGTCTCCCCCACCGCGCGTTTTGCCGAGATCGGGCAACAGTTCATCTCCACCCGCTATAACTATCTCTATGTCACAGATAATGGCCGCTTCATCGGAGCGATCTCTTTGCACGACATCAAGAGCTATCTGAACGCACCCGAGCTGGCCCAAGTGGTCATCGCCGGAGACATCGTGCGACAGGGATTTCCCACCGTCCCCCCGGAAGCTTCCCTCGCCGAAGCGCTCGATGGCTTCGCGCGCCATGATGGAGAAAGACTGCCCGTCGTAAGTCGATCCCAGGAACACCATTTGCTTGGCAGCGTTTCCAAGACCGACGTCATCCTGGCCCTCGCGGGGAGCAAGCGCTCACCTGCCGCGGTGAGTGAC
>JBDTOL010000117.1:0-11356 GCA_039933235.1 Spartobacteria bacterium | reverse complement strand
AGGCCTTTCGCCACATCGAGCCAGAGAAGTCGTTTCACCGCCGTTCGGTAACAGCGGGCCGGCCTTTTAGAAAGAGCGAAGTGCGAGAAAACCCGGGTGGGCCGCCCGGAGGGCCGCGACGGAAGTGACTCCCGCCGCGGCCACGAGAACTACTGCACGTCGTAGACTTCGATCAAGCCGACGCCGGTTGTGCCGGATTGTCCGGCTACGACCGCGGTGTAAGAGCCAGGCGGCAGGGTCGCGACGATGGCGGACTCAGCCGCCGCGGTCGGCGCGATGCCAAGGGCGACGAGCTGGGTGGCTTGCGCCGCGTCGTCCTGCCAATCGTTATTGAATCCGACGCTGAGACCGTTGCTGTCAAAGAGCTGCAGAGTTGGATTTCCGAGCGGGTCTGCGATGCCAGCCGAGGCAAGGGAGGGCCCAAGCGCACGGACAACCACCTGGGCTGGTTGCATATTCGCACCGCCCAAAATGAAACCGCCGATCATTACGTTATCCTGGGTCTGAACGGAACCGCGAGTGCTGATATTCGCCAGCTTGGCGTCCGCGGAAGCATTCAAATCGTAGACCTCGAGCAAGCCGACGCCGGTGGCCCCTTCCTTCCCACTGACAACGGTGGTGTAGGCGGCGGGACTGAGCGTAGCGATGATCGCCGGTTCGCGGTCATCCGTGGGTGGGATGTTGGTCGCCTCGATTTCGGATTCCTGCAGATCTCTCCAATCATCATTGAACGCGATTTGGCCGCCGGCGCCGAAGAGCTGCAGCGTCGGATCCGCAATGAGATCAGTCAGGCCGGAAGAGGCCAGGGATGGACCGATGCCCCGGATGATGATGCGTTTCGGGACGTTGCCGGTGATAATGAAGCCACCGATCATGACGCCTTCGCCGGCCTCCACGCGCAGACGGGTCGAGATGTTTACCGGCTGCGAATTTGGAGTCCCGCTTGGGCTGGGACTTGGTGAAGCGCTTGGACTCGGGCTCGGTGAAGCGCTGGGACTGGGAGAAGCGCTCGGACTTGGTGAAGCACTCGGGCTGGGTGACGGCCGCGGTGTTGGCGATGGACTCGCACTCGGGGATGGGCTCGGCGACGGGCTCTCAGAAGCCGAGGGCAAACCACCCCGCTGCGCATAAGAAGCGGGAGTGGCCACCCAGGTGAGTAATAAGAGCGTTACTCCTATCACAGGCCAAGACAGGGCATGTAACCGGTGCGGTCGGCGGGTTGCGATGTGATTTCGATTATGGGTCAGTTTCATAGTTGGTCCTTCAAGTTGAGTCGTGGTGTTGTGATCACATACCCCCGAAGAACGCGGCGCCGCGAACGCTGAAACGTAACGCCGTTGTAACCTTTGCTGCGCGAGCGGAGCACGCGAGCAGACGCGGCTGTTTGCCTAACCAACGATTTCTGGTCGACGCTAAAACGTCTCGGCCACTATCCGGGCAACTTCCGCGACCGCCGCCTGGCGTTCCTCCGCGGAGGCGCTCGAGCCAATGAAATAGACCGCGAGCAGAATTGGAGATTTACCCGGCGGGCGAAGAATTGCGACGTCGTTGATCGCGCCACGGGGCCCTCGCCCGGTTTTATCTCCGACCTTCCAGTCGTTAGGCACGCCGGCCCGGATCAATTCCGCGCCGGTCTGATTGGCGGCGAGCCAGGCCTCAAGCTGTTTGCGAGAAGCCGGTGACAGCGCTTCGCCAAGGAGGAGGGCCCGGAGGTTGGCCGCCATCGCGGCTGGTGTGGTCGTGTCTCTTTCGTCGCCCGGTCCGACATCATTCAGCTCAGGCTCCAGACGATCAAGCCGGGTCTGCTCGTCGCCCAGATTCCGGGCATACTGAGTGAAGGCCTTTGGGCCGCCGATCGACTGGACGAGAAGGTTACCGGCCGTGTTGTCGCTAAGTTCCACCGCGGCGGCACAAAGATCGGCGAGGGACATCCCGCCTTGGTCAACGTGTTTTCGGGTGACAGGGGCGTACTCGAGGAGGTCGGCCCTGGTGTAGGGGATGAAGCGCGAAAGTTGCTCCTTTTTTTCATCCACCCGGTGCAGCACAGCAGCTGCGGCTAGGAACTTGAAGGTGCTGCACATCGGAAAGCGCTCGGTCGCCCGGTGCTGGAATCGCGGCCCGTTTCCCGAATCCACCGCAGCTACACCAAGGCGTCCTCCCAGTCGCGTTTCGATCGCCTCGATTCGCTTCATCGCTGCGGCGTCGGCAGGTTGAGAACCCGCTGCTATCCCCTGCAGCGCCAAGGGCAGGAAAATGGCGGAGAGTAATCGTGACCAGGAATGGGCGAGCACTGAAAGACGAAGATTAGTCTCAACTCTGAGCTTACGCCGGCAGGAAAGCGGGCAGGCCGATGAATGATTCCTCCTCGGCCTCCTCCTCAATCGTTTGCAGTGGCGCAAACCGATCGGCCCGAAAACCGCGCTCGATCCCGTGGGCGTTGAGTGGACCTTTGATCTCACAAAGGTAGACCGCGATCTCTCCTTCATCACCGGTCAGGCCGATCCCGGGCAAAATATCGCGGATGGTGTAAGTGGAGCCTTCCTTCGGCAGCTCGTCGTAAAGCTGTTCGATCCCGAGCGGAAAGCGTCCGTCGACACAGACCACCTTCTGATTGGGTAAAAACATCGGTTCCTACCTTATCACAAATCTCGAGCTCAACTACTCTTCGCGGGGTTCCGATCCGGGTAGGGCGGAATGGGCGGCAGTTCGTGACCCTTGGTTTTCATCTCGGTTTGAATTTCCTGAATGGCCCGGTCGAGCTGCTGATCCTCACCCTTGAATTCCTTCGCCGGGTCGTTGTCCACCTCGATGTCGGGCTCGACGCCGTGACTCTCGATGACCCAGTTTTTGCCGTCGATCGAGTAGGGCGCGAATTCCGGTTTAAAGAGCTGTCCGCCGTCGATCAAGGGGAGGGGGTTTCGAATGCCGACCACTCCGCCCCAGGTGCGTTTGCCGATGAGTTTTCCCAGACCCATGGCCTTGAATCGGTAGGGAAAAATATCTCCGTCCGAAGCTGAGAACTCATTGATGAGTGTGACCATCGGCCCGAGGAAGGTCTGCGGCGGATTGGTCTGCGGGAGACCGTTGCGCGACATCTCCACCATGACGAGGGCGCGCCGCAGTCGCTCGATCACGAGGGGCGAAACGAAACCGCCGCCATTGCCGCGCACGTCCACGATCAACCCCTTCTTGCGGATCTGCGGGAAGTAACGCTTGGTGAATTCGTTCAGGCCGGGCTGACCCATATCCGGGATATGGACATAGCCGACCGTGCCGCCAGTCTTCTGATTCACGTAATCGATGTTGTGCTGTACCCAGGCGAGATAGTAGAGCGGAGACTCATCGGCCGTCGGCACAATCGTGACGTCACGCGCGCCCGCCTCTGTTGGTTGGGAGTTAACGCGCAGAATGACCTGCTTGTCGGCCGTCCCGATGAGCGCGTCATAGAAATTCGGAAGACTCGCGACCGGAATGCCGTTCACCGCCAGGATGTAATCGCCTGGTTTCAGATTGACCCCGATTGCGGTGAGCGGTGAGCGCGTCTCGTCGTCCCAGTTCTCGCCCGGAAGAATCCGATCGATCCGATAGGCGCGGCTGGCCGGGTCGCGCGAGAGTTCGGCGCCGAGAAGGCCGAGCTTGATGCGCGGAGTGTCGGGGCGCTCTCCGCCGGCAACGTAGGCGTGGCCGTTGTTCAATTCGCCGATCAGCTCCCCGATGAGATAGGTCAGATCATTGCGGTGATTTACGTAGGGCAGGAGCGCCGCATACTTCTCCCGCATGGCCTTCCAATCGACGCCGTTCATTGTCGGCGAATAGAAGAAGTCGCGCATCTGCCGCCATGCTTCGTAGTAGATCTGCTTCCATTCGCCGCGGCGGTCGGCCATCACGTCGAGCCCTTTCAGCTCGAGCTGGTGATCCTTGGTCTCGAGCTTGTCCTTCGGCAGGTCGATCACAAAATAATCCTTGTCGATCTTCACCAGCATCTTCTTTCCATCAAAGCTGATCTGATAGCTATTGACGTCGCCCAGAACCGTTTCTTTGCGATCTTCGAGGCTATAGGAACAGAGATGCCATTTCTCTTCGCCCGGGCCGGCCTCCTCATCGTCTTCACTGTTATCGGCCGCGCTGCGGCGCAGGTAGAAGATACGGCCGTCCACCAGGCGCATGCCCATGTAGTTGGCCGGCGTTGTGTCCAGCCCCACGATCCGGTTTTGAATGCCGTCGAGATCGACTTTTACCGTGACCGGTTTCTTGCCTTTCTCGTCTTTCTTGCCGTCTTTCTTTTCCCCTTCTGATCCGCTCTCGGACTTCTCCTTGTCCTTCTTCTCGGCTTTGCCGACCTCGTCGCTCCGCGGACCGACTGGCGATTCGGTGTCCTTGGCCAGCGTTACCAGGTAAATGCGCTGCATATCGAGGTAGATATTCTGAAACTCGTTCTCACTGAAAGTCGGCTTGAAGTCGCGGCTCGAGGAAAGCATAAGATACTTCCCGTCGTCACTAAAGGAGACACGCCCCGAGGAATACCAATCGTCCGTGACCGGGACGGATTTCCTGCTGGCGAGGGAATAGAGATAGACCTTTGACAGATCGTTTATCTCTGGTTGACCCCAGGCGATCCACTGGCTGTCGGGCGACCAGTCGTAGGACTCGATCTCGCCGACTTTATCCTGCGCAACCTCTGTGACCGCTTTGCTCGTAACGTCGACATAACGCAAGCGCTGCAGGCGATCGCTCCAGAGCAGCTTCTTGCTGTCGGGCGACCAGATCGGTTGATAATAGTAAGTGTCGGAAGACTTGGTCAGCTGTTGCGGCTGGCCCTTCCCGTCCTGGGCTCGCACATAGAGCTCGTTCTCGCCGGTTTCGTCGGAATTGTAGGCGATCCATTTGCCGTCGGGCGACCAGACGGCGTCGCGCTCGTGCGCGCTTGAGGTTCTGCTCAGGGCGCGGGCGGTGCCATCCTTCATCGGGACGGAAAAGAGGTCGCCGCGCGCGACGACGATGGAACGCTGGCCGTCGGGCGCGAGGTTAACCGATTCCACATGCTTCGAGGCGTCGACAAAAGCGGCGCGACCGGAAGCGAAATCCTCCTTGATGCTGATCGGGACCGGCACTGCTTTCCCACTGGCCAGATCGTAGCGCCAGATGTAGCCCGCTTGTTCAAAAACGATCGAGTCCCTGCTGATCGTCGGGAACTTGATGTCGAAATCCTTGAAGGTAGTGAGCTGCTTCGTCTCCTTGGTTCCGAGATCGACCGAGAAGAGGTTCATCCGGCCGTCGCGATCCGAGATGAAATAGATGCGGTTATCCGGTCCCCACATGGGGCAGATGTCCTGCGCCGGATCCTTCGTCAGGTTCTCCGTCGTGCCGGTCTTGAAATCGTAAAGCCAGACGTCGTCGACCATGCCGCCGCGGTAATGTTTCCAGGTGCGGAATTCGCGAAAGACGCGGTTGAAAGCCATCTTCGAGTCGTCCGGGGAAAAGGAAACAAAGCCGCCTCGAGGAACGGGCAATTGTTTCGGGAGTTCCGCGTTCAAGCCGACCGTCTCGAGATCGCCGATGAAAGAATTAAAGGAGGTGCGGCGCGAACGGAAAACGACGTTTGGCTGCGTATTTTGCCAACCCATTACGATGTTATTCGGGCCCATCCGGTCGGAAACATCATCGCGGCTGAGGGTCGCGGTGGTAGTGAGCCGCTTCGGTTCGCCCCCCTCGCCGGGCATCACGTAAACCTCGGTGTTGCCGTCGTACTGCGAAGTGAAAGCGAGCTGTTTGCCGTCGGGCGAGAAATGCGGAAACGAGGTGTAGCCCGGCCCGCTCGTCAGGCGACGCGCCGTCCCGCCATCTTTTCCGACCGTGTAAAGGGCGCCAGAATAGGAGAACACGATCTGGTCGCCATTGGTCGTAGGGAAGCGCAGGAGCCGGGTAGTATCGGGCAGATTCTGCGCGTAACCGAAGCCGCCGAGAAGGAAGAGGGTTGCAAGAGAGAGAGAAACGAGCCGAGAAATACGCATAAGGATGAAAACGAGTGAATTGCCAAACTGGTTTGGGAACGAAGGTGATGCAAACGTGATTTGAAAAGTGGTCCTCTGGCGGCGGGATTTAGCGTCCTGGAGCGCGGCGGAGTTGCAGGTCGCCTTTCCGCGGCCCCGGATCGGCGGACCAGCCGGGTTTGAGTTCCAGCTTCCAGCCCTCTCCGGTGATCGATTCCGAGGCGACGGTGGCCGGCCCCGGCAAAGCGACTTGGGTGAAATCGGCGCTGATTAGTGCACCGTGTTCCGTCACGCTTAACACGCCCCAGTCATCCACGACCCGCAGGTGAGGATAGACCGTCCCTAACGATTCCAACGGGACGAGGTTGCCCGGGTCGAACTCGATCTTCATGTTCCGCAGCGGGAGTTTGACGAGCGGACCCTCGACCAGGCGGGCCCGATAATCCTGGTTCACCTTCCGCCGGACCTCTGCGCGGGCGTCCTCCTGGGCGGCCAGGCTGGTCGCGCCATACGCTGGTGCCCGGCGTGTGGCAGTACCTTGGAGATCCGCCGGAAGGGTCAGCCCGTGCCGGCGCAGGAGCAGCGCCCCCATGTCGGTCTCGGGGCTTACTTCCTTGCGCCAGTCCGAGCCGGTGTCGTCAAGCAGCAGCCCGTAAGCCGGCCCGTTGGCATAGGCAAACGAGCGCACGAAACTTTCCTTTTGCGGCGCATCCTTGAGTTCGTGATCGATGACGAAGCGAGCCGGGTCGGGCGCGCCCGAGAGTCTAACCCCCGTGTATTCCGCCAATCCCTCGTGCATTTCCATCCCGTTCTCCTGCCCGGCGGCCTGCGGGAAGAGGGCGCGGCGCTGCGCGCGGAAGAGCACCGCGTCGGTCATCGCTCGCGCCCGATCCGGGCCCTGCGCCGCGAGCGCGGCGGCCAGCGCGCGCCACTCGAGTTGCAGCCAGTAACGGCCATCGCGCGTATCGAGATGGTTGTTCGTCGCGGCCGAGCTGGGGAGCCCGAGCCGGTCCTGCACCCGATGCCAGAGCTCGTGTGCGATGAGGGTCGCCCGAACGAAGCGATCCTCCGGCAACGGAACCAGGATCATCGACCATCTCGCGCCAGCCCAATCGAGCGCGGTGTTGGCCAGGTTGACGTCGGTGGAAATCTCGCCGCGCAGGACCGGCCCCACCCGCATCAGGCGACCTTGCGGATCCGGCTGGTTCGCGTAGGCGACACGGGTCTCCGGGTCGGCCAGGAGGAGGCCTCCGCCTAATGAGATACCCCAGAGCCGGCCGCCGTCGGCGCGGGTGAGGGCATCCGCTTGCTGGAAGTATTGCGAAGCTTCCTTCGCCGTGATCGAGGTTCCGGCCGCGAGACCGTGACCAGACCCGAGGATCGCTGCCAACGTCGCTGCAAGGGCGGGTGCATGATTCGTCCACACGTGACGAAAACGCCGCCGGGCGCCAGTTTTGTCTGTCGCTTGGGCGGAATCTTCCGGGTTCGACACGCATTCGTCACGTTGACAATAAAAATACCGGGTGATAATTTCGCGCCAACTCGGACGGTGCGCATTGTTAGGCCGGACGAGATCACCTCTGTATACGCTACTCAACAGTCAGGTCCTGGTTCTGAACCGCCTTTGGCAGGCGGTTAATATCTGCTCGGCGCGTCGTGCCTTTACCCTCCTCTACCAAGGGCACGCCCAGGTCGTTTCGGCCGATCAGCAGAATAACTTCGCCACGCACGACTTTGCCAGCTGGCTGGACGTCTCGATTGCCGCGCCGGAGGCGGAGCACGAGATGGTCACGACGATCTCGTGGAAGATCCGGGTGCCGCGTGTGATCGTCCTGTTGCTCTTCGATCGGCTGCCGAAGAAGGAAGTGAAATTTACGAGGCACAACGTGTTTGAGCGCGACAACAACACCTGTCAGTACTGCGGCAAGGTTTTCGAGCGCCAGGAGCTGAACCTCGATCACGTCCTGCCCCGCGACAAAGGCGGCCTGACCACGTGGGAGAATGTGGTTTGTTCCTGCATCCCGTGCAATACCCGCAAGGGCAACCGCTTGCCACACCAGGCCCACATGGCCCTGATCCGCAAGCCGAAGCGACCAAAGTGGCGCCCCTTCGTGCACGTCACCTTCTCCAGTCAGCAGCACGAGAGCTGGCGACACTTCGTCGATCTCGCTTACTGGAACGTCGAGCTGAGCGACTGAAGGGCGTCGCATTCCTCGACACGTTGAGCGGCATCGCCGCCACCAGTTGTCATCCCGATCCGGAGGAGCGCGGAGAGGGACCCTCTCAATAGCAAGAGCGGTTCATTCGACGTGAGAAAGCGTGGATTGCAGTTGCGAGGTCCTGCGTCGTATGCGCGGCTCAGGATGACAATAAAAAATGGTCCGCGCGCAGCCTAACGAGCTGCTGTCGCGGTCACGGCTGGCGGATTGAGCGCGTTCAGGATCGGCTGCGGATAAACTCCCAACACAAAAATCGCCGCAATCAGCAGCGTCATGGTAAATCGGGAGAGCCCGCTGACCGCGACCGGCTCGGTCGTGACGGGGTCGAGCCAGTACATCGCGCGCACCACCTTCAGGTAGTAGTAGAATCCGCAGCCCACCGTGACCACACCGATCACCATGAGGAGCACCTGGTGTTGCCGCACGGCGGCGTCGAAGATGAAGAATTTCCCGAGGAAACCGGCGGTAAAAGGCACACCGGCTAGTGAGATCATCCCGATCAACATGGCGAAGGCGAGGAAGGGCGAGCGTTTGGCCAGGCCCGCGTAGTCTTCGATCTGGTTGCCCGCGCTGTTCCCGACCACGATGAGCACGGCGAAACAGAGCAGCGTCATCAGGAGATACGCGACGAGGTAATAGGCCACGGCCGCACCGGAAAAGCTGACAACACCAATGAGCAAATACCCCGCGTGCGCGATGCTCGAATAAGCGAGCAGCCGTTTCAGGTTCGTCTGCGGCAAAGCGGCAAAATTTCCGTAGATCAAGGTCAGCGCGGCGACCACGACGAGCAGGCGGCCGACTTGCGGCAGAAGGGAGAATGGCACGAGAACGCGCAAGAGCACGACAAAGCCGGCCGCCTTCGAACCGACGGAGAGGAAGGCCGTCACCGGAGTGGGCGCACCCTGATAAACATCCGGCACCCAGATTTGAAACGGCACCGCAGCGATCTTGAAGCCGAGCGCGACGAGGACGAGCGAGATGCCGAACAGGAGCGGAATCGGGTCGACATTCTGCGTCGCCAGGAACGTTCCGATGCGCGCCAGATTGGTTTCGCCGGTCACGCCAAAAATCCAGGTGATGCCGTAGACGAGGAAACCGGTCGAGAGCGCGCTCAGGATCAAATATTTCACGCCGGCCTCGAGCGTGGCGGGGTTTCGCCGGGTGAAACTCACGAGCACGTAGAACGACATCGTGACCAGCTCGAGCGAGACGAAGATCATGACGAAATCGATCGCCGACGCCATCCACATCAGACCGGCGCAGGTGAAGAGAGGCAGGGTGAAAAACTCTCCCAGGCCGGCGCTCGGATTCGCGCCGGGCACGCCCATGCGGATCGCCGGCGCATAGTCCATCGCCATGATCAGAACGAGGATCGTGGTCACGAGCGCGAAGCGCTTGAAGAAAATGGCGAGCGGGTCGGCCGTGTAGAAGCTCCAGAATCCGGTGGCGCTGGCAGCCGGCGCGGGAGCGAGGAAAAAGGTCGCCACGAGCACGGCGACAAGGCCGCCGATCGCTGCGAGGGCAAAGCCGCGCCGGTCACTTTTGCCGGCAAACGCTTCCGCCATCAGGAGGACAAAGCCCCAGACGAGCACGGCAATTTCGAGTGCGGGTGCGGGGATCATCGGGTGGTGGTAGCGGCGGTCGGAGCTAAAAAGGTCGGGCGCAAGAGGCGCAGCGCGGTGTTTGGGAAAAAGCCGACAACCACAGTCGCGGCGATGAGCAAGATAATCGGCAGACGCAGGCCGGCGGCGAGATCGCTTGACGGAGCCAGGCGCTCGTTAGGCACACCCATGAAAACAGCTCGGTAAGCGCGCAGCATGTAGACCGCGGAGATCACGACGCCCCAGAGGGCTAGCACCGTCGCGACCTGGAATATATGGAAGCCCGTCCAGCCAGCGCCCACTCGGAACGCACCGAAGAACACCATAACTTCCGCCGCAAAATTCGCGAAACCGGGCAGGCCGATTGAGGCAAAGGTGGCGATTCCAAAAGCGAAGCCCACGAACGGCATCGTCTTGCCAAGGCCGCCCAGATCGGCCAAAACGAGTGTTCCGGTCCGGCGACGAATCTCTCCGGCGAGCGCGAAGAGCAGCGCGATGGAAATGCCGTGGGCAAACATGAGGAGGGCCGCTCCGTTGAGGCCGATCAGGTTCGCGCTCGCGATCCCGAGGAAGATATAGCCCATGTGCATCACGCTGGAATAGCCGAGCATCCAGTCGAGCCGCTTCTGCGCGATCGTGACCAGGCCCACATAGATGATGTTGCCTAACAACAGGACGATCAGGAGCGTGTTCCAATGCTGCGCCCCTTCCGGCAGCAGCGGCAGGGCGACACGGAGAAGTCCATAGAGGCCGAATTTTTTCAAAACCCCGGCATGCAACATCGCGGCCGGCGCCGGCGCTGAGGCATACGCTTCCGGCGCCCAGGTGTGAAACGGGAAGAGCGAAATCAAGACCCCAAACCCGATGAGGAGGAGGAAGAAGATCTGGTTTTGCGCGGACGCGGCGATGGCGCCGCTGGCCGCCACAGCCTGGAGCGCGCGGAGATCAAAGCTGCGCAGGGACGGCGGTACGCTGCGGTAGAGCAGGATTAAGCCGAGCAGCAAAACGAAGCTGCCCAGCCCGAGATAGATCGTCACTTTCCAGGCGGCGGCAAACCGGTTCCCCGAGCCCCAGATGCCGATAAGCAGGAAGGTGGGGATCAGAGCCAGTTCGTGGAAGGCGTAGAAGAAAAATAGATCGAGCGAAGCAAAGGCGCCGATCGCACCTCCCGCGACCAGGAGGAGACAGGCGTAGAAGAGCCGCTCGGATTTTTCGATTGGCGGGGTGAACCAGACCGCGCAGAGCAGGACCAGCGCCGCCAGGAAAAGCATGAGCAGGCTGAGCCCGTCCGCGCCTAACAAGAACTGGAGACGCCAGGCCTCGCTGATCGGGAAGGAGGAAACGAATTGAAAACCCCCTGCGGCCGGCTGGTAGAGAAAGAGCGCCACGAGCGTGGCCAGGGCGGTGGCGGCGGAGCCCAGCAGAGCGGTCAACCGCGCCGGAGCTCCGAGCAAGATGAGAAGCGCCGTCAGGAGCGGCGCGAAAACGATGAAGAGCAGCATCAGTGGAAAACCGTGAAGTAGATGAGACCGATGATGCCGAGGCC
>JBDTOL010000116.1:0-12479 GCA_039933235.1 Spartobacteria bacterium | reverse complement strand
CAAAATCAAATCCGGCGCGGCCCGCATCGCCGTGCAAGCCGTCCAGCAAGGCGCGGCGAATTTGAAAATCGTCCCGCTCGGCCTCAACTACGAGCGCAAGGAAAAATTTAGAAGCGCCATTTGGATTCGCGTCGGCCCGCCAATTGATCTCGCAGAATGGCAAACAAAAATTGCCGAAGAAGTGGGAACTTTAAAACAGTGATTTTCTTCTCCCGCGATTGAGCGGGATCGCCCCTCGTTAGGCTGGATGGCGGCGTCGGCTACCGCTCTCTGCCGGTTTTTTTTCCTGGGAATCTTCTTTGCCGGAGCGAGCGGAAGCGACCTAACGACGCGGGGCGTAATGGCCGTGGATCCAGACGCGGCGTCCATGTTGGCGGGCCCAATGCCCCGGCACCCAGGCGTAATGACGTCCGTATTGGACGTAATACGGCCCGCGGTTGTAATAGGGCCGGTCCCCGACGGCGACGGCAAACGTGGCACGGCCTGGATAAGGAGCGACGGGCGGTCCGACCACGCAGCCGCTCGTGCCAAGGATCGCGCCTAACAATAAAATAGATAACATTTTCATAGGATTGCTGGTCTGAAGAAGGATGTGCCCTCGTTAAGGATTCGCAGCAGCGTCCGCTTGAGGACGGGGCGCTGCTCGGCGGGCTCACGGATGCTGCATGGTTCCTGGCGCGTCCCCGCACGGGTGACAGCGTGCCAGTCGCTTGCGGTGTTCCGCCTCCATTTTGATGAACTTCTCTTTCTGTTCCGGGGTCAGGAGCAACAAGATCTCGGCGTTGGTTTGGGCGATTCGATCGTGCACCCTTTTGCTCGTTTCGCGCCGAATCGAGTCCATATCGCTGCCGGTTTTTTCGACCAGGGGTTTGATTTTTGTCTCCTGTTCCGGAGTGAGGGCGAGGCCTGATTGCAGTCGCTCCATCATATGTCGCGACATCTGTTTCGAATCGGGCGGGCGCATGAAGGCGCGTCCGAGTCGCGGCGCGACGAGCGCGCCCGTGATCGCCCCGGCGAGGAAAATAAGAACGGCGTAAGCGGTGACGCGGAGGACGCGGGACTTACTCATAATCATAGCTGGCGACGGCGGAATCGGCGACGCGCGCCTCGGGATCGAAACGATATTTAAAAACGACCAGTTCGTCGCTTTCAATCACGCCGACGAAGAGGGCGATGAGACAGGCGAGGAGAGCGCCCCAGCGCAGGCCGCCCAACAAACCGCCATTTGCGGTGCGCTGCCTGAGGGCGTCGCGCCAATGCGCGAGGACAGCTGTCTCGAGGCCGAAAGGCACCGGGATCACTTCCAGGTCGGTGGTTCGCCGGCAAAGCGCAAAAACGCGCTGCAGTAATTTTTCCGTATTCATGTGATGACGTTAGGCCTGAGGACTCCGCTCTTGCTCAGCATCTTCTTCATTTTCGCCCGCGCTCGGAAAGCACGGACTTTGATGGCGCTCCGGCTCCAGCCGGTCAGGCCGTGGATTTCCTGGACGGAACGCTCTTCCAGATGAAGCAGAGTCACGAGGAGGCGATCTTGCGGCGAAAGCTGGGCCAGAAGTTTTTGCAGCACTTCCTTCGCGACCCGTTCCTCATCGGGCGCGGCGAGATCCGTTTCGGTCCGGGCCAGGTGTTCGATCGCGAGCGAAGTCTCGGCGTCGAAATCCGCCAGCCGCCATTCCGGGCGCCGTTTCTCCGCGCGCAACTCGTTGAAACAGGTATTGACCGCGACGCGCGAGATCCAATGGCGGAGCGGCACTTTGCCCGAGTACTGATCGAGATTCTGAAATATCTTGATAAAGATCATCTGGGTCAGGTCCTCTTCACTCATCCGACGCGGCAAATGCGAGCGCACGAGACGGGCCACAAAAGGGTGGAAGTGATGCAAAAGTTCGCGCGCGGCATCTTCATTGCCCTCCGCCACCCGTTGCAGGCAGGTTTGCTCATCAAAGCTTTCGTCTGACATGGGCGGCGGTTGCAACGCGGGTCCACATCAAGGGAAAGACACGCTCGGCAGCAAAAGGTTACATTTGCTTTGGGCAAAATTCATCCGGCGCCGTGGGCGGTCTCGGCGTCTGTTGCGCTCGTTAGGGGGAGCGTCCCGGTTTGTCGTCCGGCAGTTCCTCTTTCCGCAGGTTGGCGTTTGAAACCGGTCGGCGCAGCCGCTAGATGATCGCCAGTGAAAGACGACGCGGCACCCGAACGAAGGAGCATCTCGCTCCTGACCGCGACCTGCATCGTGATCGCCAACATGGTGGGGACGGGGATTTTCACCAGCCTTGGTTTTCAAGTGGTTGATCTGCCGAGTGGCTTTGCGATTATGTCGCTTTGGGCCGTCGGCGGCATCTGCGCGCTTTGCGGCGCGCTTTCTTATGCGGAGCTGGGCGCGGCCCTTCCTCGCTCCGGGGGCGAGTATCATTTTCTGCGCGAGATTTATCACCCGGCGGTTGGATTCATGGCCGGTTGGATTTCTGCTACGGTCGGTTTCGCCGCGCCGGTCGCGATCGCCGCGATTCCATTCGGGACTTATCTGGCGGGCGTTTTTCCCGGCTTGAACCCGCTCTTTCTGTCGCTGGCAGTCGTGTCGGTCACGACCCTGGTTTTGCTTTGGGATTTGCAGTTGGGGAGCGGCTTCCAAAATATTTCGACCCTGCTCAAAGTGGCCCTCATCCTAGTCATCATCGGCGCGGGATTCTACGTACGCGGCTTGCAGACGATCTCGTTTCTCCCGGCCAAGAATGATCTGCCGCTGCTGGTGAGCACGCCTTTCGCGGTCAGCCTCTACTGGGTCATGTATGCCTATTCCGGATGGAACGCGTCCACCTACATCATGGGGGAGATGCGCAACCCGGTGCGCAACGTCCCTCTCTCGTTAGGCCTCGGAACTTTCGCGGTAACGCTGCTTTATCTCGGGATCAACGCCGCTTTCCTACGAACCACTCCGATCGCCGAGATGGTCGGGAAACAGGAGGTCGGTTTAATCGCGGGGCAGCATATGTTTGGCGACGCGGGCGGAAAAGTGATGGCGGTGTTCATCGCCCTCGGCCTCGTTTCGGCAGTCAGCGCGATGATGTGGATCGGACCGCGCGTGACGATGACGATGGGAGAGGATTTGCGAGCGCTCTCCTGGTTCGCGCGGCGCAACGCGCGCGGCATCCCGGTGCGCGCCACGCTCGTGCAATTCGCGATCGTGAATCTGTTCATCCTGGTCACGACGTTTCAAAAAGTGGTGAGCTACGTGCAATTTAGTCTCACGCTATTTTCGGCCCTGACGGTGCTGGGAGTATTCGTCCTGCGCTGGCGGCAACCGGACCTGCCGCGGCCCTATCGGACCTGGGGTTATCCGGTGACGCCGGCAATCTTTCTTGCCGTCAGTGTGTGGATGTTGTGGCACCTGCTGGAGAATGCCGCGACGCGCGCGCCCTCGCTCTGGGGTTTGGCGACGGCCGCACTCGGTCTGGTCGTCTATTACGTGTCGCCCGGAGAACGTCGCTCTAGGTAGCGAAAGATCGAGCGCTGGCGAGGGACGGACGCCTTTACCATCAGTCTGAGCAACGGTTATTCCGCCGGCGGAACGCTCACGAGCGGCGACATCCAGATCCAGTGACGTTGCACGACCAAACGTTCCTCCGGAACAGCTCCTGCTTGCGAAGCTCGGATGCACAAGGTTTTTGCTTTGGTCAGTTTGTGCGGGTGCACCGTGTTGTCAGCTGAGTCAGCCCTGGCGTTGAGCCCGCAACGAATGCAGGCCACCAGCTCTTACCGCAACGATGTTTCGGGTCCGTTGCGTGCGCTGGCCGTGATCGATAACCCAAGCCGGCGGCAGGACCGGGAGGCGGCGGAGAATCCGAAGATCCCAAACGCGCATGTCGATAGCCCGGATCGGGTAGTTGATCGCGGCTCCCTCCTCCGCGCCTTTGCGCCCGGTATTCCAGCGGCAATCCTCGATTTCGACGGCATCGCTTTCCCCGGCGTCGGTTGTAACTGCGCTCCTCCGGATACAAACGGAGCTGTCGGCCTCACCCAATACGTGCAGATGGTGAACGCGGGTTACCAGGTCTTCGACAAGGCAACCGGGGATTCCGTCCTCGGGCCGAGCAGCATCTCCTCGCTCTGGAGCGGCTTTGGCGGCGCCTGTGAAACCGGCGGGGCCGGTGATCCGGTGGTGCTCTATGATCAATTAGCCGACCGCTGGGTGATCAGCCAATTCGCGAGCGTGAGCGGCGGCGCGCCCATCACCGATGAATGCGTCGCGGTCTCCACCACCGGGGACGCCACCGGCACTTATAATCGTTATGCCTTTCACCTCGGCTCGGAATTTTTCGATTATCCCCACCTCTCGATTTGGCCCGACGCCTATTACATGAGCATGAATGTGTTCAACGCTGCGCCGCCGATCTCGATGGCTTTACCCTGCCGCCGGACGGCGCGCCGAACACCTTCCTCGGTTTCCCGAGCGGGAATCAATACACGGCTTATCACTTCCACGTCGATTTTGCCACGCCGGCGAATTCCACCTTCACGATCTTCGACGCGCCCGCGGCCGCCGGCTTTACCGAGCTATGCCCGACCAAGCGCGCCTGCGTCCCGCAAGCGGATATCACGCAAGCGGACAAACTCGATGGCATCGGCGATCGGCTTATGTTTCGCCTCGCTTACCGCAACTTTGTCGATCACGAGTCGTTAGTCGGGACCTTCTCCGTTAGCTCGGGCGGAGTGGCCGCGCTGCGCTGGTTTGAACTGCGCGGAGTGACGGATGGACCGGTCACGGTTTTCCAGGAAAGCACTTACCAGCCAGACACGACCTGGCGCTGGCTGGGGAGCGCGGCAATGGATGGGCAGGGAAACCTCGCGATTGGCTTTAGCGCTTCCAGTCAGGCGATGAATCCCCAGATTCGTTATGCGGGCCGGCTTGCGAGCGATCCGCTTCACACCCTGGCGCAGGGCGAAGCGCATCTTTTTGATGGCACCGGCAGCCAGACGGGGAGCGGCAATCGCTGGGGCGATTACAGCGCGCTGACCGTCGACCCGAGCGATGACGCCACCTTTTGGTTTACAACCGAGTACTACTCGGCCACGAGCTCGTTCAATTGGCGGACGCGCATCGGCGCCTTCCAGTTGACTGCATCTCCGACGCCAACGCCATCTCCGACACCAACGCCTACAGCGACGCCGACGCCAAGTCCGACACCCACTCCGACCCCGACCCCGACGCCAACTCCAACGCCCACCCCGACCCCGACTCCGTCCCCAACGCCGACGCCAACTGCAACTCCGACCCCAACCCCAACTCCCACGCCGACGCCCGCCGCCGGCCTGGCGAATATTTCCACGCGTTTGATTGTGGGAACCGGCGGCAACGTCGCCATCGGAGGTTTCATCATCACAGGGACGCAGCCGAAAAAAGTCATCGTGCGAGCGATCGGTCCGGCGCTGCCGATTGCCGGCAATCTGGCAGATCCCACCCTCGAGCTCCACGGGCCGGACGGAGCGATCATTTCTTCCAACGACAACTGGCGGAGCGGCCAGGAGGCAGAAATTATTGCCAGCTCGGTCCCGCCATCGAACAACCTGGAATCGGCCATCGTCGCGACTTTGCCGGCCAGTCCGGCCGGGATCGCCTACACCGCCGTGATGGGCGGGGCGAATAACACCACCGGCATCGGGTTGGTCGAGGTATATGATCTCGACCCCGGAGCGGACTCCAGATTGGCCAACATCTCGACTCGCGGTGTGGTCGGAACAGATAATGAAGTCTTGATCGGGGGGATCATCGTGATTGGGAACGAAGCGCAGAAAACGATCATCCGCGCGATCGGGCCGTCGTTAGGCGCGGCCGGAGTGAGCGGCGCGCTGCCGGATCCCACCTTGGAATTACACGACAGCAACGGCGCTCTTCTCGCCTCCAATGACAATTGGCGCGAGACCCAGGAAGCGGAAATCATCGGCAGTTTGCTCGCGCCGGTGAGCGACGCGGAGTCGGCCATTGTCGCCACCCTGCCGGCGAACCCCGCCGGCACTGCTTACACCGCGATCGTGCGGGGTGTAAGCGGGACCAGCGGAGTGGCGCTGGTTGAGTTCTACTCTCTGGCTCCCTGAACCGGCTTCACCGGCCGAGGAGAAGACGCAAAAATCCAGCATCCGAAAAGCGGCCGCCGGCGCCGTTCCTCACGACCACGAGATCGAGCGAGGGAATGACGTAGAGGCGCTGGTAACCGGAGCCGATGCAAGCCACGAGGTCGGTCGGCGCGTCGCGGCAGAGACAGGCGTCACGCCAAGTCTGCTGCGACCATTTGGGGTGGAGCATCTCTTCGAAATCGAATTCTCGCCCGCCGGGCGCGGCCCGATTATTCCACCAGCCTAACGAAAAGGCGCGGTTGGCGGCGGAACCGCGCCAGCATTGCGCGAGCGATTCCGATTTTAGTACCGGCTTGCCTTTGGCGAGAACAAGCTCGCCCATCTTGGCCCACTGCCGCGCGCTCAGAACGAAACCGGCCGAGAGAAGGGGATTGCCCGCCCGGTCGTCGAGATAACGCTGGGGCCCGAGCCGCATCTTTTTCAAGACCCGCCGCTTCAAATACTCGGTCGGCGATTTTTCCTTCAATTTCTCTTTCAGCACCTGATGGAAAACCTGCAACGGCGACGGCCCGTAGATAAACGCTTTCCCGGGCTCGGCCACGACCGGCAATTTCAGTGCCGCCCGGTCGCGATCGCCGTAGTCGTTCACCTGGAGGTTGAAACCGGGCGCGAGTCCCGACGAGAAATCGAGCAATTGCCGGATGGTGATGCGCGACTTGCGCGAATCTTTTCGCCAGCTCGCGATCGTTTTTGCCACCTCCTCGTTCAGATCCAAAATGCCGTCCTCTGCGGCGGCGAGGGCGGCGAGATTCCAGAACGCTTTCGTCCCGCTGTAAATTCGTTGCGGCGTTTCTGCGTTTGCTTTTCCGGGATATTCCTCGCGTAGCGTTTTGCCGTTTTGGATAACGAGAAAGGAAGTGCCGCGATGTTTGGCGGAATATTCCGCCGCTTTCCGGACCGCGGCCGGGTCGAGATCGACGGCGCGGAGATTCGCTGCGATGGCGACGAAGAAGAGGAAGCAAAGAAGCGATCTCACGTGAGGCCGGTACATTGCCCCGGGCGCAGGGCGTGCGGCAAATTTTTCTTCTCCGCGGCGACTCTCCCTGATCTACCTTGCCGGCTTGATCGCGTATTACCTCGATAATTTTAGCCCGTTCATGGTCAGGTTCGGGCCGAGCTTTGGCATTCGCTGGTACGGCTTTTCTTATCTCTTCGCCTTCTTCTGCGGCTTTCTCCTCCTGCGCTGGCTCTCGCAACGCCGCTATTGCGCTCTTGCCCCCGACAAGGTGGGTGACTTCATTTTGCTGGCTTCGTTAGGCGTGGTCGTGGGCGGCCGCCTCGGCTTCGTTCTCTTCTACCGGCCCGAGCAGCTCCTGACCGATCCGCTTTTTGTTTTTCGGGTCTGGGACGGTGGAATGTCGAGCCACGGCGGGATGATTGGCCTCACTCTCGCGACATTTTTCTACGCGCGACAACAGCGTATTTCTTGGCTGAGCCTGGCCGACAACATCGCCGTCGTCGCCCCGGTCGGTTTATTTCTCGGGCGCTGCGCGAATTTCATCAATGGCGAGCTCTATGGACGCGCCGCCAAAGTGGCCTGGGCGATGCAATTCCCGAAGGAAGCGATCGACCTGCCCGAGATCGGGGCGCGCACTCTGGCGGCGGCGCATGCGGTGCGACCGGAGATCGGCCGCCTGGACGAGATCATCGTGCAGGCCCGGACCGATCCCGGGCTCCAGGACGTTCTGCGCCAGACCCTGACCCCGCGGCATCCTTCGCAGATTTACGAGGCGCTCCTCGAGGGTCTCTTCCTTTTCGCTTGCCTCTGGTTTCTGCGCCTGCGCACAAGGCAACCGCGCGGGATGCTGGCCGGGATCTTTCTCCTGCTCTACGCGGTCGTCCGAGTCATTGTCGAAATTTTCCGCGAGCCGGATGCGCCCTTAACCGGCCCCTTCACTCGCGGGCAGACGCTTTCGGTTATGCTCATCGTTGGCGGCATTGCCTTCATCGTTTTCGCCCTAAAAAATAAACAGTTCGAAGCGGCCCAGCGCAGCACCCAGGTCGAGCCTTTTTAATAGACCGGCTCGGTCGCTTTCGAGGTCTTGAGAAAGACCTGCGCGAAGATGAAGAGGATGGCGAAAATCACGACCGACAACGCCGCCGCCCAGCCGAAGCGATACATGTTAAAGGCCGCCTTGTAGACGTAGGAAACGAGGATGTGGGTCGAGTCGGCCGGTTCGCCCATGTTCGAAACCAGCCAGACGACATTGATGTTATTGAAGGTCCAAACGATGCCTAACGTGATCGCGGGAATCATGACCGGACGTAGCAGGGGCGCAGTGATATTCCAAAACTGGAACCACTTCGACGCGCCATCGACATCCGCGGCCTCGTAAAGCTCGTCCGGGATCGATTGCAGGCCGCCGAGCGCGATCACCATCATGAAGGGGAAACCAAGCCAGATGTTGGTAATGATGACGGCGAGAAAAGCCTCGAAGGGCGAAGTGAGCCACTGCACCGGCGCGAGGTGAAGATACTTCGTGATGAGCAGATTCACCGAGCCGTACTCGTAGTTGAACATCCCGCGCCAGGTGAGTGCGCTGATGTATTGCGGCAGGGCCCAGGGCAGAATGAGCGCGACTCGCCAGACCGATTTTCCGCGTATGAATTTCTGGTGCAGCACGACCGCGAGAAAAACGCCGATCACGACATGGAAGACAATGTTGACCAGTGTCCAGATGACGGTCTTGAGCAGGATCGACCAAAAAAGCTCCTGTTTAAAAACAGAGACGTACTGGGCGAAGCCGATCAGGCGCCAATCGCGGATGTGATAGAGGTTCGCATTCGAGAAGGAGAGGATGACGTTGAAAACGAACGGGAAAAGAACGACCGCGAGGATGACGAGGACCGCGGGCGCGAGAAGAAATGTGATGAAGAGCCGGGCTCGGAAACTGACGCCGTTCATTTGCGCAAAAGATATCAGTCGATCGGCTAGAGATTGCTATCGGCAATATTTTTCTCCGCCTCCCGCTGCATGCGGTGCGCCGCTTCCTTGGCCGTGATGGCGCCGCTCATGACGAGCTGATACGGCCCGCGCATCCCTTCCCAAATCTGGCGCATCTGCGGCACGATCGGCATCGGTCGGCCGTGCGCGATCTGCTGCATGGAAGCGACGAGCGCGGGATTGTTCTGAATCGTGGGCGAGGCCAAGACAATGTGGTCGACCGGGGTGATGGCGAGTTGAACGGCCATTATTTCCTGCACTTCCGCACTCGTTAGGTAACTGACCAGATCGCGTATGACGCCGAACTTTTCCGGCGGCACATTCGCGTTCACCGAGTAGCCCTTGGCCGAAATCATCGGCTCGCACCAATGCCCCGTCTCGCTGTTAAAGGGGAGCGGCGCGACCATCGCTTTCTCCGGCACCTGATAACCTTGCCACGACCAGGGACCATTGATGATCATGGCACTGCGACTCTCCTTGAAGAGCATGTCGGCGATCTCGTAGTCGCCTTCTTTCGGGATGATTTTGTATTTGTCGCGCAGGTCGAGGATGAACTGGATGGCCTGCACGGTGTGTTCATTGTCGAGCGCAGGATGACCGTCGGTGTCCATGACCCAGCCGCCGAAACCGGTCAGGAAGCGGATAAAGAAAAACGGCTCGCGGTAATTCCAGGTCAGGCCGTAGCGCTCAGTCTTGCCGTCACCGTTTTCGTCGATCGTTAGGCGCTGACCGGTCGCGATCAGTTCGTCGAGGGTCCGGGGCGGTTCCGGGACGAGCGTTTTATTGTAAACGAGCGTGAGATGATTCCCGATCTGGTCAGCCGCCAGCCAGTGCGAGCCTTGCCAGTCGACCAGGCCCTGCGGGGTGAAGCGGGCGAAAAACTGAGCGTCAAAAATTTGGTCGAGCGGTCGAATGGTTTGCGTCGTGACGAGCACGCCAACATTATCGGCCGGGCCGTAGATCAGATCCGGTCCCTGCCCGGCGACGGCGGCGATGATGTAAAGGTTGCGCAGCTCTTCGTTCTCTTTGTAGAGCACCTCGACCACGCGGTCGGAATGATCGGCGTTGTATTGCCTGATGAATTGATTGAAGAGATCGCGCTCGCCGCTGATTTTCTGGTGCCAGATGCGGATGTGAGGGCGGGTGTCGGACGACCGGTGGCAGGCCGGAAGAAGCGCGAGGGCGAGCAGGAGAAGCGCCGCCGCAAGGACCCGGGGAGCACAGGCCGCTGGCCTGTCCTTCGCGGCGGCTCGCCGCGAAGCCGGGGTTTGCGGGTAATGGCCGGGTAGGGAACGGAGGTTTGCGCTCTGCGCAAAAATGCGTTCGGCGAGCCGTCGAACGCGACAGGCCAGCGGCCTGTGCTCCCCGGAATCATTTGGCGGCCCGCTCACTCGAAAGAGAGGACCGCTCCGGTGAGCGAAGGTAATTTTATGTCGAGGGCATTCCCCGAATCTTCTATCGCAAGGGAGGTCAATTCCCCTTTGGTAACAAAGATCGGTTGAACCTTGCGATGGGGAAAATTCATCCCCAGCGACACTTCCTGACCGCTCCGATTGAGAGCGATGAGGAGCTTCTCTTCCCCTCTTCACCTAACGAATGCGATGGAGTCATGTTCGTTGTCGGCCAGAACGACTTGGTAATCGCCGCGGTTAAGCGCCGGGTGCGACCGTCGCAGCGCGATCGCACTCTTGTAGAAGTTGAAAATCTCGGGCTCGAAGTTTACGTCGTCCGCCTTTCGCTCAACCCCCCGCGGGTCGATCGCCTGGGGATCGTATTTCAGATCGGCCCAGGCCATCGGCATCCGGTCATCCGGGTCGTGCCCGCCCCACATCCCGGCTTCGTCGCCGTAGTAGATCATGGGCGCGCCGACATAGGTCATCTGGAAAAGGACAATAAGCCGCTGGATGTCGCGTTCCCTTTCGTTAGGCTTGCGAATCCGATAACTGGTCTAGGCGCGCGCGTCGTTGTTCTCGTTGAAGGAAATCTGGCTGTCTTTGTAAGCGGTTGCTCCGCCGTTCACGATCATGGAGGCGAGCCGGTCGGTGTCGTGCGAATCCATCAGATTCTGCATGACGTAGGCGACGGCGGGCGGAAAACTTTCCCGGCGCTCGTGTGTCAGACTAACGAATTTGGAAGGATCGATCTTATTATCCACGAGGTAGCCTTTCACCGGAATGGCAAAGGCGTGGTAGTTCATGGCAGCCAAGAAGCCGCCTTCCTTGAGTAACTCCGCGGCGTCTTTCCAGACCTCGGCCGTGGTGTAAGCCTCGGGATTGCACTTCCGGACGAACGCGTTCCAGTCGGCCCAGAATTTCGCCGGCCGTTCATCCGCGACGTCGAGCCGCCAGCCGTCGATGCCTAACGAATGGTCTTTTCCGTTCGGCAGCATCCAGCGTTTCGTCGCCTGCATGATGTATTCCTTGGGCCCGGCAAACATGTCTTTTCCATCCGCGCTCGCGGCGAAGACCGGCAGGGTGGCGTGCCCCCACCAGCCCTTGTAAACGAACTCGTTTCGCTTCGTTTCGGGATCATCGAAAGCGCTCACCATATACCAATCTTTGTAGCGCGATTTCTCCTGTTTTTTGCGCAGGTCTTTGAAGGCGAAAAAATCGCGCTCGGTGTGATTGAAGACACCGTCGATGATGACCCGTATCCCGCGGGCGTGGCAGTCCTTGATTACCTTGAGGAAAAGCTTGTCCGCTGCTGTCCACTGCCAGGTCGAAGGATCGGCCGTCTCCTTCTCGATCAGGGCAAGGTCGCCTTTCGGGTCGGGTCCGAAATTTGGATCGATGTGATGGAAGCTGTTGCCATCGTATTTGTGCATCGAGCGCGAATAAAAGAGGGGATTGAAATAGAGGCAGTTGATCCCGAGGTCGCGCAGGTAATCGAGCTTCTCGAGCACTCCCTGGAGATCGCCGCCATAGCGACGATCGAAGACGCCGTGCTGATAGAAATTGGGGCCGAGCTCCTTTTCCCAATCGTCGCGCGCATACCAATCCGCCGTCCAGGAGGAGATGCGCCAGTCGTTAGGCGGAACGATCGGCGTCTCGAGGGTGTCGCGGGTCGGGTCATTTGCCGTATCGCCGTTCCGGAAACGCTCCGGGAAAATCTGGTAGAAGACGGCTTCCGCGGCCCAGGCGGGCTGCGGTTTTAAGGCGTCGAGCGTCACGCCTTTGTCTTGCGGGAAAGATCTTGAGGGGTCGGCATGTGCATCAAGCAGTAGGAGGCAGACGAAGGCGAGTGCCGGGTAGCGCACGCGTCTCGCGTGCTGGCGACGGTGTTTCAACGTCGCGAACTTTTCTCGGAGTCCGAAGCGCAGCAAAAGCGAGCCGATAAGTGAAGTTTGCCGCGGCGGAACGCCGCGGCCAGCACACGAGACGTGTGCGCTACCCGGAAGTTCCGC
>JBDTOL010000115.1:0-13905 GCA_039933235.1 Spartobacteria bacterium | reverse complement strand
ACCGCCCTAACGAACATGCGGCGCGCTTCCGGAAAATAGTTTTTCGAACCGCGATAAAAAAGCTCCCGGCCTTTCAGATAAAAAGTGTAAGCCTCGAGGTTATCCGTCGGCGCCTGTCCGACGGCTTGATCTTCTTGCGGCAGCAGCTTGACCTTGAGCTCCGCCACGATCGAGCGAGTGATTTCGTCCTGGATGGCAAAAATGTCGGTCAGGTCGCGATCGAATCGATCGGCCCAAACGTGCCCGCCATCCTTGCTGCTGACGAGTTGGCCGGTCACGCGGACGCGTGTGCCAGCCTTGCGCACGCTGCCCTCCAGGATAAAACCGACGCCGAGCTCCCGACCGACCTGCTGCACTTTTACCGGTTTGTTTTTGTAGGTGAAAGAGGTGTGGCGAGCGACAACGAAGAGGCCGGAAATTTTTGAGAGATCGGTGATGATATCCTCGGTAATGCCATCGCTGAAATATTCCTGCTCCGGGTCGCCGCTCATGTTATTGAACGGCAGCACGGCAATGGATGGCGCTGTGGAGTGCACTGATTTCTCGTTGTCTGGAGACATGGAGTTGTCGAGAGAAATGCTGTAAACGCGGATCGGTTGCTCGATGTTCTTGAGCTGCTGCTCGCCGTGATCTTCGAAGGTGAGATCGAGACGGTTGCCGACGTGCTCGCGAACGGATTGCGAAACGGCGATGCCGCCCGGCAGGGCGATGCCTTCCAAGCGCGCCGCGACGTTCACCCCATCTCCATAGATATCATCGACCTCGACGATGACGTCGCCAAGATTGATACCAATGCGGAACTCGATGCCTCGAGCGGCGGCCGATTCGTCCTTCCGCTGCCGCATGGCGCGCTGAATCTGCACAGCACATTCGACCGCGTTAACCACACTGCCGAACTCGGCCAGGACGCCGTCGCCCATCAATTTAACGATCCTTCCCTTTTTGCGGACGATCTCGCTCTCGAGGATCTCGCTTCGAATCGCCTTGAGCGCCGTGAGAGTGCCCGCCTCGTCGGCGCCCATCAAAAGACTATAGCCGACCACGTCGGCCGCGAGAATCGCGCTAAGGCGACGTTCCATTTCAACTCATCCGATGCGACCTGAAAATCGCCCGGCCGGCTCCCGCAACTTCGTTTGCTCGCCCCAGAACATCGTCGAACTCGGCTGCGAAATCCGGGTAATCGAGGTACGCGTGAGTGTCGATGAGCATAAACAAACTAAAGCTGCCCCAAGATTTTTCTCATCCGATTAGTTCGAGTATTTTCTGACGATGCACGATCCGAGAGATCGTGGAGGGGCGCTTGGGCCGCCTTTCCTGCCTCCTATTCAGTTTTCGCTGGGGTGACGGGGATGATGACAAGCATCAAAGCGAGGATCACGAGAGAGTGCCGCCGGTTTCGCCCAGCGTGGTGGCAGCGATTTTGATTAGCCAGAACGTAAGAGTAACGAGCGGCACCTTACTCTTCATGCTTTTCGCGGAGAGGGTCGGCATCTGTTTGGCTGAGAGGCAGGAACGGCGTGCCAGCGTGTGTGGAATGAGCGTGCAAGAGACTGGCGCAGCGCGCAGCTCTCTCACCACTCGATGACCGAACCGGCCCAGGTCAGGCCGCCGCCGAAGACGATCATGAGGACGTAATCGCCGGCCTTGATCCGGCCGCTGCGGTTCGCCTCGTCGAGCGCGATCGCGACCGCAGCGGCGGAAGTGTTGCCGTAGCGATCGAGATTCACGAAGACTTTTTCGACCGGGATTTTCAGCCGGTCGGCGATCGCCTCGATGATGCGGATGTTGGCCTGGTGCGGGATGACGCAGGCAATGTCGTCGATCGTCAGGCCGGCTTTTTCCAGCGCTTTGCGCGCGGCATCGACCATCGCGGTCACGGCCTGTTTGTAGACCTCTTTGCCCGACATTTTGATCGTCTGCAGGTGATTGTCGACGTTCTCGCGGGTGATCGGATGACGTGAACCGCCACCGGGCATCCAGAGGATATCGGCAAAGTTTCCATCACTCGCGATATGCGTGCTGATCAAGCCGTGGCTGCCGCCGTCGCGATGGCGCAGGATGGCGGCGCCCGCACCGTCGCCGAAGAGGACGCAGGTGTTGCGCTCGGTCCAATCGGTGATGGTGGTCAACTTTTCCGCGCCGATCACAAGGACTGTGTCGTAGGTGTGGCAGGTGATGAATTGCTGGGCGATTTCGACCGCAAAGAGAAATCCCGCGCAGGCCGCCGAGATATCGAGACAAGCCGCTTTATTGGCTCCGATCTTGGTTTGAATGAAGCAGGCGGTGGCCGGAAAAACCATGTCGGGGGTGGCCGTCGCGACCAGGATGAGATCGATCTCGTCGCCGGTGATGCCAGCTTGTTCCATTGCGGCAAGGGCGGCCTTGGCGCCCATGTCGGAGGTGTATTCGTCATCGGCCGCGACGCGGCGCTCCTTGATCCCGGTGCGGGTGGTGATCCATTCGTCGTCGGTCTCGACGATTTTGGAGAGGTCCTCGTTCGTTAGGCGACGTTCCGGCACGTAGCTGCCTGTGCCCACAATCGAGACGGTGCGTTGCGGCTTAGCGGACCGCGGGCTCGAGCGGGGCTTGCGTTTCATTATAGCGACTGACTTCTTCGATAATATGTGGATTGACCTGCTGTTCAATCGACTCGGCCGCCACGCGCAAGGCGTTCTTGATCGCGAGCGGGGTGCTGGAGCCGTGCGCGATGATGCAGATCCCGTTCACCCCGAGCAGGGGCGAACCGCCGTATTCTTCGTAGTTCACTCTCTTCTTGATCGCCTTGAATGCCTCCTGCGCGAGGAAGGCCCCGGCCATGCGCAGCTTGTTTTTCGTGAGCTCATGCTTGAGCCACTTGAAAATCGCGTCGCCGACCGATTCACAGGTCTTGAGAATGACGTTGCCGACAAAGCCATCGCAAACGACGACTTCAACCGGGTGAGCAAACAGGTCGTGCCCCTCGACGTTGCCGCGGAAATTCAGCTGGCTGAGCTTCAACATCTTGAAGACTTCTTTTGTCAGGTCGGTGCCTTTGACGTCTTCGCCGCCGATCGACATTAGCCCGATCGAGGGATTCTTGTAGCCAAGGACGTGGCGCGAATAGACCGAACCCATGATGCCGTATTGGAGCAGGTGCTCCGGGCGCGCGTCGCTGTTCGCACCCGCGTCGATCAGGACAAAGATGTTCGTCTCCGATGGAATCACCGCGGCGATACCGGGCCGGTCGATGCCGGGGAGAGTGCGCAGTTTTATCGTGGTTGCGGCGACGGCGGCGCCGGTATGACCGGCGCTCACGATGGCAGCGGCTTCCCCTTTCTTCACCAGATCGACCGCGCGGCTGACCGATGAATCTTTTTTTCGCCTGACGGATTGAACGGCTCCGTCGCTCATCTCGACCACCTGAGTGGAATGGACGATCTCAATCCGGCGATCGTTGCACTTTTGCTTCTTCAACTCTGCCTCAATCTGCGGGGTATCGCCGACGAGGAAGAGCTTGTCGATCTGGGCGTATTCGCGCAAGGCCAGGACGGCGCCGCCCACGAGGTTGGGCGGCCCGAAATCGCCGCCCATGGCGTCCAGAGCGATTTTCATCGAGGCGCCAATCTGGGGGTTTCAGTCCGCGATTGCAAAACGAAAAGCGTTGAGCCGGGAAGCGATGCGGCGGCGGTCAGCCGCGGCGACGAACCCTCGTCGTGTCGACGGTGGAGCCGTTCAGGCCTCGACCGTGAGGACCTGGCGACCCTTGTAGTAGCCGCACGACGGGCAGGCGATGTGCGATTTCACCGTGCTTCCGCATTGTGGGCACTTGTTTAGCTGGGGCGGCTGCCAGCGATGCGATGCCTTGCGCGTGCGCAGACGCATCTTTGAAGTTTTGCGTTTTGGGACTCCCATAAGAGCCGATCAGGAAAGCAGGAATTCGGCAAAATACAACCCCGCGGATGGCGCGAGCTACTTCGGGAGCTTCAACTTATCGAGCGCGCTCCAGTCCGGCGGCCTCACTTCCAGCGCCCGCTGGTCCTCCTTGCCCGTGATCACCTCGGGGACCGGACAGATGCGCCGGCCATCGCGATCGCAATGCGGGTAGGGCGGAAGATTCAGGAGGACGTCCTCGCGCATGAAGGGCGTGAGGTCGACTGTTTCAGGCCCGGTTAGCTCTGTGTGCACCGTGAAATCGGGCACCTCAATATCGAAGGGGAACGTCTCCAGGCAGCGAACACAACGCAGCTCGACTGGTTGCGTCAGGGTGCCGCTGGCCCAGAGCGCTCCCTCGGAGATCCCGACGTCGAGGTTGTAGTGGAGCGGCCCGGCGCAACGTGCGTCCTCCGGTTTCAGCTGCGGGAGGGGACATTCTTCCTCGCCTTCTAGATGCAAACCCGTAGCCGGTATTTGGCGCAAGTGAATCTTCATCTCTTTAGGTCATACATTGATCATGGCTTGGCCAGATTTCCACCCGGGATCCTTCTTCGATTCAGTCGAGACGAGCACGAATCGCCGGCGGTTCGCGCAGCGGCCTCGCTCACCGCGAGAGTTTTCGGGCTAGCCCCTTCGCCACGGAGGGAGGCACAAAGTGCCCGACATTGCCGCCGAGCCGGGCGATTTCCTTGACGATGCGGGAACTCAGGTAAGTATAATCTTCCTTCGGCATCAGGAAGATCGTCTCTACCGCGGCCTCCAGTTTGCGGTTCATCAGCGCCATCTGGAATTCAAACTCGAAATCCGACACCGCGCGCAGTCCGCGCACAACCGCGCAGGCTTTCTGTTCAACCGCGAACTCGACCAGCAACCCTTGGAAGGCCGCCACCCTGACACCGGCCACCGGTGCGGTGAGTTCGCGCAGGAATTCGAGACGCTCTTCCAAGGTGAAGAGCGCTTGTTTCTGGTCGTTGTGCGCGACCGCAACCACCACTTCGTCAAAGAGCTTTCGCGCCCGCTCGATCACATCAAGGTGGCCATTGGTGACAGGGTCAAAGCTGCCGGGATAGATCGCGCGTCGCATGCCGCCGAAAGTCGCAGAGGACCGGCGAAATTCAACGGGCCCGGCCCTCGGATGGTTTGCCTCCGGCCTGCGCTGTTCCACAGTAGCGGGAAACGAATGAGTGAAACCCCCTACCGATCCATCGCGGTGGCTGCGACTTTTTCACCGCGCTTTCACAAGGTCCTCGCCGAAGCGAACCGCGTCCGCGATCGCTTCGGTGCTCGCCTGAGCATGATCTATGTCGGGAAGCGCGATCCGGGAACGGTCGCGAATTTCGCCGATGCGGCGAGGCAGCTGAAGCTGCCGGCGGATTCCGTGGTGCATTACGAAGAAGGCGAACCGGCGAGCAGTATCCTGGCTGCGGCGCAAAAACTTTCGGTGGAACTGCTGATCGCGGGCGCTCTGGAGAAGAAAGCGATTCATCGCCAGTTTCTGGGCGACGTGGCGCGCCGGCTGGTCCGCGAAGCGAGTTGCTCGGTTATGCTTTTCACCCAGCCGGAACTGGAGCCCAAACCGCTTCGGCACATTGTTTTCATGCCGGAATATTCCGACCACTCGCAGGCGGCGCTGCGACGCACCCTCTACCTGGCGGAGCGGGAGAATTGCGAGCGACTCTACGTCATTCGCAACTACACCAGCTTCGACAAAGCGCGCGCGGCGCGCCGCGGGGAAGGCAGTCGCGGGGCGGCGCGGACGCTCGAGGAGGAGGAGATCGCCCTGCAGAATTTCATCCTGGCGGCAGGCGAGACCAAGGTGCCGATCGAGGCCCGGTGCATCCGGGGCAACACCGGCTTTTCCGCCTCTAACTTTATCCAAGCGGTCGAGGCGAACATGCTCGTCGTGCCGCTCGAGTCGAAGCCGGAGGCGAAGTTGAAGCTGCCGAGCCGGATCGCCTGGGTCACGGAAGTGATCCCCTGCAATTTGTGGATCGTTCGCTGAAGGAGACTGCGCGTCGCAAGCAAGAATCGCTACTGCAACCCGTGCCTCCTAGTGGCGAGAAATCATCCATTGCAGTTGCGGTGTCCTTCGCCGCGTTGCGCCGGCTCAGGATGGCAGAACGGGCGTGCCGCGCCTAACGAAAGAAGTTTCGCTGCTTTTCCGAGATCGGTCGTTCCAGCCGCTCGAGCACGAGAAGCATGTCCTCCCAGACCTTGCGCTTCTCCGTGTTGCTTTGGTTCCGCAGTAAATACGAGGGGTGGAAGGTGATCATGAGAGGCGTCTCGCGGTAGGCATGCCAATGACCCCTCATCTTTCCCATTGGCTCGCGTTTGCCTAACAATCCCTCGACCGCCGTCGCCCCGAGCGCGACCAGCACCTTCGGCCCGACGATCTCGATCTGTTCGGTCAGGTAGGGGAGACAGGTCGCCATTTCTTTCGGGGTAGGGGGGCGGTTGCCGGGCGCTAGCGCGGGCATGTCCGGGCGACATTTCAGCACATTTGCAATGAAGACGTCGTCGCGAGTGAAGCCCATCGCGGAGATGATCTTGGTCAACAGCTGTCCGGCCCGTCCGACAAACGGTTCGCCCTGGCGATCCTCATCGGCTCCGGGAGCTTCGCCGATAAACATCACTTCGGCGTCAGGATTGCCCACGCCAAAGACCGTCTGGGTGCGGGCTGAAGCGAGATGCGGGCACTGCACGCACACCGCGACCCGTTCGCCCAAGGAAGCAAGCCGCTCCGACTTGCCAGCCCTAACGAGCGGCACAAAAGCTTTCAGACGATCGAGGGTGGCCCGGGCGGCGCGCGGCGGGCGCTCGCTTTCGCGCCGAATCTGGTCGAGACCGCTGAGCGCGACCGCGAGGGCGTCGGCGAAATCACTCACGCTACTCGACAATATCGAGCGTCGCTTTCTGCCCGTGGCGCGCGGCGGCGCTGGCCAGGAGCGCCCGGAGCGCGCGAATGGTTTGCCCGTTGCGCCCGATGATCCGGCCAACATCGGTCTGGCGCATCTGGAGCCGGAACACCGTCATGCGACCGTTTGGAATTTCCGAAAGCATGACCTCATCGGGGAATTCGACGAGATGCCGAATGATGAACTCAAGAAACTGTCTCACGCATTCGAGACTAGCGACACGCGTGAGATTGTCCAATCCCCGAGTTGTCTGGCGTTCGAAACGCCCGGGCGGGAAAGCGCCTGTGCCCCAAGAGGAGCGGGAGGAGACTATTCCGCGGCGGCTTCCGCGGGCGCGGGCTGCGCTACGGCCGGAGCTTCACTGGCGCGCGCTTTGTTCTTCTTCAACAAGCTGCGAACCGTGTCCGACGGCTGTGCCCCGCACGAAATCCAATGCTCGACTCGATCAACTTTCAGCGTGCTGTTCTCGCCCTGCACCTTGGGATCATAAGTGCCAACGATTTCGATGAACTTCCCGTCTCGCGGGCTGCGGCTATCTGCCACCACCACTTTGTAATACGGGCGATTCTTCGCGCCTTCTCTGCGTAATCTGATTGAAACGGACATGCTAAATTCAGGAGTTGGAGTTAAAAAATTGGCTTGGGGAGGGAACGAATCGCCCAATTCGGGGAAATCGCAAGTCAGCTCTTCATCCGCGACATCTGGGCCATCATCTTCTTCATCTTGCCCGCGTTCTTCATCAGCTTGCGCATCTGGTTGAAACGCTGCAGCAAATCATTCACCTGCGTCACGCTGCTGCCGCTCCCGCGGGCAATCCGCTGGCGCCGGCGCGCATTCAGTATGTCCGGCCGGCGCCGTTCTTCGTCGGTCATGGAGAGGACGATGGCCTCCGTCCGCTTGACCTGTTTTTCGTCGACGTTGAGGTCCTTCACGTTGCCCATCCCGGGCAGCATCCCGAGGATGTTCTCGAGCGGTCCGAGCTTTCGCATCATCTTGAACTGCGCGAGGAAATCGTTGAAATCGAAGGAGGCGGTCCGCAGCTTCTTCTCCATCCGCGCGGCTTCTTCCTCGTCGATCGCTTCCGCCGCTTTCTCGACCAAACCGATGATGTCGCCCATGCCGAGAATCCGCCCCGCGAGGCGATCGGGCACGAACGGCTCGAATTGATCCAGCTTCTCACCAACGCCGGCAAACTTGATCGGCCGTTGCGTCACCTCGCGCATGGAGAGCGCAGCACCTCCGCGCGCATCGCCGTCGAGCTTGGTCAGGACGATGCCGGTGATGCCGAGCGCCTCGTGGAAATGCGTCGCCACGCTCACGGCTTGCTGGCCGGTCGCGGCATCGGCCACAAGCAAAACTTCCTGCGGTTTGAGGAACTCCTTGAGCTGTTTGATTTCCTCGATCAGGACCTCGTCGATCTCCTGGCGCCCCGCGGTATCGAAGATCTGGACATTGCCGGTTTGCTCCGCGGCCCAGGCGAGGCTGGCGGCGGCCACGCGCTTCACCTGCTTCTCGTTAGGCGAAGGGGTGTAGACCGGCACGTCAATCTGCCGCCCGAGCGTGGCCAGCTGCTCGATCGCAGCCGGGCGATGCAGATCGCAGGCGATGAGCAGGGGGTGGCGGCCCTGCTTCTTCAGATACGCGGCGAGCTTGGCGGACGAGGTGGTCTTGCCCGCGCCGTTCAAACCGACCATTAGGATGCGCGCCGGCTTCTCGAGGTTGAGCGGTTCGGCATCACCGCCCAGGAGCGCAGTCAGCTCATCGTGGAAAATTTTCACCACCTGCTGGCCCGGTGTGACGCTGCGCAGGACTTCCTCGCCCAGCGCTTTCTCCCTGACGCGCGCGACGAATCCCTTCGCCACCTGGTAATCGACATCCGCCTCGAGCAGGGCGAGCCGGACCTGGCGCATCGCGTCGGAGACGTTGGTCTCGGTGATTGCGCCGTGCCCGCGCAGATCCTTGAAGATGTCCTGCAGTTTATCGCCGAGTTGTGAAAACATGATTCGTTAGGCGGAAGGTAGTCCGCGGGGTTGGTTCTCTAGCACGGAGTGGCCCTTCTTTCCAACGTGCAGCCGCCCACGAGGCGAGACTCCGTTCGGCCGGGAAAGTGTCCAAGCGGCGGCCAGAATTCGCAATTCGACGGTCTTCGCTTCATGTTCCTCGCGATGACTTCCACGCAATGAATAACACGGTTCTGCTTCACATCGTCGAGCGCCTCGAGGGATTTCTCGGCAGGCTTCCGGATTCCATCCGGACCCCGGTGCTGAACGAGATCACTCCGCTGAAGGAGCTTTTCCTCCAGCAACGCCCGCCGCGTTTCGTGCTGACCGGCTCGCATCCGATGCCGTTGCTGGAATTCGCCGCGGCCATCTTCGCCGCGGGCGCGAAGGTGACCCCGGCCCGTGAAACGCTGACCGGCCTCTACCGTTGGCAGAAAATCTCCCTCGGCCAACACGGGTCGATCCACTTGCTCGACGCGCGCGGAGCGGACGAAGCGGCCATGCTCCTGGTGCGTGAAGAACTGCAACGTGAGCCGGCCGATCTCTTTTTCTTCCTGCCCGCGGAGCGCGACGCAAAAGTGGCAACGCGCCGGGAAACCGAGCGTCTCGAGAAATTTCTCAACTGGAATAGCAGCTTGGGCGTGGGGGCAAAATTGATCGAGTTGCGGGCAGGCTCAGCCGAGTCCCCCTCGCCGCTGGCCCAGGCCGCGGACGCGCCCGCCATCCAGGCCAGCCTGCTCGGCGTCTATTCGTTAGGCGAGAAGCTGGTTGCCACGCTCGCGGCCGAGCTGCCGAACGAAGCGCGGGTCGAGATGGTGCGGATCGGTGGCGACCGCGTCGCACAGGGCCAGATCGCGGAGATGCTGGTCAAGTCGACCAGCGCGATTTGCGCCGCGATCGGCGCACAGCCCATTCCGCTGGCCGATCTCCCTATCCTGACCACGCTCCAGCTGGTCATGGTCTCGGGCATCATGTACATCAGCGGCCGCGAACGCAGCATGCGCGCGGCGACCGAATTCATCGGCGCCATCGGGGCGAACGTCGGTCTCGGCATGGTGCTGCGCGAGGGGACGCGCGCCGCCCTTAAGTTTTTCCCCGGCTGGGGTAATGTCGTTTGCGGGATGGTGGCGGGCGCCGGCACCTTCGCAATCGGCCGCGCGGCCATGGTTTATTTCATCGAGGGCGCCACCTTGCGCGATGCGCGAAAGGCTTTTGTCCTGAACAAGAAAAAGCGAATCGATCTGCCGGGAAAAAAGCGAAAGGCATTGCCGGAAAAAAGCGAAAAGCTGTAGGCGGCTGCCTTGCGATGGGCGGGCTAAAGCAACGTGGGCTGTGGCAACTCCCATGCCGCCGGGGAGGCTCCCAGCCGCAATGAATAACTTGTGAATAAATTCGAATCTCCGATGCAAGCTGTTCACCGAAGTTTGTGAACAAATCGTTCTTTTCCTGCGCCGCAGCCGCTCCTTTTTGGTGCCGCCGATGAAGCTTTCGGAGATCGGAGACATTCTTCGCGATATCCGCGTCGTGCCGGTGAAGACACTCGGGCAGAATTTTTTGCACGATCAGAACCTGGCCCGTTGGATGGTGCAACAGGCAGCGATTTCCGCCTCGGACTTTGTCCTGGAAATCGGGCCCGGCCTGGGCGCGATTACGGAGCCTGCGCTGGATCTCGGCGCGAAGATTTTGGCGATCGAAAAAGATGGACGGTTGGCCGATTTTCTTCGTGCCCGCTTCGCCGGTCGAGCCTGCGAGATCATCCACGGCGACGCCCTCGAGTTCGATGTACGCAGCCTTTTTCCGAAGGGACCAATCAAATTGCTAGGCAACCTTCCCTATTACGTCTCGACCCAGCTGCTTCTGCGATATCTCGATCAACCAACTCCTATCACTGTGGCAGTGTTGATGTTACAGAAAGAAGTGGCTGCCCGTCTTTCTGCTGCGCCGCGTTCCAAAGATTATGGAATCCTTACCATTGTCATACAACTACAGTGCCGCGTAGAATTTCTGCGGACTGTCCCCGCGACTGTCTTTTTGCCGCAGCCCGAGGTCGATTCCGCTTTCGTCCGCCTTACTCCGCGGCCGCCTAACGAACTGCCCGATCACGATCGCGCGCTGCTTCTCGCCCTGGTGCGCCGGGGATTTTCCCAGCGCCGTAAACAGCTCGGAAAACTCCTCCGGGAGCAGGTCGCGGACTGGCCGTCCGCAGCGGACGCGATCGGACTCTCGCGCTCAGCCCGGGCGGAAGAACTATCGCTCGAGCAATGGATCGCACTCGCTAATTTCGTGCAACCGACGGCGTCTCGAGAGGCGGGCACAGATCCGGCGGAAATGTTTGCGGTGGTGGACGAGAAGGATCGTGTAATAGGCGCCGCCCCCCGCCGCGAAGTGCATGGGAATAACTTGCGGCATCGCGCGGTTCACATCTTCCTTTTCAACCGCGCGGGCGATCTGCTCCTGCAGAAGCGGTCGCGCTGGAAAGACCGGCATCCCGAGGTTTGGGACTCAAGTGCCGCTGGTCACGTTGGCGCGGGTGAAGGGTACGGAAAGACGGCGGCGCGCGAACTCCACGAGGAGTTGGGAGTAACGGCAGATCTTACCCCCGTCGCGCATTTGCCTGCCTCAGAGAAAACGGGCGAGGAATTCATCTGGCTCTATCGCGGGGAGCACGAGGGGCCGTTTGCGCCGGCGCGCAACGAGATTGATGCCGTGCAATTCTTCCCGCCGGAGGCGGTCGCACAGTGGATCGAGCAGCGGCCGGACGATTTTGCGCCCGGCTTCCTCGAGTGCTGGCGCGTTTATCGCTCCAGGAGCGGGACGCCCTAACGAACTCGACAGTCTAGCGCTTTTTCTTGGCCGACTTGGAGCCTTTTTTGGCGGCCGTCTTCTTCGCTGGAGCCTTTTTTGCCGGGGCCTTCTTGGCCGGAGCTTTGCGGCTCTTGGCGGAACTGCTGGACGACAGCGTCGTCCGCGGCGGGAGGTCGCCCATCACTTCGCGGCGATGCTTGCGCGCGGCCTTGCGGGCCTGCTCTTTACCGCCGTAGACGGCGTCGCTGAACATCCTCGTGCCAGTCGACGAGCCGCGAACGAAGTGCACCTGAAAGCCATGAGTCTGTTTCTTGGCGCGTGGCTTGGTGTCGATGCGCTTGATGTTTTGCTCGGAGTCGGGATTTGATCGTTTCCTCATAAGATTTTGTTGGCCTAACGAGTGGAGCGTAAGGGCAACTTTTCGCTTATGCAAATGGAGCCGGCACGAATTTGTATTTTTTCACCGCGCGCGCAGGAGGTCGGGTGAGGGGAGATTCCAAGTCGTCGCTTTCGCCGCGTAGACGGCTCGCGGGAGCAGGACGTAACAGGGATGTTTCTCCTGCTGCAGCCACCGGATCAATTCCACCAGCGTTCCCTCCGCCATCGTGGTGCAGCCGGCGCTGGGGCGGGTCTCGCCGCGGCGGATGTGAAAGAAGATTGCGCTGCCCTCGTTAGGCCGCGGCGGGTCGGAGTTATGCCGGATTTCGACCAACCAGCGGTAGGCAAAATCGTTATGCCGCATCTTCTGTTTGGCAAACCACGGGGGCGGATGTTCCGGGTCGTCGATCGTGACGAACTGGTTGTAATCGGGGCGCGTGGGATCGTCGATCCAGGCATCGGCCTTGCTCACCTGCTGAAAGGGGAAATCCGCGCCGGGCGGCAGCGCCGGATCATAGGTATAGATCTTTCCAATTCTGAAAACGCCGGCCGGTGCGCGCCCGTCGCGCTCCTTCTTGCGCAAGCCTTCTTCCTCCTGGCCCGCGAGGCCCCGGCCCCAGGCCAAGCCGTTCTTCCCGAAGAGGACCGGGATATTATTACCGACGGCGCGCCAGGACCCGTCCTCCGCCCGCTCAAAACGGTGCAGCTCTCCCCGCATGGAATCCCAGCCCGGTGCCACGGCAACGATGAGCTGGCGGCAATCGGCCGGCACCCCGGCGGCACGCGCGCTGCTGGGCAGGATGAGCAAAACGGAGACGATCAGCAGGTAGAAAAGGCTCATTTTCCCAACTTACACGTGCACCCGATGGAATCTGTCCAGTCGAAACCGAGATGAACAAACGAATCGCGCCTTGGTTATTGCTGCTCTGCACCGTGGCCGCGTATGCACCGGCCCTGTGGAACGGTTTTGTCTGGGATGACCAAGCTCTCATCCTGCGCGATCCACTCATTCGCAGCTGGCAACTGATCGGGGAGGGATTCGGACACTTTCTTTTCACCGATGCGGCTGCCTCGGATTTCTACCGGCCGCTGCAAAGGGTCAGCTACACTCTGGACTACGCGGCATTTTTCGTTTCCCCGATGGGCTATCATCTCGTCAGCCTGCTCTGGCATGCAGGAGCGGCGGTGGCTTTCTTCTTTTTCGGGGAAGAGTTTTTGGCGTTCTGTAAGATGGAGCCGACGCGGCGGCGCTGGCTGGCCTTCTTTGCGGCTCTGGTCTGGGCGCTCCATCCGGTGCAGAGCGCGGCTGTGATCTATGTTTCGGGACGGGCTGATCCGATGACGGCGGCGTTTGGTTTCCTGGGGCTCTATCTCGGACTGCGCATGCTGCGCGCCGAAGGCCACGCCAGGTGGGGTTTTGGAATTGGAGCGGGGGTTTCCTTCCTCGGCAGCGCTCTGAGCAAGGAAATCGGACTCATCTTTCTGCTCGCGTGGCTGATCATTGCGCTCGCGCAGACGCCCCGGCGATTGTCGTTAGGCACTGGCGGATTGATCGCCTGTGTTCTGGTCGCATATGCAAGTCTGCGGCTGGCGGCGGATCATCTTCCTGCACCGTCGCCGAATGAGGTTCCGCAACTCGTGCGACCGATCCTTGCCAGTCGCGCGGTGGCTGAATACGCGGGCGTGCTCGTATTCCCGTGGCGCCTGCACATGGAGCGCGATGTGGCGACGCGTCCGAGCGGTTTTGGTGCGGCCAGCCTGAGCGCTGCGGCCTGGCGGGAGCTGCAAACCCTGCTCGGTCTGGTGCTGGTGGCGGCAGCAGCATTTGCGCTTTGGCGAAGCCGGCGGCAGCCGGCGATTTTCCTACCGCTTTTGCTCGCGGTTGTCTGTTATTT
>JBDTOL010000114.1:0-17082 GCA_039933235.1 Spartobacteria bacterium | reverse complement strand
GCGAAAAGGAATGCCCGCCGCAGTGCATCTACATCGTCAAAAGCGAGGACAAGAAACCGGATTACCTGGGCAAACCGCAGTTTTATCCCGCGACCTTCGACATCGATATCTCGGTCTGCATGAGCTGCCAGATTTGCGTCGAAGTCTGCCCCTTCGAGGCGATCAAAATGGACAAGGTTTACGAGCTGAGTCGGCGCGAGCGCTTTGATGCGCTCCTCATGCGCAAGAGCGACCTCGCGAAGTCGAACGACTACTACCACCGCATCCACCCGATGGAAGCGGAGGCAGTCGATGCGGGGCTCGCCGCCGCCGCGGCGAAAAAGAAACCTGCGCCGGTCCCGCCCGCGACCAGCTAAAGTGCGGCGGCTGGTTTCCGGGTCTGGGGAGCACGGGGTGTCACCCCGTTGGTGCTGGGCGTTACCCAGCACGCACTTACCCCAGCGCATTGCCTTAATTGACGAGATCCGAACGCCAATCTTGTTCGGCGCAGACTGCGCCGGACGACGGGCTATCAGCCCGTGCTCCCCGGAGGTGGAGAGACGCGCCGAGTAGGTTATGGTGCGGCCTCAAAATGCGCTTCAAATTCATTTCTTTCCTACTTTTTGCTCTCTCGTTAGGCGATTTCGCGTACGCCGCCGCACCGGATTTCTCCGATCTCCTCCTTTGGCGCAACATCGGTCCCTACCGCGGCGGCCGGGTGCGCGCGATCTCCGGCGTGCCGTCGCAGCCGAACGTCTTTTACATGGCGCAGGTGAATGGCGGCGTGTTCAAAACGGACGATTACGGGCGAACCTGGAAGCCGATCTTCGACGATCAGCCGACCGCTTCCGTTGGCGCACTGGCAGTCTCGATTTCAAATCCCAACATCATCTACGTCGGGAGCGGCGAAGGATTGCATCGCCCGGACCTTTCGGTCGGCGACGGCATCTACAAGTCGACCGATGCGGGGAGAAGCTGGACGCACCTCGGGTTGCGCGACGCCCAGCAGATCGCGCAGATCGCGCTCGATCCGCGCAATCCCGATCACCTCCTCGTCGCGGTGCCCGGCCACCCCTATGGGCCGAACAAAGAGCGCGGGATCTTTCTCTCGACTGATGGCGGGAAATCTTTTTCGAAGACGCTCTACAAGGATGAGAACACCGGCGCAGCGGACGTGCAATTCGATCCGACGAACGCGCAGATCGCCTATGCTTCGCTCTGGGAAGCGCGCGAGGGCCCGTGGGAAAACGCCGAATGGAACGGAACCAGCGGCGGCATCTTCAAATCAATCGACGGAGGCAAGACCTGGCGGCAACTGACGAAAGGTTTGCCTAACGAGATCGTCCAAGCCCAGCTCGCAATCGCGCCGAGTGCGCCACGCACCCTCATCGCGGCGGTCGCGACGCTCGATGCCGGGAAGCTTTACCGCTCCAATGACGGCGGCGAAAACTGGGGGCTGGCGACAACCGATGAACGGCCGGGGGCACGCATCGGCGGCGGAGACCTGCCGGTGCTGCGAATCGATCCGAAGAATCCGAAGGTCGTCTATGCCGCGAGCGTCGTTTGCTGGAAATCGATCGATGGCGGCGGAACCTGGGAAGGCTGGCGCGGCGCGCCCGGCGGCGACGATTACCAGAACGTCTGGATCAATCCGGCGAACCCGCAGATCATTCTGCTCGCGAGCGACCAGGGCGCAATCGTGACGGTGAACGGCGGGCAAACCTGGAGCTCCTGGTATAACCAATCGACCGCCCAGCTCTACCACGTCAGCGCGGACAACGCTTTCCCCTACAATCTTTACAGCGGCCAACAGGAAAGCGGCTCGGTCGGCATCGCGAGCCGTGGGCCGAATGGCGCGATCACCTTCCGCGACTGGCATCCGGTCGGGGCGGAGGAATATGGTTACGTCACCGCTTCGCCGCAGGATCCAGAGATTGTTTATGGCGGAAAGCTGACCCGTTACGATCGCCGCACACATCAGGGCCAGGACATTCTGCCGAAGCCTTTTCGCTCCGACGAATTTCGACTGATCCGGACCATGCCGGTGATCTTCTCGCCGACCGATCCGCACACGCTCTTCTTCGCCAGCAACACTCTCTGGCAAACGCGCTCCGGCGGGCGCAACTGGCAGGAGATCAGCCCCGACCTGACGCGCAAGACGTTCGAAGTCCCGGCCAGCGTCGGGAAATATCGCGACCGGCCGACCGCGCAGCCGCGCCAGCGCGGCGTCATCTACACCGTCGCGCCATCGCCGCTCGAGGGGAACCGGATCTGGGCGGGAACGGACGACGGCTTGATCCACCTAACGACCGACGCCGGCAAGAAATGGACTGACGTGACGCCACCCCAGATCGCACCCTGGTGGAAAGTCTCCCTGATGGATGCGAGCCATTTCGATCCGAAGAGCGCCTACGCGGCGGTCAACACGATCCGGCTCGACGATCTGCGACCGCATATTTACCGGACCCGCGACGAAGGAAAAAGCTGGCAGGAAATCGTGCGCGGCATCCCAGCGGACGAGAATGTGAACGTCGTGCGGGAAGACCCGCAGCGGCGCGGACTCCTCTTCGCCGGGACGGAACGGGGCGTATATTTTTCGCTCGACGATGGCGCGAACTGGCAGTCGCTCCGCCTGAATCTGCCCGCGACTTCGGTGCGCGACCTGATTGTGAAGGACGACGATCTTGCGATCGGGACGCATGGGCGCGGTTTCTGGATTTTGGACAACATCACCGCGCTACGCCAGCTTCAGCCTAACGAAAAGGCGACGCTTCTCTTTCAGCCGCAGACTGCGCTCCGGGTGCGCTGGAATTCCAACACCGACACGCCCCTGCCCCCCGACGAACCGGTAGGCGAAAATCCGCCGGAAGGCGCGATGATCGATTACTCGTTAGGCGAAGAGAGCAGCGGACCGGTTACGCTCGAGATCAAGGACAGCAAGGGCCAGTTGGTCCGCCGTTATGCGAGCAGCGATCCCTCGCGCACGCCCGACCCGAAGCTGAAAATCCCGCGCTACTGGGTGCGACCACCGCAAATCCTCCCGGATAAGTCGGGATTACATCGCTTTTATTGGGACCTGCACGGCACGCCGTTGTCCGACACGAAAGCGGAGTACCCGATGACCGCGATTTATGGCAAGACCGCGCCGCAACCGACCGGCCCCTGGTCCCTGCCCGGGAATTACACGGTCGTGCTCACGACTGACGGCAAGAGTTTTACCCAGCCGCTGACGGTGAAGATGGATCCCCGACTCAAAGTGACCGAGGCCGAGCTGACGAAACAGTTTGAGCTTTCCAAGAGGCTGCAAGATCTCCGCGCGGAACTGCAGCCGATTGGCAAGAGCTACGAACGGCTCATGAGTGAATTGAAAAAAGCGAGGGAACGCGGCCGCGGCAATGCGGATGAGGCGATCGCCGGCCTGCGCAAGAAGCTAGAGGAATTTGCCAATCCCGCCGCTGTGCGCGCGGGCGACACGCTCGAGCTCGATGTCCTGAACAAGGTCGTGAAACTCTTCGGCGACCTGCAACAAGTGGATGCCGGACCGACGCCCCAACAAGAAGTTGCCTGCGGCGACCTGCAACGCGTAACGCACTCCGTTTTGGAAAAATGGAAATCGATCCCCGCGGAAGTCACAGGCGTAAACACGCAACTTCAAGCCGCGGGGCTCGAGCTGCTGCGGCTCCCTGGAGTGAACTTACCGAACGATGGCGGAAACTGATCTCGCCGAGTATCTGCGCGGTTCGAGCCGTATTTTCGTCTTCACCGGCGCGGGTATTTCGACCGGGAGCGGAATTCCCGATTTTCGCGGCCCGCAGGGAGTCTGGACGCGGCGCCAGCCGGTGTACTACCAGGATTTTATGACCTCGGAAGCAGCGCGGATTGAGCACTGGGATTACAAGCTGGAAGCGTGGGAGTCGTTTCGAAATGCTCAGCCTAACGACGTCCATCGCGCCGTCGTCAGCCTGGAGGATTCGGGAAAGGTCGTGATGGTCGTGACGCAGAATATCGACGGCCTCCATACCCTCGCGGGAACGAGTCCGGAACGACTGGTCGAATTGCACGGAACAAATTCGGTGACCGAATGCCAGAGCTGCAAGGAGCGGAGCGATCCGCAACCGCACTTCGACTATTTCCGGGCCCATCGCACCCCGCCGCTCTGTGCGTGCGGCGGCTTCTTGAAACCGGCTACAATCAGTTTCGGGCAGAGCCTCGAGCCTAACGAATTGAACCGGGCCGAGCGTGCGGCCGCCGGGGCGGACCTGGTCGTGGCGCTCGGCTCGACTCTGTCCGTCTATCCGGCGGCGGCGTTTCCTCTCGTGGCGGCACGGCGCGGCGTGCCATATGTAATCATCAATCGCGGCGCGACGGAGCACGATGGCGAGCCGTGCGTTGCCCTGCGCCTGGAGGGCGAGGTGAGCGAAATTTTTCCAGCCGCGGTCGAGGCTGCGCTAAGGTAATTCCATGTTTCTGCATCGCTGGTTGCTGGCTGCATTCCTCTTGTTAGGCATTTCCGTCGCGGCGAACGGCGCGGAGCGCGAGTTCCGCGGCGCGTGGGTGGCGACGGTCTACAATCTCGACTGGCCCTCGAAACCGGGCCTGCCCGCAGCCACGCAGAAGGCGCAGCTGCGCGCCCTGCTCGATCGCGCAGCCGCGTTGCATCTCAACGCCATCCTGCTCCAGGTGCGGCCGGCGAGCGACGCACTCTACGCTTCCAGGATGGAGCCGTGGTCGGAGTTCCTCAGCGGCCAGGCCGGCGTGGCGCCGGGTTACGACCCGCTTGAGTTCGCGATCGCGGAAGCGCATGCGCGCGGGATCGAACTGCACGCTTGGGTGAATCCGTTCCGGGCCGCGATCAACGCGAGCGCGAAATTGCCTGCCAATCATGTCGCGAAAAAACACCCCGAATGGGTGCGGCGTTTCGGGAAACAACTTTGGATCGATCCGGGCGACCCGGCCGCCCGCGCCTACGTGATCGATGTCATCACCGACATCGCCCGGCGTTATGAGATCGATGGGATTCATCTCGACGATTACTTTTATCCCTATCCAACCAAATCCGGCGCGGCCTCTTTCCCCGACGACTCCACCTGGCAGCGATTCGGGGTGAAGAGTGGGATGAGCCGGGCGGACTGGCGGCGCGACAACACCAATGACTTCGTACGTTCGATGTATCGCTCGGTCAAAAGGGCAAAACCACGGGCGCGCGTAGGGATCAGTCCGTTCGGGATCTGGCGGCCCGGCGTTCCCTCCACGATCGAGGCGCAGCTCGATGCCTACGGACAGCTCTTTGCTGATTCGCGCAAATGGCTCGCGGAAGGGTGGGTCGATTACCTCGCGCCACAGCTCTACTGGAGCATCGAGCCGGCGAAACAGAGTTTCCCCGTCCTGCTCGATTGGTGGCGCTCGCAGAGCCACGGAACGCCGGTTTGGCCCGGGATCGCGACGGAGAGAATCGGTGCGAAGCGGCCCGCGCGGGAGATCGTTAGGCAAATCGAACTGACGCGGCGCGGCACCTCGTCACCCGGGCATATTCATTGGAGCATGAAGGCGCTCTTGCAGGACCAGGGTGGCATCGACGAACTGCTGGAGGCCGGGCCCTACGCAGAGAAGGCCGAGCCGCCCCCGCGCTAAGGAAGACCGCGCCTAACGAAACTGCTCGTGCCCGCGGATCTGTTCCTCAAAGGCCGGCCGGTCATCAGCCCGGATCTCTGCGGGAAATTTGGCCTGGGAGCGATTCCAGCGGCCGATCCATTCCGAGGCGAGTAATTCGTAGTGATGAGAGAAATGAGAACCCAGCGCCGCCGGGGTCAGCGCGATGGTCGTCTCCTCCTTTGCGCCGGCTGGTCGACCCTTGGCGACGAAAAATCCGGCCGCGAGCAGCGCCGCGCGGACAGCGGTCGAATGGGAATAGGTAAAGAGCTCCGCGGAGCGGCCGCGGCAGGCCGCGAAGAGCTGGTGGAAGAGCTCGATCGTCCACTGTTCGCGATGGGTTTTGCTCGAGAACATGTCGTAAAAAATGAGGTCGGGCGCGAGCGGCGCTCGCGCGAGGGTTTCAAGAAAATCCCCGGTCACGAGCTGCCAGTGCAATCCCGCAAAGCGCTTCGATTGCCATTCGCCGTGCTCGACAAGGCGAACGGGGCCGGCATGCCGAAGGTAGGGAAACTTGTCCTGGTGCCGGAGGGCGAGGCGGAGGGAATCGAGATCGTTCTCGAAGCTGACGAGACGCAGCGGTCGGACCTCGCCTAACGAGGCCTGCGCTTCATAGCACTCCACAGCCGCCATCGCGTTGGCGGCGGCGCCGAGCCCGACGTCCCAGATCACGAGCGGCTCCGTCGTCTCGAGGCAGAGACGCGCGGCGAGCTGCGATTGCTCGACGTAAAGGCTGCGCGCCTCCTCCATCGGCGGAGTGCGCATGTGCATAATCTCGCCGGAGGTGACCTGCCGGATGCTGGCGAACCCTTCCTGCGCGATGTGGACCTCGTATTTCCCTAACGACATCACCTTGCGCCGGCCCGGCTTGGGATGTTGCACGGGATATTCCCGATCCGACTCCTGCAAGATGAGGCGCTTCTCGCGATAAAATTCAGTAAATCGGCCGGCCAGGATGCTCGCGCGGATGTCGCGCATGAGCTGGTGGTAGAAATGGATGTTGTGCTTGCCGAGGAGCTGCCACCCGAGGGTCTCGCTCGCCTTCGTGAGGTGATGCAGGTAGGCGCGGGAATAACGGGCGCAGGTCGGGCAATGGCACTCCGGATCGAGCTTGTCGTCGGAAAATTTGTAAACGCCGCGGCGCATCTGGAGAAAACCGCGCGAGGTAAAAACGGCGCCGCGCTGGGCCAGCTGCGTCGGCATGATGCAATCGAACATGTCGATTCCGCGATGCACCGCCTCGAGGATGTCGAGCGGTGTGCCGACGCCCATCAGGTAGCGCGGCTTGTCGGGTGGGAGAAGTTGCGCGGTGAACTCGCAGATGTCTTCGCGCTCGCTCCGGCCTTCACCGACCGCCAGCCCGCCGATGGCGAAACCGTCGAAAGGCATTTCGCCTAACGTTGCAGCGCTCTCCCGCCGCAGCTCGGGAAAGAGCGCGCCTTGCACAATGCCAAAGATCGATTGCGGCGAATCGCCCCGGGCGGCGAGGCTGCGCGCGGCCCAGCGGTGAGTCACCCCGAGCGCCGCGCGCGCGGCGGCTTCATCGGCGGTTGAAGCGATGCATTGATCGAGCGCCATCATGATGTCGCTCCCGATCGCGATTTGCGTTTCGACGCTCACTTCCGGGCTGAGCAGGATGGTGCGCCCATCGAGATAGCTCTGAAAGACCGCGCCCTCCTCGCTCATCGCGCAGGCGTGCGGAAGGGAGAAAATCTGGAATCCGCCGGAGTCGGTCAGAACCGCGCGGTCCCAGCTCATGAAGCCATGGATGCCGCCGGTGCGCCGAAAAACCTCCGGCCCCGGGCGCAGCAGCAGGTGGTAGGTGTTGGCGAGCAGGATCTGCGTGCCGGCTTCCTCGAGGGTGCGCGGAAGCTGCGCTTTGACGGTCGCTTTCGTGCCGACCGGCATGAAAAGCGGTGTCTTCACCTCGTTGTGCAAAGTGCGGAAAGTCGCGGCGCGGGCGCGCGAACCCGGCGCTTCAGCGTCGACTCGAAAATTCAAACGTGAAGGAGTCATGGAAACAAGACGCTCGCCACCTCCACTTGTCATCCCGAGCCGCGGAGACGGGGAGGGACCTCGCAAGTGGCCGACGACGCGCCGGAGCCACAAGAACACACGGATTGCAATCGCGAGGTCCCTCTCCGCGCTGCGTCGGATCGGGATGACAACGGTGGCGCGAGCTGCTTACAAATTCTCATGGGCGAGCTGCTTGCGAATCGTCGCGAGCTCCCGGCGATGGGCCGGGTCCGGCTGCGGATAGGACATCTTTAATTCCCGCAGCGTTTCGACGATGGCCTGGGCGATGATGAGCCGCGCATTCTTTTTGTCATCCGCCGGGACGCAATACCACGGCGCCTGCTTTGTGCTGGTGGCATAAAGACATGCCTGGTAGGCCGCCATGTATTCGTCCCAGAGCTCCCGTTCGCTGAGGTCGCCGATGTTAAATTTCCAGTTCTTATCCGGTTCCTCGAGCCTGGCGAGGAAGCGTTTGCGCTGCTCCTCTTTCGAAACGTGCAGGAAAAATTTCAGGATCCGCGTGCCACTGCGATAGAGATGGCTCTCGAGGTCATTGATCGATTTATAGCGTTCCTCCCAGATCGTCTTTTCGTCGACCAGCTCGACCGGGAGGGCTTCAGCGCGGAGAAGATCCGGATGCACCCGAACGATGAGCACCTCTTCATAATAGGAGCGGTTGAAGATCCCGATCCGGCCGCGCTGGGGCAGGCAGCGGGTGGTGCGCCAGAGGAAATCGTGCTCGAGCTCTTCCGCGCTGGGGTGCTTGAAGCTGAAAACCTGGCAACCCTGCGGGTTCACGCCGGACATGACGTGCTTGATCGCGCTGTCTTTGCCGGCCGCGTCCATCGCCTGGAAGATGAGGAGGAGTGCGTAGCGATCATGGGCGTAGAGGAGGCTCTGCAGCTCGCTCATTTCCTCGATCTGGTGGTCGAGCAGTTTGCGGTAATGCGCCTTCGATTTGTAGAACGGTTTGGCCGCGGTGGGCGTTTTACCCAGAAGCCAGGACGACCCGGGCGAGACGCGGAATTTCGACGATTCGAGTTTCACAAATCGACTCTACCCAGAAAAAAGTGCGCGGCATCCCGGACAGAAGCCGGAGCCGGGCCGCATGAAAAGCGAGGCGAAGGCACCCTGGGTGCTTTGGTGAGAAGTGTGCCGAAAAATTCTTGTCTCGGGGCACCTGCCGTTGTGCCGCGAAATCTGCCCGTCCAGCCATGAGAAAAGGTGTTACGGGAGGTCCGCCCGGCGATGAAGAAGCTGCTGGATTGCCCGCCGCTGCCCGGGAGCTGAATAATCTGCTCCAGATCATCACGGGCACGATTCGGTTGCTCGAGAGAATGTGGGAAGGCGATGCCGGCGCGAAGAAGCATTTTCAAATGCTCCACTTGAGCATCGAGCGTGCGGCCGAGGTGACGAGCCGGCTAGTCGAGCAGGCCGGCGGCAGCGAACGCAAGATCTTGCTCCATCCTGCACTCACCGCAGCGGAACAGCCGTCCGTGCGGGTGCGGCCGGCCGGCCGCTGCATCATGGTGGTGGATGACGAGCCGATGGCGCTTGTCCTTTCCAGGCATGTTTTGACGAAGGCCGGCTTCGAAGTGGTCACAGCGCAGTCTGGCATTGAATGTCTCGACCTCTTCCGTTCGCGCCCCGACCGCTTCCATTTAATCCTGCTCGATCTCACAATGCCGGTGATGGATAGCGAAGAAACCTTCAACCGTTTGCGCAAGATCGACCCAAACGCGGTCGTCATGCTCAACACCGGTTTCATCGAGAAACACCGACTCACGCGGATGATGGCGAGCGGCCTGGCCGGGTTCGTGCGCCGGCCCTACCAGCCGGCGGAGGTGGTCGCGCAGATCGACGCCGTGCTCGATTCAATCGCGCGGTCAGGCGAGGGCGAGCCTGGAAGTGCGCCTCTCATCCCCTTCTAAAGGGCCGCTCCCTGAAGGGCGCGGCGGCCCGAGTCGAAGTCGGAGCTGATTTGCGAATTGCCGTTTGCGCTCTAAAGATTCGTAGCGGCGCGATCAAAGCGCGGCTCTCGAAATACCCCGTGGTGTAACGGTAACACAGCGCCCTTTGGAGGCGTTATTCATGGTTCGAATCCATGCGGGGTAGCGCGATCAAACGCAGCAACTCTTCCCACACCAATCCAATCGCCATGAGCTATCGCTTGAAGACGGAAGAGAGCCTGGCGGCCGGGATCCGCCGGATCGCCTGGGAGCAGCTCGAGGGCGCGCTGTGCGAAATGAAGGGAATGACTGCCGGCAACGAGGCCGAGGCGGTGCATGCGACGCGCAAACACATCAAGAAAACCCGCGCGCTCTTGCGCCTCGTGCGCGAACAGCTCGGTGACGAGCGCTACCGAGAAGAGAATGGCCGCCTGCGCGAGACTGCCCGCGCTTTCTCCAGTTCACGCGATGCGCGAGTGCAACTGGAGACGCTCGCCGACGTCTGCCAGCGCGCGCAGCAGAAGACGACTGATTTTCCCCACACGAGCAAGGAGCTCCAGCACGAGATCAGCGCGATCTCGGACAGCTTCGGCGCGCGCCGGTTGGAAGCAGTCGCAACTTTGCAACACATCGCTGATCGCATTGAAGGATGGCCGGTAGACAAACTCGGCCCCAACGATCTCTCCTGTGCGCTCCAACATGCCTATCGGCGGGGACGCAAATGCTTCCGCTGCGTGAGCAAGGAACCGCTCCCCGAGCAATTCCATTCCTGGCGCAAGCGAGTCAAAGACATCTGGTATCAGGCGCGTCTCCTGCAGAACCTCGACGAGGAAGTAGTCTGCGCGATCGCCGCCGCCGCGAAAAATCTGGGGCAAAAGCTCGGGGCTCTACACGATCTCGCTTTCTTTCGCGCCCAACTCGAGGCGAGCCAGACGAAGGGCGAGGATGAACGCGCCATCCTGCTCGGTCTCATCTGCACCAGGGAGCGGGAACTGGAGCGGATCTGCGTCGATCTCGGGGCCCGGTTTTTCGCCGAGAAACCGGGGCGATTTGGCCGGCGCGTGCTGCGCTACGCGAGCGACCGGCGGGTCGAGAGCGGTCCGGCCTAACGAGAGCCGTTGGTCACAATAAACTCGCGCAGATCGCCCAACGTGGCATCGATCTTCTTGAGGTCGCGCCGGCTGGCCCTTGAGCGGTTTGACGTCGATCTTGCGCACGAGAGTGATCATGTCGCCCAGATCGCGGATTCGGCCCTTCGGCAGGTCGCGCTCCCCCGCGCGGGCGTGGGCCCACGCCGTCACGTCATCCAGCTCCGCCTCAAGTCGGCCCAGGTAGGCGCGCCCGGTGGAGCGCAAAGTGCGGCGCAGACTGATGTTTTGTACCACTGTGTCAAGCTCGTGCCCGTGCAGGATGAAAAGACGGCGCCCGTCTGCGGTCACGTGGAGAGCGTGCTTTGGATCGTGATCGCACCATAGGCGCCAAGATGGCTGGCCAGGAATTCGTCATGGTTCCCGGGGAGACGAACGATGCGAGTCCCCTTCCGCGCCTTGCGCAGGATTTTTTGAATGACGTCATTGTGCTCCTGGGGCCAATAGATCCCGCGCCGGAGCGACCAGATATCGATCAGGTCGCCCACGATATAGAGCGTCTCGAAATCGTTCTCCTTGAGGAAAGCGAGCAAGGCGGGGGCGTTGCTCCCGCGCGTGCCGAGATGGACGTCTGAGATCCAGGCGGCGCGGTAGCGATTTGTGCGATTGCGATCCATCACCACGCTTCTTTGTAGCGAGGCCGGTTGTCGCGGGCAAAAGGTCAATTGTTACGTTTCTGCGGCAGACTTTCGGCACTCGGATCGGGACAAACTATTTCGCGCTTGACCCGTTACTGGCCAGGAGCTAAAAGCCACTTCACTATGTTAAAGCCAATCGTCGCTATCCTATCGATTCTTTGCTTGTTAGCGGGCTGTTCAGCGCCTTCACAATCCGCCCGCCCCCAGGCCTCTGCCGCTCCGGGCGCAGCCACTGGGACGGTCGATACCGCCTCCACAGATAATGATGACGAATACGAAACCATGTTTATCCCGCCCCCGGTGGGCAGCCTCCTCGGCGGCGGCTCCGTGCGGGTGGCGAAAAAGAAAATTTCAGGGACGGATGAAAAAGCTCTCGTAGGCAACATTAATCGCTTAAACGCCGCTGCGGGCACCGCGGGCGAACGGCCCTACGTGGTCTCTGCAGTCTCACGCGTGACGGGTGTGTCGGAGCGGGAATTGCAAGCTCAGCAGGATGTCTTGCGGCTACGTTTCGGCGAACTCTGCGCGATCAACGCGATCGCTCGGGGCGACAGCAACAAGGTGCAGGAGATCGCGACGCAGCGTTCCAAAGGCCGCAGCTGGACGGAACTGGCCCAGTCTAACGGAACGAGCATCGCCACAGTCGTGAAGACAGCGCAGAACGCGAACGACATGACCATCACCAACTATTCAAATTCGAAGGAGCGCGCCAAGGGCGGTCAGCGGAAGATGCAGGAGATGGGGATTAGATCGGCCCCGCGACCTCAAGACGGCTAGCGTTTTTCTTCTAATCAACCTGGACCGAGATCAGCGATCCGCCGTCGCAGCACGCTACAGACTTGCTGCTGGCCGTGGATGGAAAATTGCGGCCGGGAAGTGGCGAAGATTTCGCGCTTGACACTGGCGCCTCAACCCAGCAAAACGGCGTCCATGCTAAAGGCAATCGCAAGCGCTCTCCCAGTTTTCTGCCTGTTAGTCAGCTGCGCTGCACCTTCGCAAACCGCTCATACACAGGCCTCCGCTACTCAGTCGGCGGCGGCGGATTCGATCAACGCCGCTTCCCAGGACAGCGATGACGACTACGACACCATCTTTATCCCGCCTCCGGTCGGCAGCCTCCTGGGCGGTGGCTCGGTGCGGGTGGCGAAACATAAAATTTCAGGGACGGACGAAAAAGCTCTTGTTGGCAACATCAACCGCTTGAACGCGGCTGCGGGCACTGCAGTCGAACTGCCCTACGTGGTCGCCGCAATCTCACGCGTGACCGGTGTGCCGCAGCGGGAATTGCGAGCCCAGCAGGACGTCTTGCGGCTCCGTTTCGGCGAACTCTGCGCGATCAACGCCATCGCCCGGGGCGACAGCAATAAGGTGCAGGAGATCGCCACCCTGCGAGTCAAAGGCCGCAGCTGGACGGAGTTGGCCCAGTCTAACGGCGTAAGCATCGGCACGGTCGTGAAGATGGCGCAGAACGCGAATGATTTAACTATAACCAACTACACAAATTCGGCGGAGCGCTCCAAGGGCGGCCAGCAGAAGCTCAACGAACTGGGCATAAAGATTCAGCGCAACCCCAAGAACGGATAGGTCGGCTCGCCCACTTAGATTGATGGGCTCGGGGTGACCAGTGGCGAGGTGGCCGGAATCAAACTCGGCGTCACACTCACGGAAGGCGACGCCGACTCTGCTGGAGTCGGAAAGGCAAAAGTTGGCGCGACCAACGGCGTTGGCGCGGTCGTGGCGGATCCGTTAGGCGGAGGCGGCGCGCTCGGAGAAGGGGCGGGCGTCGGTGTGGGTGATAGAGTCGGCGTGGGCGTGGGAATCAAATTTGCCCACTGGTGTAGTGCCACGCTCGCGCCGCCCAGTTCCTGGACCAGCTTTTCGCAGCGCGCCCGCATTTTTTCCAGGTCGGGCGGCCCGAACGGCTTCTGGGCTGTTCCTGGGAAAATCAGGTAAGTTACTTTCAGATCGCTTACCGGCCGGTTGTACGGTGTGGCCTGAGCGTTGATCTGCTGCGCGATCCGGAGCGACGCTTCGCCCACCCGGTCGTTGGGACCGACGTCGCCGATGATCGCTGGATAAATCTGGTCGCCGAAGATGACGACCGCGTAGTCCCCCACTTTGCCGGAGTCGTTTGCGCGCGCCAGGATCCCGGGAAGCACGATGTAGGGGTCGGTCGCGGCGATCAGGTAACTGAAGCGCTTGAGCGAGTCCACTTCGGTCTTCATCCGCTCGATGCCGCTCCGCAGATCACGGTTCCGCTCCAGCGTCAGGCCCTTTTGCGCAAACTCTTTTTCGTAGCGGCGCAGCTTCTCTTCTGCCAGGGGAAGAAACGGGTTCGGCTGCGCGGTCGTTTTCTTCCAGTGGTAGCTGGTGAAAGGCTTAAAGTTGAGAGAACTCCCGTCGACTGCCGGCATCCGGTCGGAATCGGAGCCGTCCGCGTCCACGTCCATGTCGGCCTGGAGCAGGATGGCGCTGCGCTTCGTCTCCGGATGGCGCAGGCGCAGGATGGTTTGGCAATCGTAGAAATTGTGCCGGGAAAGGAGCTGATCCAGCCTAACGAGATCCTCCCGCAGCATGCGCAGCTTGTAATCGTAGAGCTCCTGGAACTGAGGCGAAACCGATTCCGGCGAGAAGGTGGTGGCGAGCTGCGGCAGCAGCTTCGGCAACTCGGGCGTAACCGCCGCCAATTCCTCCAGCGTCTTGTTCGGCGTCGGCACGCGCACCTTCAGTTTCAGATCGAGCACATAGCTCTCCGGGTCGGCTCGCTCGACCGAGGCGGAGCCTCCGGGCGTCGGAGCGATTTCGGCCTGCACCGTGATTCCGCTCCACAGCTTGGCCGTATCAATCTTCCCAGCGATGACCGGCGGACGGGTCGGCGTGGGCACGGGTGTCGTTGTCGCCGTCGGGGTGGGACGCGAGGGCGGCCCGAGCCGCTGCCATCCCAGGCGCAGGCGCTCGAGTGAAATCCAGCGCACGACGATCGCGCTGAAGAGCCCGATGAAGAGGCACAAGGCGAGCCAGCGCAGCGTCCTCAGGCGAAACTTACGCACGCGCAGCCGCTATTTGCGCAGCCAAGCGGCGATCGCAAAGACGACGCCGAGTATGCTCAGGAGCGACATCATGCCGGCCGGCATCATTTTGCCGGAGCGAAAGAACGCGGGCAAAAACTGGGCGGCGAGCAGGAGAGAAACAAGGCCGCCGATAACGAGGCCGGCGACGACCTGGCTGGGGAGAAGAAACGCCGCGACCAGCAGGAGGATGCCGCTGATTGCGCCCGCGATCAGCGAGATGGTGCTGCCGGCCTTGACGTAGCCCATGATTCCGCCGGCGATGGTAAGGAGGCCGAAGACGATGAAGTAGATTTTAGTGGGACCAAACATGACGCAATTTTCTCTCTGTCGTTAAGCCGGTTCCCCTCTTCTGTCCAGCAAAGCCGCCCTCGTTAGGGAGAAAGGAAGATGACTTAACGCTTCGCCTTGAGCAAAAGCACCGGGACATCCACCAGGTGCCGCACCTTGTCGGCCGTGCTGCCGTAGAGCAGGTCGCTGATGAAACGGTGGCCGTGCGTCGACATGGCGATGAGATCGACCCCATGCGAGGCGGCCACCTTTATCATCTCGTCCGCCGGTTCGCCCAGGGCGAGGAGATATTCGACGATGAATCCCTCGGCGCGCAGCTCGGTCGCCCGGGTCTCCAGGTAGGCGCGGTCCTCCCTCATTTCTTCGCTCTCCGCCAGGTTGAGCCGGCTGTAATTGCGCGCCACCCAGCCATCGGCCACATGCATGAGCAAAAGTTTCGCGCCGGTCATTCGCGCGAGCGGCCTGATGTGATCGAGGATGGCCTGGTCGGCCTCGCTGTTTTCAAGCGGAATGAGAATGTGCTGGTACACGGCGAAATTATTCTGCCGGCAGGCCAAAGAAGCCGTAGAAGGCCCGGCGCGCTCCTTCCGGCATGAAGGTATCGAAGAGTAGTTTGAGGTTGAGCACGATGATAATCATGGCCGTGGTCCAGCCAAGGATTTTAATCCAGGCCGGGTTGACGAATTCACCCATCTTCGCTTTCTCCCCCGTGAAACGCATCAGGGGCCAGACCGCAAAGCCCAGCTGCATGCTCAACACCACCTGACTGGCGACGAGCAATTCAGTCGTTTCGCTCTCGCCGTAGAGGCCAATGATCACAACCGCCGGCACGATCGCGATGCCGCGCGTGATCAGCCGGCGCAGCCACGGCGTGATGCGAAAGTTTAGGAAACCCTCCATCACGATCTGGCCCGCCAGCGTGCCGGTCAGGGTCGAGTTCTGGCCCGAGGCGAGGAGGGCGACGGCGAAGAGCGTGCTCGCCACGCCCACCCCGAGAGTAGGGCTGAGCAACTGATAGGCGTCCTGGATTTCCGCGACGTCCTTGTGTCCGGACCAGTGGAAAACCGCCGCCGCCAGGATCAGGATGGCGGCGTTGATGAAGAGCGCGAACATGAGCGCGAAGGTGGAGTCGATCGTGGCGAATTTGATCGCCTCGCGCTTGCCTTCCGTCGACCGCTCGAAATTGCGCGTCTGCACGATGGAGGAATGCAGGTAGAGATTGTGCGGCATAACGGTCGCGCCCAGGATGCCGATGCTGACGTAGAGCATGCTCTGATTCTTCAGAATATCGGCGCTCGGCACGAAGCCCAGCATCACACCAGTCAGGCTGGGCTTGGCAAAAAAGAGTTCAAAGGCGAAGCAGCCGCCGATAGTCAGGATGAGCGTGACCACGACCGCCTCGATGTAACGGAAGCCTTTGTTCTGCAGGAAGAGGACAGCCAGGACGTCGAGGCAGGTGATGACGCAGCCCCAGACGATCGGGATGCCGAAAAGAAGCTGCAGACCAATGGCCGAGCCGACGACTTCGGCCAAGTCGCAGGCCGCGATCGCCAGCTCGCAGATAACCCAGAGGAACCAGATCGTAGGCTGGCTGTAGTGATCGCGGCAGGCTTGCGCTAGATCGCGTCCCGTTACCACGCCCAGCTTCACGCACAGGTGCTGGAGGAGGATGGCCATGAAATTCGAGATCATCACGACCGCGAGCAGGGTGTAGCCAAACTGCGCGCCGCCCGCGAGATCGGTGGCCCAGTTGCCCGGATCCATGTAGCCGACGGCGACCAGAAAACCGGGTCCGGCGAAAGCCGCCATCTTGCGCCAGAAGGAACCTTTGCCCGGGACCACGATGCTGCGGTGCACTTCCGGCAGTGAAACCATCCCGCCGGTTCGCCGCCAGACCCCGGAGTTTTTTATTTTAGCGTCAGGCGCCCCGGGCGTTGAATTCAATCTTTAGCAGAATCTATATCTCGAGGCTCGCACATAAAGATGAAGCGCAGGCTACAAATCTATCTTCTTGTTGTCAACGGTCCTTCTTTGGTTCAGTCTCCGTCGTGCCGGAAAAACCCGCTTCCTCTCGCAAACGTCGTCCGGCCCTCCCGACCCGTCGGCCGAATCGGACCCGCCTGGAGCATGCCCAGGAGATCGCGCAGGATTACGTCGAGATCATCGCTGAGCTCATCGCCGCCACCGGCGAAGCGCGGGTGATCGATATTGCGCGACGCCTCGGGGTCACCCACGTCACGGTCGCCCGCACCATCCAGCGCCTGCAACGCGACGGGCTTGTCACCAGCCTGCCTTATCGTTCCATTTTTCTGACTCCGACCGGAAGCAAATTGTCGGAAGAATC
>JBDTOL010000113.1:0-15931 GCA_039933235.1 Spartobacteria bacterium | reverse complement strand
GGAAGACCACCGGCAGCCTTCTCCACCCGCGTTATTATCAAACGGCCACCTTGCTGCAAGATGGCAAAGTCCTGGTGACAGCCGGTGCGGACGATACCGGCTCCATAGCTACCGCGGAGCTTTACGATCCCGCGACCCGCAGCTGGACCGCGACCGGCAGTCTCGTGCATGCCCGTTTCCTGCACACGGCGACTTTGTTGCCCGATGGCCAGGTCCTCGTGGCGGGCGGAGTGGATAATACGGGCGACTTCGCCAGCGCGGAACTTTACGATCCGGCTACCGGCACCTGGACGGAGACAGGCAGCCTCACCGACGCGCGAAAACAACACACCGCGACCTTGCTGGCTAACGGCAAAGTTCTGGTCGCGGGTGGCGATAACAACAGCAGCGGGATTGTTTACGCCAGCGCGGAACTCTACGATCCCGCCACCGGCGTCTGGACAAATACTGGCAGTCTCGCGACCGCACGCCGGTTTCACACCGCGACCCTGCTGCCCAACGGCAAGATTCTGGCCGCGGGAGGACGGACGAATGGCGGCGCCTTCCAGGCGAGTGCGGAACTCTACGATCCGGCGAGCGGCACCTGGACGGACACGGCCAGCTTCGCGACTGCCCGGGAGCTACAATCGGCCACCTTGCTACCCAATGGCCGGGTCCTGCTAGCCGGAGGCCTCGGCTCCAGTTTTAACGCACTCGCAAGTGTGGAACTTTACGACGTCGGGTTGGGATTCGTGCGACCGGATTGGCAGCCACAAATTGCCAGCGCGACCTCGCCCCTCATCTCAGGGGGCAGCCTCGCGCTGACTGGTTCACGCTTCCAAGGCGTCTCGCCAGGCTCAAGCGGCAGCTTTGCGGATTCATCGACAAACTATCCGGTTGTGCAGTTGCGCAGCATCGACAACGGCCAAATCATGTTCCTGCAGGTCGACCCGGCGACTGGTTGGTCGGACACGACGTTCCACTCGGCGGCGGTCAATGGGTTCCCCTCCGGGCCGGCTTTGGTCACTGTCTTTACCAATGGCATTCCGAGCGACGCTACCTATTTGCAGGTCGGGAAGGCCACTCCGGCGCTTACCACTCAAGCCTCTGCCAACGTTACCGCAGGCGGAACCATTTCTGATACGGCCACGCTGAGCGGCGGTTCATCCCCAGGTGGCACGATTACTTTCAATCTCTTTGGGCCCGATGACGCCACCTGCGGCTCGGCTTCGATCTTGAGCTCCACCGTGGTTGTCTCAGGAAACGGGACTTACTCGTCTGCTGCTTACGTCACAAGCCAGCCGGGCACTTATCGGTGGGTCGCCAGTTACAGTGGTGATGCGAGTAATGCCGGAGTAAACGGCGCCTGTAATGATGCCAACGAATCGGTTACCGTTGCCCCAGCGCCCCCCCCGACACCAACTCCCAGTCCAACGGTTACGCCCACCCCGACACCGAGCCCGACGGTCTCGCCTAGTCCTACGCCAACCCCGAGCCCTACCTCCAGTCCGAGTCCCACTCCCACTCCTTCGATGGGCGCCGAGTCACAAAATCTTTCTACCCGTCTGCTGACTCAGACCGGAGAGGCCCAGGGCATTGGCGGGTTCATCATCACTCCGGGTGACGCCAAACAAGTGGTCATACGCGGCCTCGGCCCCTCACTTGGCAGCCATGGCATCTCAGACTTTCTCGCCGACCCCGAGCTGGAATTGCATGGCCCCGACGGCGCCATTTTCCTGAGCAATAACAACTGGCGCGACACGCAGGAGGCGCAAATCGAGGCCACGGGCTTCGCCCCGACCGACGATCTCGACGCGGCCATCCTTGTGACGCTCGATCCCGGTGCTTACACCGTCTTCCTGCGCGGCCACGACGGAGGTACGGGAGTTGGATTGGTCGAAATTTACGATCTGGATTCCGGTATCTCTTCGCACCTCGGCAACTTGAGCACGCGCGCCGCAGTTCAGACGGGCGAAAACGTTGTGATCGCCGGATTCATTCTGGGAGTGCACGAGACGAATGCCGTCGTCGTGATTCGCGGCCTCGGCCCCTCCCTCGCACAATTCGGCTTGAGCAATGTCCTGGCGGACCCAACTCTGGAACTGCATGATGGCGACGGCGCCCTCATCCAAAGCGACGACAACTGGCAGGATGACGCGGCGCAGGCCGCATTGCTCAGCGCGAGCGGGCTGGCGCCAGAAAACGAACTAGAAGCGGCCATGGAGGTTAGTCTTCCGCCCGGCGCTTACACCGCTATCCTGGCTGGGAATGGCGGGTCCGGTGTCGGAATCGTCGAGATCTACAACAAACAATAACCGGCCAAACCTCAGGGCTCGGCGGGACGTCGGAATAGCGCCTGCTTATGTTCGTTAGGCGAGCAGGTCCGGCCGATTCTCCCGGGTCCGCCGCTCGGCTTTGCGTTTGCGCCAGGCGGCGATTTCGGCGTGGTGGCCGGAGAGGAGGACATCGGGAATTTTCCAGCCGCGAAATTCCGCAGGGCGAGTATACTGCGGACCTTCGAGCAGTCCCGCGCTGAAGCTGTCGTCCGCGGCGGATTGTTCGTCCCCAAGCACACCGGGCAGCAGCCTGACGATCGCATCCACGAAGACGACTGCAGCGATCGCGCCGTTGGTCAGGACGTAGTCGCCGATTGAAATCTCCGCATCGACCAGGTGCTCGATCACGCGATGATCGATTCCTTCATAATGTCCGCAGATGATGATGAGGTGTTTGCTCCCAGAAAACTCGCGCGCCATTCCCTGGTCGAACCGGCGGCCCTGCGGCGTCATCAACACGACCGTGCTTTCTTCCGTCCGGAGCGATTCGACCGCGGCGAAGATCGGTTCCGGTTTCATCACCATCCCTTGGCCGCCCCCGAAAGGCGCGTCGTCCACCACGTGATGACGATCCTGTGTCCAGCTCCGCAGGTTGTGAATCTCGAGATAGAGCGCGCCGGCTTCCTGCGCCCGCCCCATCATGCTTTCGCCTAACGGAACCCGGCAGCTCTCGGGGAAAAGCGTGATGATATCGACGCGCACGGCCCGCTAATGCTCATCCGGTTCCGTCGGCACCGACGGAGCCGGTTCGTTCCGAAATTCGCGGTGCCGGATCTTGCCCCCGGCATAAGCGATGTAGCCACCGACCCCGAGGACCGCGAAAGAGCAGACCAGGGTGACGATGCCGAGAGTGGTGGCCAGCTTCGGCCAGCGCATCGGCACGAAGATCGCCGCGGCGGCCAGCGCGGCGAGAACATAAAAGGACCAGACCAGTTCGTCGGCGCGATGTTCGTGCACCTTCAGCCAGGCCTGTCCCTGATCGTCCGCCATCGAGAGCACCCGGTCATAGCCTTCCTCGCCATAATGCACGACCGGCCATGCGATCAGTCCGCAGAGCACGACCAGGGCGAGCGTCGCAACCTGCGCCGGACGGCTGCGCTGGATGAGGGCGATGATCAACCCGATCACGGCAATCCCAAGTCCGTAGACCGGTAGTGGATTGATCAGGACGTGGATGTATTCGGGTTGGCTGAGATCCTGACTAAGTGTGGCGAGCATGTGGGATGTGAGTCGTTACATCGAGAATCGTTTTCCGTCGATTCACGATTCACGATTCATGGCTCACGCTCCAACCTCTTCGCCTCCCGGATCGGCGCGTATTTTTTCCAGTCGTAAGCCACGAAATGCCACCACTCGTTCCGCATCCCATAGAAACCGCCGTGGCGCATCGCGGCCTGGAGCAGCTTGAGATGGAATTTCACTTTCGGATCATCGCCGTGGTAACGCAGCTTGGCCGACGGGGTGAATTCGTCGAAGGCGGTCGGCATCTCGACTTCCCGCCCCTGCTCGTCGACCAGGGTGGCATCGACCGCCACGCCCCAGGTGTGGAGCGAGCCGTTGCCGGTGAGCGGGTCGGCCACGAAAGCCCCGTCATGGGTGCGTTGCCATAGCTCCATCTGCGCGGCGAGCGGCCGGTAGGCATCCCAGATCTTGAGACCGTAATGGCGCGCCCGGAGAAATTCCTGCGCCTTCGCGAGGCGCGCCGCGGTCGTCGGCCTAACGAGCGCGGGCATGTCTGCCGGGTAGAGCGCGCGACCGGTGATGTTGTGCTCGGTCGCATAGCGCAATTCCACCCGGATGGTCGGATCGACCGACTTGATGTCGATCAGGTTGTCATAGCGCGGTTCCGCCGCGCTGGCGGAAAGAGCGAAAGCGATCGTGCCGCGGAGGAAGAGCCTGCTCACGGGCTCGGGGTGGGAGCGGGCTGCACCCTGGCCAGTCGTTGCAGAAGGAGGCGGGCCGCGCCCTCCGGCAAATCGAAGCGCAGGTCGAGCGTGTCGCCTTTCTGATCGACCTTGGGAGCCTCGGTCGCGAGCTGGAAATCGGAGCCGGGAATGGTGAGCCAGCGAGCGGGCTCGTTCTGCAGGCTGGCCGCCCAGTTTTTCGCTTTGGTCTCGTCTTCCAGCTCGATTCTGATGTGCCCTTTAGCCGGCGTGGAGAGGGTGAGCTCCAGTCCCAGCAGCTTCGCTGCCTGCAAAAATTCTGCCGGGAGGATCGGGCCGAAGATGGCCGGCAACTCCGCCGGGGCGCGCGAGGCGAGCCGCAGTGCGCTATCCGGATCGAGCGCCTGAAAAAGCTCGAGCAACGGATCGTCGATTTTCAGATCGGGCTCCGTCCCCAGTCGCACCTGCACCAGCTTATCCACTTCGCCTAACGAACCGACGGCGAGGGTGCGGGGGCCGATCCGCGCGACCGTCACCTCCGGCCCCTGCCAGATGACGAGCCCCGTCACGGTGCTCTTGGTGAAGCTATCGTCCTGCGTGATCGTGTGGACCGCCGGGGCAAGGTCGCCGCGCGCTTCCACCAAGTCGTATTCCTTCTCGTGCCGACCTTCCTCTCCAGCGAGGGCACGGGTCACGCGACGGCCGTCCTGCGCGAGGTTGAGGGCCGGCGTCCGAGCGGCCGGGCCGAGCAAACCGGCGGCGACTTTCTGCCAGACCTCCGGTTGTTCCTTGCGCCAGCGAGTAATGACCGCCGCCTTGTTCAGTTGCTCGAGATCGAGCGAAAGAATGGCCAGCGTTTCCCGCGGCAGCCATTCCCGCTTGGTCGGAGATTTTGAGACAAGAGGAAGGATGAGCGCGAGCAGCGCGAGAAGAGAGAAAATGGTAAAGTAAAACTTTCGCAGCTCCTGCTTGTCGATTTGCCCGGACAGCTTGGCTAGCTCGTTCTTGTGCTCGGCGTGACGGTCGACCGCGGCGCGGCGGTGTTGCACCTCGGTGAGCAGATGCGGCGCGGTCGGGGGCGCAATTCCCTGCGCCGCGAGGTGACGGCCGATGTTGAGATAGGCCGGATTCTTCTTCTCCTCGACGGTCTGATGCTGTTGCCGCGCCTGCCGTACCTCTTCCTGTTGGGTCCGGGCGCTCTCGTTGAGCCCGCGGTCTTTCGCTTCGAATTCGCCCCGGATCCGGACGATCTTTTTCTCGACCTGGTTCACGAGCGATTCGGCGGCGGCCAATCGCTCGTGCGCGTTGCGGCAGGCGTCCGCGCTCCCCAGCCGAGCCTGGGCCATCTCGGCCTTTTCCCGCGGCAGCCGCGCCCGTTCCGAGCTAAGCCGGTCCATCTGCGCATCCAGGTCGCCGGGCGGCGGTGTGGTTGCCTGCAATGCGGTGACTTTCTTCAGGAGGTCGCTGTCCGCCGTTTCATTTTCCTGCAGACGCTTGTCGACGGTGGCGAGTTCCTTGTCGCAGCGATCGGCGGTGGCCTTGGCTTCGTCGCGCCGCTCGACCAGCGGGCGTTTCTCCTCCTCGAGCTCGGCCAGAGCGGCGGCCTGTTCCTTGGAATTGTCCTGTCGTTGGCCGTCGATCTGCTTGAGCGCTTCCTCGATCTTCGCAATCCGGACGGCGACTTCTTTCTGCTCCTGCTCCAGCTTCTTCAGGGCGACGATTTCGTTGCGCACCTCGGGAAATTTCGCCGCTTCCGCGGTCCCTTCGCGTCCCAGCGCGATCTCCGATTTCTGCAGGAGGCGCTTCTCGTGCTTGAGCGCCATGCGCGTCTTCTGCCGGCGCACTTTCAGCGTCAGCTCGCGAAAGCCGGTGGAAAGAAAACTCACGGGATAAACTAAGCGCGCTTATTCCTCCGCGCTGCCTAACTTTGCCAGGACGCTGAAATCCTCCAGCGTGGTAGTGTCACCGGTGATCGCCTGCCCGCCCGCGATCTCCTTGAGGAGCCGGCGCATGATTTTTCCGCTGCGGGTTTTCGGGAGTGCCTCCGCGAAACGGACTTCATCGGGTTTTGCGATCGCGCCGATGTGCTGCCCAACGTGACCGCGCAGCTCTTCTTTCAGGGCAGGCGTTGGTTTAACCCCACTCTTCAGGGTGACGAAGACGACCACGCCCTGTCCCTTGATCTCGTCGGGGCGCCCGACTGCGGCGGCTTCCGCGACCTTGGGATGACTGACCAGCGCGCTTTCAATCTCGGAAGTTCCTAGCCGATGGCCCGCGACGTTGAGGACATCATCGATCCGGCCCACGATCCAGAAGTAACCGTCCTTATCGCGCCGGGCGCCGTCGCCGGTGAAATAGGTATCTTTGTACTCACTCCAATATTGTTTCTTGTAGCGCGGTTTGTCGCCGTAGATCGAGCGAAGCATGGCAGGCCAGGGACGGCGGATAATGAGTTTTCCGCCGACGTTAGGCGGCACCTCGTTGCCTTCGGCGTCGACCACTGCGGGATCGACCCCGAAGAAGGGCAGGGTGGCGCTGCCGGGCTTGGTCGGGATCGCGCCGGGAAGCGGCGTTATCATGATGCCGCCGGTCTCGGTCTGCCACCAGGTATCGACGATCGGGCAACGGCCGCCGCCGATCATCTTCTGATACCACATCCAGGCCTCGGGATTGATCGGTTCGCCGACCGTGCCGAGCAATCGCAAAGACGAGAGGTCATGTTTTTTGACCCACTGATCGCCCCAGCGAATGAAGGCCCGGATCGCCGTGGGCGCGGTATAAAGGATACTCACCGCGTATTCCTCGATGATACGCCAGAAACGGTCCGGCTCCGGCCAATTCGGCGCGCCTTCATACATGAGGGTCGTCGCGCCCGCGGCGAGGGGGCCGTAGACGACGTAGCTGTGACCGGTGACCCAGCCAACGTCTGCGGTGCACCAATAGATGTCGTCCTCCCGCAGATCGAAGACGTATTTCGACGTGGCGTAGATCCCGACGAGGTAACCACCCGTGGTGTGGAGAATGCCTTTCGGTTTGCCGGTCGAGCCGCTGGTGTAAAGGATGTAAAGCGGGTGCTCGCTGTCGAGCGCGGCCGGGGGACACTTGGCGTCGACGTACTCGAGCTCGCGATGCCACCAGACGTCGCGGCCTTCTTCGATGTGAATGTCGTTGCCGGCGCGCCGAAACACGATCACGCGTTTGATCGTGGTCTGGCCCTTGAGCGCCTCGTCGACGTTGTGCTTGAGTGGAACAATCGCACCACGGCGGTAGCCGCCATCCGCCGTGATCACCGCGGTGGCGCCGCAATCCGCGATGCGATCGCGAATGCTGTCGGCGCTGAAGCCGCCGAAAACGACGGAATGGACCGCGCCGATCCGGGCGCAGGCCAACATCGCGATGGCCGCCTCGGGAATGGTCGGGAGATAAATGATGACCCGATCTCCTTTACGGATTTTGTTGCGCTTCAAGACGTTGGCGAAGCGGCAGACGTCCCGGTGCAACTGCTGGAAGGTAAGAGTGCGCTTTTCGCCCGGCTCGCCTTCCCAAATGATGGCCGCCTTGTTCCGGCGGGGCCCCTGCAGATGGCGATCCAGGCAGTTCTCCGCGACATTCAGTTTCCCGCCGAGAAACCACTTCGCGAAGGGCGGCTTCCACTCGACCACTTTTTTCCAGGGCGCCTGCCAGGTGAGCTCGCGCGCTTCGCGGGCCCAAAATTTTTCCGGCTGTCGGATCGATTCCCGATACATCCGCCGATACTGCTCGAGGCTGCCGATGCGCGCGTTTTTTGAAAAGCCGCGTGCAGGTTTGAAGACGCGGGTTTCCTTGAGATGGGACTCTATGTTCTTTTCCATGGGCGCGATTCCCACGCTAACAAGCGGGTCGGAGCTGCTCAACGCAAAGTTCCGCGCGCTCCGGTGTCCTCGACCCCACGGGATGGCAAACGCATGGATCTCACGCGCCGTAGTTTGTCAACCCGATCCGCCGAAGGAGGGAGAGGATCTCCCAGTCGCAGTTGGCAATTTCTGGCAGGAGAACGCAGGAATTGCAGTTGCGAGGTCCCTCCCGCGCTGCGCCGTGCGCTGTCTCAGCGCATGAGGTGAGTCCCTCCGGCGTCCGCCCGGGAGGACCGGACGCCACAACTGGGATTGCTACTCGTCGGCTCGGGAGGACGCGCCTTTGCGTTTGAGTTCTGACCGGCTCCGGCGACTATCGGGGATGAGCGATCACGTTTACAAAAAGCTTGAGTTGGTTGGTTCCTCCCCGACAAGCATCGAGGACGCGGTGCAAAATGCGCTTTCCCTCGCCTCCCAGACGATCCGCAACATGCGCTGGTTTGAAGTGGTGGAAACCCGCGGTCACATCGAGGAGAACAAGATCAATCACTGGCAGGTGACGGTGAAGGTCGGCTTCACCCTTGATCGTTAGGCGCGGTGGGGCGAGAGCGGCGCGGCGGGCCTGCGGGCGACACGCCCGCCTCTACACCGGTTAGTCCTCGGACTTCACCACCTGATAGAGCTTGGTTGCTCCGTAGATCAGGATGGCTGGCTTGAACGCCATGAGCAAAAGGCGCAGGAAGACGCCGAGGATGCGGAAGATCGGCAACCGGTCGAGGATGAACCCGGCGGCGACGCCGTACATCAGCGAACGAGTGGGGTTTTCTCGCACGTAATCCTCGGTCTGGGCCATGATCTCGTCCCACTGTCCCTTGGTGTATTGCAATCCTCGCTCGGCGATATCCCCCGAAGCGCCGGTCATTTGTTCGGTGTCCATATAAGTGAAGTTCGGATGGTGAGGCCTCTTTGCGCGTCCCTGAAGTTGTTAACGCAATATCATCCAAAGTGACGCCGCCGCCACCCCCGTCGGGAAATCAGGCAATTGCGGTGTCGCCTGGAAACTGCCCGCGCGTCGTGTTGCCTTGAGGCAGAAGCGGCCCATCACCTCGAGCGAGCGCTGGTTGAGCCGGGTGCAATTGGTCGAAAGCATGATCCTCGCGTCGCGTTCCGCCACTTCGAGTGCGGCGAGCACGAGATTCTCGAAATCGTGCTCCACCTGCCACGCCTTACCCGTACGGGAACGCGAAAAAGTAGGCGGATCAAGAATGATGCTGTCGAAACGTTCTCCCTTCCGCGCGAGCCGCGGGATGACGGCGATGACGTCGTCGGCTAGGAAACGATGTCCCTCCGTTGCGAGGCTGTTGAGCATGAAATTCTCGCGGCCGCGGTCGAGTGATTTTTTGGAAAGATCGACGTTCACGGTCTCGGCGCCGGCCAGGGCAGCCACGACGGAAAAGGAGCAGGTGTAGGCGAAGCAGTTGAGCATCCGTCGCGGCGCCGTGCGCCTGACGAATTGGCGGTTCTCGCGCTGGTCGAGGAAAAGCCCCGTGGAATAACCGGCGGCAAAATCGAGCCCGTAGAACACGCCGCGCTCGCGCACGATCGTTTGCGGCGCAAGGTCGGCCGGTCCGGCGATGAGCTTCGGGGGATTACGCTCGGCATTTTGTTTCGGGAGAAAGCGGCCGAAGACCCGGGTGAAAGGCTGGTTCGCAAGCAGGCACCATTCGTCCAGCTCGTGCAGGATTTCCTCGCGCGCGCTTTCGCTCTTGTAGGAAACCACCACGTCCGTCCCGTAGCGCTCGACCCAGCCATCCCGCTTGGTGCAGAGCCGGTAGGCCGCGGTCTCTTCCGCCGCAAAATCGCGGACCAGCCCGAAATCGATCCAGTCTCTCATCTCTTTCTGGGACCGGTTGTTGCCGCGGGAACTGTGCGCGTTAGAATCAGGGCGGCCATAGGTCGTTCGCCTGCACTTTCGAGCGGTTTCATTTGAAAAAGCAACAGATCACGGTGCGCGTTCCTGCCACCACTTCGAATCTCGGCCCCGGCTTTGACTGCCTGGGCGTCGCATTGCAGCTCTACAATTTCGTGACCGTCGCCCGGGCTAACGCGGTGGAGGCAGGCACCATGGCGCAACAGGCGGCGCGCCGATTTTTTCGCGCGGGGCTTTGCGAGCCGTTCCCCTTTTCCGCCACGATCCAGGGCGACGTACCCCGCTCGCGCGGGCTTGGCAGTAGCGTGACGGTGCGGCTCGGTGTGCTTCATGGCCTCAACGCGCTGGTCGGTCGCCCGCTCAAACGCGCGCAGATTTTCGGCCTCTGCGCCGAGCTCGAAGGGCATCCCGATAACGCCGCGCCGGCCGAGTTTGGCGGTTTCGTCGTCGCGCGCCAGAACCGGCACCAGAAGTTCCCGGTCGATCCGCGCCTGCGCTTCGTCCTTCTCATCCCCGCCTTCGAGGTCAGGACGGCCGAGGCGCGCGAGGTCCTGCCTAACGAAATCAATCGCTTGCGTGCGGTCGAGTCCTGCGGCAACGCTTGCGCCATCACCGCCGCTCTTGCCAGCGGCAATTACCAGAACCTGCGCGGCGCCTTGATCGATCACTTGCACCAGCCTTTTCGAGCAAAGTTCGTTCCCTTTCTCGACCGTGTCATCGCGGCGGCGGAACAAGCCGGCGCACTCGGCGGCTTCCTGAGCGGCTCCGGTTCGACCATCGCCGCCCTCACCCTGCGCTCGCCGGAGGAAATCGCCGAGGCCATGCTTAAGGCCTCCGGTCTGACCGACGCCGAAACCCGCATCACAGCGGCCGACAACGACGGCGCCCGGATCGTCATCTCCATCCTCGCTCCCGATGCGCCGCTGGCTTGAAAATCTCGAGCAGTTCGCGATCGACGTCATTCTCGGGCGTCAGCACGGTGCGCGTGCCACGCTCCTGCGCGGCCTCCTCTTTGTTCTCTCGTTAGTCTACGCCCGACTCGTGCAGCTGCGGCTCTTTCTTTATCGCAAACGCATCCTGCGCGAACGGGCACTCGGCTGCCTCGTCATCAGCATCGGCAACCTCACCGTGGGTGGGACGGGGAAGACGCCGATCGTAGAGAAATTTGCGCGCGCCCTGCAGGGGGGCGGGCGCCGGGTCGCCATTCTCAGCCGCGGATACAAGAGCGTCGCCAAACCGTCCAAACGAAGCTGGCTCGACCGGATCCGCGGCGTCGCGCCCGACCCGCCGCGCATCGTTTCCGATGGGCAATCGCTCCTGCTCGACTCGCGCACGGCGGGCGACGAGCCCTACATGTTGGCGAACAACCTGAAGGACGTGATCGTGCTGGTCGATAAGGACCGGGTCAAGAGCGGGCTCTACGCCATCCGCGAGATGAAAGCCGACACCCTCCTGCTCGACGACGGCCTCCAGTATCTCCATCTCAAGCACCGGCTCGACATCGTCCTGATCGATCGGCAGGCGCCCTTCGGGAATGAGTTCCTCCTCCCGCGCGGCACCCTGCGCGAACCGCCGCGGAATCTGCGCCGAGCGAGTTACATCTTTATCACCAAGAGCACGGGCGAGCCTAACGACGAGCTGATTGCGCGGATCCGGCTTTACAACCGCACCGCGGAGATCATTGAGTGCGCGCACCAGCCGCTCTATTTGCAAGACGTCTACACCGGCGAGCAGCTCCCGCTGAGCCGCCTGACCGATACCTACATCGGCTCCTTCTGCGGGATCGCCGCGCCGGAAAGTTTCGAGAACGGCCTGCGCAACCTGGGCGCGCGAATCGAGCTGGCCAAGCGGTTTACCGATCATCACCGCTACACCGAGGCGGAGCTGCAGAGCTTCATCAACCGCTGCATCCGCCGCGATGTCGACATGATCGTGACGACGGAAAAGGATGCTGTGCGTTTTCCGCGCCTAACGAAACCGGAAGTCCCGATTTACTTTCTGCGGGTCGAGATTCTCATCCTGAGCGGCCACGAAACCTGGGAACATTGCGTCGGGCGCATCTGCCAGCCGCAGCCAATGCTTTCGCCGGAGCGATTTTTCTCCTGATTGCGATCCGGCCCCGCTGGCGGGGAATTGCAGCTCCACCGGCAGCGGAATGGAAATTGATATTATCCAGCGTTAGGTTCGCAACGTGTTCTTTGTCCGCAGCGTCACTTGTCTAATTGAAGGGTCGTATCCCCGGGCAATCCCCGCTCTCTAATGGCGAGTTTTTTCGAAGAGCTGAAACGGCGCAAGGTGCTGCGGGTCGCCGCCGGTTATGCGGTCGTGGCCTGGATATTGTTGCAGGTCGGCGAGGTGACCTTCGAGCCTCTGGGCATCCCGAAATGGGGTATGACACTGCTCATCTTGCTCGTGGTCGCGCTCTGTCCAGTCGCGCTCGTCATCTCCTGGTTTTTCGATCTGACGGTGAAGGGCTTCAAGAAAGACACGGGCGAGGAACGGGCGGCGGCTTCCGATAAGGCAGTAGAGGAACCTGCCGCCGCCGCCGCCCCGGCCACGCCCTCCGTGGCGGTGCTTCCCTTCGAGGATATGAGTCCGGGGCACGACCAGGCATACCTTTGCGACGGCATCGCCGAGGAGATCTTGAACCGGCTGGCTCAGATCAAAAATCTGCGGGTCGCCTCGCGCACCGCGTCGTTCCGTTTCAAGGGTACGCCGGTCGCTGCCAGCGCGATCGGCCGGGAGCTGAACGTCGCGACGGTGCTGGAAGGCAGCATTCGCAAGGCGGATAATCACCTCCGAATCACGACGCAGTTGATCAACGTCCGCGACGGCTTCCATCTCTGGTCGAGCAGCTTTAACCGCGAACTCGAGCAGATCTTCGAAATCCAGACGGAGATCGCCATCAATGTGGCCGATGCCTTGGAAGTCACGCTGGGCACGCGGCCCAGTGGCGCATGTTGCACGACTGCCAACGCGAAAGCGTATGAGCACTACCTCAAGGGACAGCATTACTTCCGGCGCTGGGGAACGAGGAACATGGCCTTTGCGATCCAGATGTTTGAGAAGGCCGTGGAGATCGATTCCGGCTATGCTCGAGCCTGGGCCGCCTTGGCCGATAGCTACGCGATGACCTGCATGTACTGGAGCGCGAGTGAAGCAAACCTCGCGGCGGCCGAGCGCGCGGGCAGCAAGGCTTTGGAGCTAGGGCCAGAACTGGCGGAGGCCCATGTCTCCCGCGGTTTGAGCTATTTCGTTCGGCGCCAGAATACCGAGGCCATCGCGGAGTTTGAAACAGCGTTACGACTCGATCCGAATTCCTTCGATGCCTGGTATTTCTATGGCCGGGTCTGCTTTCAGAGTGGGGAATTGAAGCGCGCGGCCGAGTTGTTCGAGAAGGCGGAAGAGATTAGCCCGGATGATTTCCAGGCTCCTATCTTTCTGCGCCAGATATACCGCAGCCAGGGACGGGAAAAAGAGGGACTCGAAGCCGCCCGCCGGGGCGTCGAGCGCGCCGAACGGCAGCTTGAACTCAATCCGGATGACACCAGAGCGCTCAATCTGGCAGTTGGCGGTTTGGCCGTGCTCGGCGCCAAAGAGAAGGCCATTCAGCTTGCCGAGCGGTCGCTCGCGATCGATGGCGATAACCCTGACACCCTTTACAACATCGCCTGCGGCTACGCGATCATCGGCGAGACCGATCGTTCGTTGAATTGCCTGGAACGTGCCAGCCTAACGGGAATGGCCATTGCCGACTGGGCAGAAAACGATTCGGACCTGGAGTCGCTCCATGCTCTACCTCGTTTTCGTGAGTTGATCGATAAATTCAAACACCGGGAATCGCCCAGCTTGTAGCGGCAGCTTTTTCTCCATGAGTAAAAAAACCGAACTCGCCGTCGAAGGCCGCAGGCTCGCGGTCTCGAATCTCGACAAGGTCCTCTGGCCCAAAGCCGGTTTCACCAAGGGCGAGATGATCCACTACTACATCCAGATCGCGCCCGTCCTGCTGCCGCACCTGAAGGACCGGCCGCTGACGATGAAGCGCTATCCCAACGGAGTGGACAAAGAATATTTCTACGAAAAGAATTGCCCGACGCACCGGCCGAGCTGGGTCAAGACGGCCAAGGTTTGGAGCGAAGGTAACAATCGCGATATGCATTATTGCCTTGCGCAGGACCTGCCCACGCTTGTTTGGGCGGCCAACCTCGCCGACATCGAGCTGCACACTTCGCTCTCGCGCAAAAAAGATGTGACCAAGCCGACGATGATGGTCTTCGATCTCGATCCCGGCGCGCCGGCGGACATCGTGCAGTGCTGCCAGGTAGGGATTTGGCTGCGGGAACTGCTCGCTGGGATGAACCTAAAAAGCTGGCCCAAAACTTCCGGGTCCAAAGGGCTGCAGATTTACGTCCCGCTCAATACCCCGGTCACCTACGACCAGACCAAAGAGCTGTCGCACGCGCTCGCTGAACACCTCGAACGCGAACATCCGAAGCTGGTTGTTTCAAAAATGGCGAAGGCGCTGCGCAAAGGAAAAATCTTCGTCGACTGGAGCCAGAACGATCAGCACAAGACGACCATCTGCGTTTACTCATTGCGAGCGAAGGACGAACCTACCGTCTCCACCCCGGTGACATGGGAGGAAGTAGAAGCAACGCTAAAAAAGAAGGACGCGAAGCGAGTGGTTTTCCGGTGCGAGGAAACTCTCAAGCGCGTGGAAAAGATGGGAGACCTCTTTGCGGAAGTCGACACGCTTAAGCAAAAGCTGCCGAAGAAGTGGGAGCTGTGAAGCTCGTTGAATAACGCTATCCAGTCCCAGCAGCCTGTCAGATCCCTCTCGGTCCTGTGGCGGATCGAGATGACAGCGCTCTCTTCCTCCGTCGACGGGTCAGCTCGCGGTCGATTATGTTATGATATCGCATGACGGATGACACTCCTCTCCCGCTCGTCATTGGTGCCGGGCCGGTCGGCCTGACCATGGCTACCGAACTGGCGCGCCATGGTGCGCGTTGCCGGATCATCGACTCCGCTCCCGAGCCGTCACAAACGTCCAAGGCGCTGGCGATCTTTCCGCGCACGCTCGAGACCTTCGCCACGATGGGAATCGCCGAGCGCTTCCTCGCCGCCGGCCACCGGCTGCACGGACTCTCGCTGCACCATCGCCGCGAGCAGATCGGACAGGTCGATTTCACCTCTGTCATGAGCACATTCCCCTTCGCGCTCGGTTTGCCCCAGGCGGAGACCGAACGGCTGCTCACCGAGCATCTCACCAGCCACGGGGTTTCGGTCGAGCGTGGTGTCGCGCTGCAGAGCTTTACTCAGACGAGCGATTTCGTCCGAGCCATCCTGCGGCACCCCGACGGCCGCGAAGAAACGGTCGAAGCGTCCTGGCTGATCGGCTGCGACGGCGCTCACAGCACGACCCGCCATCTCCTCGGAATGGATTTCGAGGGCACGCAGTACGATGAGAGTTTCATCCTGGCCGACGTGAGACTGGAGACGGTGCTGGCCCGCGACCGGGTCCATCTCTTCCTCGGCGACGACGGCGTGCTTGGCGTTATCCCATTCTCAGAAAATTTCTGGCGAATCGTGGCCAACATCCCGCCGGACTCACGCGACCAATCTCTCCCCGAGGTGACGCTGGAGGAGGTGCAGGCAATGCTCGAGCGACGTGGACCGCCGGAACTGCAGGCGCACGATCCGATCTGGCTCTCGCGGTTCCACATCTCGCACCGCAAGGTGCGGCAATTCCGCCAGCTGCGCGTGTTTCTCGCGGGCGACGCCGCGCACATCCACAGCCCGGCCGGCGGGCAAGGGATGAACACGGGCATCCAGGACGCGTTCAACCTCGCCTGGAAACTGGCGCTCGTCGTTAGGGGGTGCGCCCCGGCCCAGCTCCTCGGCAGCTATCACAACGAGCGCGAACCGGTCGCGCGCGAGGTGCTTAATCTGACCGATCGCATCACGCGG
>JBDTOL010000112.1:0-2483 GCA_039933235.1 Spartobacteria bacterium | reverse complement strand
AAGAGCACGTGCCCGATCTCGAACTGGAGATTGTCTTCGGACTCAGGCGTCATCTTTACGGTCGCGGCCAATGCCCACTATGGCTCGAAATTCTCTTTCTTCATCAGCGCGATGAAACGCGGGTGGCTGCGAAGCGGATCGAAAATGCGATCCACTTTGAGATACATCATCCATTGCGAGTCGTCGGCGCTGGCTTGTTCCAGCAAATCCATTGCCCGATCGAGCTCGCCGAGACCGAGATGGACGATCGCGAGATTGAAGGGTGGCACGTAACCGTGGACGGCCTTTTTCTTCAGCTCTTCCATGATCTCGAGCGCGCGTGTGCGATCACCTGCCGCACCGTACGCGTAACCGAGATAGGCGGTCGCGAACGGCGGTGCTTCCATCGTCGCCGCTTTCTCCAGTTCCGGGACGGCCGCGCGGACATTCCCCTGTTGCAGGTCGATCCAGCCAAATTGCATTTGGGGAAAGAAGAAGGTCGGGTCTAACTCTGCGCCTCTCCTGGCTTCGGCCCTGGCCGCCTCGAAATCGCCCGCTCCGGCCAGAGCCAGGGAATTGTCGATGGCGATGGCTGGGTTGAGCGGATCCAGCTCCACCGCGCGCTTGCCTCGGGTGATCGCCTCGTCGTAACGGCCCTCACATACCAGGCTCAGAGCCCATTGATCATGGGCAAAGGCATAATTAGGATTGAGTGAGATGGCCTGACGAAACTCCTTGTCCGCGCCGGCCCAATCATGTTCATACCAACTTTTGTAATTGGCCAGAGAAGTATACGCTTCGGCGGACGCAGGGTCGAGCGCGAGCGCCTTCTCCGCCGCTGCCTTGCTTCTCGATCCCGCTTCCCTGGCCGTAACGACTCCTTCATTAAAAGCCGCCCAGAGATAGGCGTCGGAAAGTCCCGAGTAGGCGGGCGCGAAGTTAGGATCGAGGGCGATCGCCTGCTCGAATTGCGTAATCGCTTTGCCCAGGTTTTCGTCGCTCGGTCGGTTGAAGAAATAACGGCCCTTGAGGTAGGCGTCATGGGCTTCCGGATTGACGTTTTTGGCACTCGTTAGGCGCGCCTGTTCGCGCGGGGTCAGGCGCACATTGATCTCGCCCGCGATAGCCGAGGCCAGCTCAGCCTGCAACGCGAGCACATCGCGCGAGTTGCGCTCAAAGCTTTTCGCCCAGAGGTGTCGGTCGGCGCGCGCATCGATCAGTTGCGCGGTGATCCGGACCTTGTCGCCCTGCCGCTGGACGGAGCCTTCCACCACCGCATCGACATTGAGCAATTTCGCAATCTCCGGAGTGGGCGGCCGCTGCTTGCCGGTGAACTGCAAGGTCGAGCCGCGCGAGATCACGCGCAGTTGGCTGATGTTCGCGAGATCAGTGGTTAACTCATCCGTCATTCCTTCCGCGAAATAGTCCTGACTGGGATCGCCCGAGTAGTTATCGAGCGGGAGCACGGCGATCGAACGGATGACGTGCGGCTCGTTCGCTGGAGTCGAAGCTGGGCCGCGTCGAAGCACGAGGTATCCGATCAGGCCGAGGAGCAGGAGCGCGCCAAGTGCGAAAGCGAGGATAGACTTAGGATTGCGAGTGTTCGACCGGCTGACCTGGGCGGCGGACTTCAGCTTGGCCGGTCGCTCCGGGTTACCCACCTCGTGATCGTAAAGATTAAACACCGTTAACCGCACTCCATGTTTCACCTCACAGTCGCCGAGGCCGTGCAAGAGCGGTTGCCAATGGCCGTATTGTTCCAGGTCCTCTGCGGCGCGGCGCGAAAGCAGAATGTGACCGGCGTCGCCGCAATCCATGACCCGCTGCGCCATGTTGATGCCGGCCCCGGCCATGTTGGCTTGTTCGTTCAGATCACTGACCTCGTTGACCGGCCCACTATGAATTCCCATGCGCACGCAAAGGTCGGGATGGCTTTGCAATGCCTTGCTAATTTCTATTGCGCACAAAACTGGCGCTTCGGGATTATTTCGAAAGACGAGCGCGCCGCCGTCGCCCGTCGGCAACCGCAGGAGCTTGCCTTCAGCTTCCGCTAGTCGGACCTTCTCGGTCCCGCGCACGATCGCTTTTAGTTTTTGGATCTGATCGCTCTGCTCATTGATGAGCAACTTCGAATAACCAACGATGTCGATGAACAGAACGTGTCCGATCTCAAATTTCACCTCTGAGGATGCGGCCATTACGCGCTCTATTTTGTGTCTTTCGGCGCGAGGGAATTAACGATTTGCTCGAAGCGCGGATCGCCACGGAGCGGGTCCCAGAAGGGGAGCAGCTTTAATCCGCCGTAGGTCGCAACGTAGTATCCGCCGGGTGATTGGGCGTTAGCGGCCAAATACTGCAAAGCTGTGTCCTTCTCGCCCACCCAGGCAGCGATGATGGCGAAATAGACAAGCATCTGACTGCCAGTGACTGAATCTTTTTCCACAGGAACAAGTTCGATCGCGCGCCGCCCTTCGCGCAACGCCTCTTCTTTTCGCCCCAGAGCG
>JBDTOL010000111.1:0-14046 GCA_039933235.1 Spartobacteria bacterium | reverse complement strand
TCGATCATCCCGTTCTTCCGACCCTGCCGGAGACGGAATATTTCCGCGGCATGCTCCTCGAGATGATGCCTGGTCGTTAGGCAAACTTGCTCCGCGGGAATTAAAAATTCAGCGCGGACGCGAAAATTGCAGCGTTTTGCGCGAAAAATCTGGCAATCCGCTAACTGCCATTTAATATCCCCGGCGTAAGATTCGCCACCTGAAACCATGTCTGATCGCATCCACCCGAGTGAACAAATGCTGGAGCTAAACGAAGACGACAGTGTCAGTACTGAGCACTTGGATTCCCAGGTGCAGAAAGCGCAGGAGCAATTAATCCAGCTCAAGCGCCAGCAGGAACAAATCGAGAAACAAAAGCGCGAGCTGGAAGAACTCAGCCGTCGCCAGGAAGAACTGGAACGCGGCCGGGCCGAGATGGCCGACAAGTTGACCCGCTCGCTCGTCGTCCTCGAACGCGAAGCCTACGACGCGCAGAAAAAAATGGAGCAGCTCCGGGCCACCCGCGAAAGTTTTGGCCAGCATCTCGAGCTCCTCGAGTCGATCGATCCCCGCACCTGGAACCCGACCGACCTGAACAAGGAACTGAGCCGCGCCCTGAGCACGGTGGACGATGCCCGGACCGAGTACAGCCAGCAGCGCAGCCGCCTCCAGGCGACGGCCGATGAGCACGAGAGCGGGCCGCTCCCGGATACGAACAGCGGCTTCGAGAACAATGGCGGGATGGCGCATTCCTTCGGCCAATGGCTGCAGATCGGGCTCGCCTTCACCCTGCCCCTGATCATTTTCGCGGCCATCGCGCTCCTCATCTTCTTCTACATGAACGGCGCAACTCGTTAGGCGAGCATGGCACGACGTCGCGTTCAATCCAACACGCCGCTCAATCAAAAGCAGCAGGAGCTGGCCCAGCGCGAGCTCGATTTGCGCAAGAAGATGGAAGACTTGCAACGCATGATCGAGGAAGCGCCGCGGGTGGCGCAGGAGAGAACGCGCCGGGAGCGCGAGGAACTGCTCGAGCGGGCTAACGACGGCGGCCGCCGCCTCGATGTCTCGATCGCGCTGAACGACAAACGCTTTAACGACTACGGCACCAGCGCGCGCCGGCCGCGGTCGCTCCGGAAACAGCGGAGCGAAGGCCGCCTCCTGTTCCTCGTTCTGGTCATCGCGCTCTCCCTCGCGATTCTCTGGATCGCCACGCATCTGCATTTTTAAGCTGAAATGAAGGGCGGAGATCAGCCCTCCGGCACGTCCGCGACGCCCGCCCTCGACGTCGCCTACATCGCCCGACTGGCCCGGCTGGAGCTGACCGCGGAGGAGACCGCTCTTTTTCAGAACCAGCTCGCGCAGGTGCTCGCTCACGCGGAGAAGCTGCGCGAAGTGAATGTCGAGGGGGTCGAGCCGGCCGCGCAGACCTTTGCGATCTTCGACGTCTGGCGGGAAGACGTAGCCCGGCTCGGTCTGACCCAGGAAGAGGCTCTGCGCAACGCGCCGCGCTCGGTCAAGGGCCTCTTCATCGTCCCGAAAGTGATCGAATGAACAAAGCCGATCTACCCGGCCTGACGATTGCCCAGTTGCAAAAACTGCTCCGCGCCCGCGAGGTCTCGCCGCGCGAAGTGCTCGAGGCGTTGCACGAAAGGATCGAGGCGGTCGAGCCGCAGATCGACGCCTATCTCTCGCGCGATCTCGATGCAGCGATGGCGGCCGCCGAGCAGGCCGATGTCACGCTGCCGTTAGGCGGGATTCCGTTCGCGATCAAGGACGTGCTCAGCGTCGCAGGGCAGCCCTGCACCTGCGGCTCGAGGATCCTGCGCGATTACCGCGCTCTCTTTGACGCCACGGCCATCCGGAAATTGCGCGAAGCGGGCGCCATTCCGTTCGGGAGAACGAACATGGACGAGTTCGCGATGGGCTCCTCGACCGAAAACTCGGGCGTTAAAACAACCCGCAATCCATGGGATCGGTCGCGCATCCCCGGCGGCTCGAGCGGGGGCTCGGCCGCGGCGGTGGCGGCCGATGCAGCGATCGCTTCGTTAGGCTCCGACACCGGCGGGTCTGTCCGCCAGCCGGCGGCGCTGACCGGCGTGGTCGGGCTCAAACCCACCTACGGCCGCGTCTCGCGCTACGGCCTGGTCGCCTTTGCCTCGTCGCTCGACCAGGTCGGACCAATCACAAAAACGGTGGAGGACGCCGCGCTCGCGCTGCAGGCCATTGCCGGACTCGATCCGAATGATGCGACCACCCTCGATGCGCCGGTGCCGGATTACACGTCGGCCCTCGAACGCGATCTGCGGGGCGTCCGGCTCGGATTGCCCAGGGAATATTTGGTCGACGGGATCGATCCGGAAGTGCGCGCAGCGATCGAGACTGCGCTCCGGCATTTCGAGTCGTTAGGCACGGAAATCGTCGAGCTTTCGCTCCCGCATACGACTTACGCGATCGATACCTATTACCTCATCGCGACGGCGGAAGCCTCCGCCAACCTGGCCCGCTTCGACGGGGTCCGTTATGGCTACCGCGCCGAGCACGCCACCAACCTGCTCGAGCAATACAACCGCACCCGCGCCGAGGGTTTCGGCCCGGAAGTGAAACGGCGGATCATCCTCGGCACTTACGTGCTGAGCTCCGGTTACTACGACGCCTACTATCTGCGGGCACAGAAGGTGCGGACGCTGGTCCGTCAGGATTTTGCCCGGGCCTTTGAAAAAGTGGACGCGTTAATCTCGCCGACCACGCCCGAGCCGGCCTTCAAAATCGGCGATCGCTCGACCGACCCGTCGCGCATGTATCTGGCCGATGTTTTTACCAATGCCGCCAATCTCGCGGGCATTTGCGCGATCAGTCTCCCGTGCGGTTTCACCGGAGGCGAGCACCCGCTCCCGATCGGGCTGCAGATCATGGGCAAGGCGCTCGATGAAGCGCGAATTCTGCAAGTCGCCCACGCCTACGAGCAAAGCACCGACTGGCATCGCCGCCGTCCCGCTGCGCTAGCCTCCTGAATCCGCGATTGTTCATCTCCGCGACGGCGAAACGACAGTCGCAACTTGTTCACCCGTGCTTTAGGTTGCGCTCTGATGGTGGCGTTGCAGAACGGAGCTCTCCAGGAAAAGGTCCTCGGCGGCGAACGCATCTCCGCGGCGGAAGCGCTCGAACTCTATCGCCTGCCGCTGGCGGAGCTCGGCACGCTGGCCGACGCGCGGCGTAACCTGGCCAAGGGTATAAGCTATGACGCGCGCGGCCGCGAGATCGTGACTTACATCATCGATCGCAACATCAATTACACCAATGTCTGCAACGTCTATTGCAAGTTCTGCGCTTTCTATCGGACCGAGCGCGACGCAGATCATTACGTCCTGTCGCAGGAGCAATTTGACCAAAAGCTCGATGAGCTCACCGCGGCCGGCGGAGTGCAGATTTTGATGCAGGGCGGGCACCATCCGAAGCTCGGTTTTGATTGGTATATCGATCTGCTCCAGCACATCCGGGAAAAATATCCGCACATCAATATCCACGGGTTTAGCCCGCCCGAGTTCCAACATTTTGCCGAGACCTTCAGGATGCCGTTGCGTGAAGTGATCACGCGCTTCAAGGAAGCCGGGCTCGGCTCCATCCCCGGCGGCGGGGGCGAAATCCTGGTCGATTCGGTCCGGCAACGGATCGCGCCGCTCAAATGCAAATCGGACCAGTGGCTTGAAGTAATGCAAATCGCCCATGAGCTGGGGTTGAAATCGAGCGCGACGATGATGTTCGGCCACGTCGAGACGATCGAGGACAGGATCGAGCATCTGCAGCGGTTACGCGATCAGCAGGATGCAAGCGGAGGGTTCACTGCCTTCATTTGCTGGACGTTTCAGCCGCAGCACACCGTGCTCAAGGTGGAGCAGCGCACCGGCTCGGCCGAATACCTGCGCACCCAGGCGCTGGCCCGCATTTTCCTCGATAATATCCCGAACATTCAGAGCTCTTGGGTGACCCAGGGGCCGGAAGTCGGGCAGATCGCCCTGAAATATGGCGCGAACGATTTCGGTTCCGTCATGATGGAGGAGAACGTCGTGAGCAGCGCGGGCACCACCTTCCGGCTCGACGCGACAAAGATCGAGCGTCTGATCCGCCGTGCTGGCTATGAACCGCGCCGGCGCAACAACTGGTACGAACTGCTCTAAATGGCTGGTGCCAGCGCGCCGCTCCCCGAGTAAAGAAAAACACGCGACAAATCGCGAAATTCAGGAAGCATCGATCCGCAATCCGACATTCACGCCAAATCCCGCCTTGACGTTGCCGTCCTCATTACCCATCTAATACGCCAGTTCACCACTGACGGCTGTCCCGCGACCGCTCTCTTGTCTATGAAAAACCTTATTTCGTCTCTCCACTTCGCCGCGGTTTTCCTTTCGTTAGGTTGGGCTCTCGCGCTGCCCTCGACCGGGCTGGCCCAAGGTATTGAAGGGGCCCCGATCACTTCGATCGACGTCCGCTATGTCGGCCCCGAGACGGTCGCGAAGGACCGCATTCTTGCCAATATGCGAACGAAGGTCGGCGCGCCCTACTCGGAGACCACGGTGGAGGACGACATCCGGGCGCTCTACGCCACCGGTCGAATCCAGAACGTCCGCATCTTTGGCGAACCCTCCGGCGGCGGCGTGCGGGTGCAGGTGATCCTGGCGACCCGCGCGCTCGTGACCGAGATCGAGATCGACGGCGCGCAGCACTTCAAGGCCCGGGCGCTGCGCGGAAAAATCAAGTTCAGGGTCCCCTCCCCGGCGGATGCCGAGAAACTGGAGGAAGGTCGCCAAAACATTATCGATTTCTATCAGCGCAAGGGTTTCCCGGGCGTCGATGTGCAGCTGCAGCTGGTGACCAACGAGAGCCGCGGCACGGCCCGGGCGGTTTACACCGTCAACGAAGGCGAACGCGGCGCGGTCAAAGACGTCCAGTTCGAGGGAAACGCGAAGTTCAGCGACCGCGTCTTGCGGCGCCAGATGAAGACGAAAGCGCAGACCCCGATCTCGTTCTTCGACAAATCGGGTCGGCTCGACCAGGCGCAATTGCAGCAGGACCTCGATAGCGTTCGTGAATTTTACCAGAACCACGGCTACATCGACGTGACCATCCCGGAAGTGCGCCAGGAGCGCATCCCCAAGGGAGTGCGGCTGGTCGTGGTCGTGAACGAGGGCCTGCAGTACCACGTCGGCAAGGTCGTTTTCCAGGGTGAGGAAGTGGCCAAGGATGCGGGCCTGCGCGCCCTGATCAAGATGAAGGAGGGCTCGATTTACACGCCCAAGGGATTGAAAGACGATCTGAAGGCGATCACCGACGGCTACGGCGCGGGTGGCTTTGTCGACCTCGATATCCTTCCCCAAGGCACGCCGGCCGGTGCAGGTGTGGTAGATATCACCTATCTCATCAACGAAGGCACCCGCTCGTTTGTCGAGCGGGTTAACATCGCCGGCAATACCCGCACCAAGGACAAGGTGCTTCGGCGCGAAATTTCCATCCTGCCGGGCGACGTCTTCAACACCATTCGGGTCGAGACGAGCCGGGCCCGTCTCGATAACCTCGGGTTTTTCGAAAAGGTCGACACCTATCCGGAAGATACCGGTGTCCCCGGGCGCAAGGATCTGCTCGTGCAGGTACAGGAAAAACGCACCGGAGCGCTCAACTTCGGCGCCGGTTTCAGCACGATCGAGAGCCTGCTCGGATTCGTCGAGTTAACGCAGGGAAATTTCGACCTCCTCAACTACCCCACCTTTACCGGCGCGGGTCAGAAATTCCGGGCCCGCGCCCAGGTTGGTACGCAACAGCAGAATTACCTTCTCTCGCTGACCGAACCGTATTTTCTCGATCGCGTCTTGTCATTAGGTGGGGATCTCTTTTATCGCGAGGCGAGCTTCCTCAGCTCGGTCTACGATCAGCGCAATTACGGTCTCGCGATCAGCTTGCGTAAGCCAATCACCCCCTTCCTCTCCGCCAGCCTGGATTATCTCCTCCAGGAAATCGACATTTACAACGTCAGCATTTTTGCGTCGCCGGCGATTCAAATGGAGGCTGGAAACCGCTTGCAGAGCCAGATCGCCTCTACTCTCCTCTGGGACACACGGGACAGCGTCTTCCTCACTCGCCGCGGGCATCGCATCACCTTTATCCCGCAAATTTCTGGTGGTTTCCTCGGCGGCAATACTCAGACTTACGGTTTCGATCTCGAAGCCTCGCAATATTTCCTCTTACCATACGATCTCATCCTAGGTTTGAACGGCCAAATCGCCGGCATCGACACCTGGGGCAGCAACAGCGGCAGTCAGGTCCCGATTTTCGATCGTCTTTACCTTGGCGGCGCGAATAACCTGCGCGGCTTCAATTTTCGCGACGTCGGACCGAAGGATGAAAACGGGGAGCCGATCGGGGGTCAATCGCTCGCTCGCATCACGGTCGAGGTGACCTTTCCTATCATTCCCCGCGTTCGCGGTGCCGTCTTTTACGATGCGGGTTTCGTTAATCAGGATGCTTTCAATTATGGGTTTTCGCATCTTGCGACCGACGCCGGCGTCGGCCTCCGCCTCGACTTGCCGATCGGCCCGCTCAAGATCGACTACGGCATTCCGATCCAATTGGATAACAACTCCCCCGGGGGCAAGATCCAGTTCAGCGTTGGCTACCAATTTTGAACAAAAGGTGGTGCTTGCAGTCAAACGACATCCCAACTACCAGTCTCACCTTACATCTATGAAAAAGCTTATCCTCGTCGCTCTTCTTTCCGCATTTGCGCTGCCCGCGGGGGCTTTCGCGCAGGGCATGAAAGTGGGCACTATCGACATGAATCGCGCGTTCAAGGAATATAACAAAACCAAGGACGCCGAGACCAAAATCAACGACGCCAAGGCCGCGGCTAAGAAGGAATACGACGAACGCGCCGATTCCTACAAAAAGGCCCTCGACGAGATCAACAAGCTGAACCAGCAACTCGAAGCACCCGCCCTCAGTGCCGACGCCAAGACCCAGAAGGCTAAGGAGCGCGACGAAAAGATCGCCAGCATCAAGAACATGGAGCGCGAGATCAATGAGTTCCGCCAGACCCGCGAGAAGCAGTTGCAGGATCAGGCCGTGCGGATGCGCGATGGGATCGTCAAGGAAATCACCGATGTGGTCATGACCAAGGTAAAAGCGGACAACATGGACCTCGTCTTCGACAGCTCAGGCGTTAGCCTCAATGGCGTGACGACGGTTATGTTTGCCAAGCCGGAGATGGATTTCACCACTGCCGTGGTGACGCAATTGAACAAGGCCGCCTCCGTCGCGACCCCGGAAGCGAAGAGCGCCCCGGCCGCCAAGACCACGCCGGCGCCCAAGGCCAAGCCCTAAGACAAAGCAATTTTCACCCAAAAACGCACGCCAACCGGCGTGCGTTTTTTTTGCTGGATCCTATTTCCCGATTTGCCCGCGGAGTCCCGGGGTTGCAAGTGATCGGCCCGCGGCGGAACATCGTCTGGTGCGCTTTCGACGGAAGATCGCTATTTGTCTGGGCGCGATCCTGCTTCATGGCACCGGCCTGGGCGCCGCGCCTGACTGGGCTGAGACGGTAACCGTTCTGCCGCGGGGCGATTTTCCCAATCCCCGCCCGATCGTTGCAACCTACAACTTTGGCTGGAACGAGATTGTCGCCGCCACGGCCGAGATTCGCTTCGACAAGAGCGGCGACCGCCTGCAACTCGTAGGCGAGGGCCAGACGGTCGGTGTGGTCCGCGCCCTTTGGAAGTTTGATGTGCACCATCGATCCCTGGCCAATGCCAACACCCTCCGTCCGATCTCCGTGCATCAGGTGGATGAACTGCGAAGCAAAACTGTCACGACCGACGTCGACTATAATTGGACTTCTCTCGAGCGCCTCCGCACCGACACGAAGACGAAGAAGCCGCCGAAATCAAAAACGTTCTCCTTCGCCCGCGGTATTTTCGACATGCATTCGGCCCTGCTCTATCTCCGCAGCCAACCTCTGCGCACCGGCGACCTGTACCGTGTCGTCGTCTATCCGGCGACCAGCCCCTATCTCGCCACGCTCAACGTCGCCGCCAGCGAGCCGATCACGGTCGCAGCGGGCACCTACCGCGCCATCCGTCTCGACGTGAAGCTCAACAAGATTGGAAAAAACGACGAGCTCGAGCCACATAAGAAATTCAAGCGCGCCAGCGTCTGGATCTCGGATGATGCCGACCGGATCCTTCTGCGAGTCGAGGCCAGCATCTTCATCGGCACAGTCTTCGCCGAGGTGCAATCGGTCCGATTCCCGCAGACCAAGGGCTAGGCAGTTCGCCTAACGATCGGGCACCCACTCGCCACGATAGACCGGCCGGGCCGGCAGACGCGGCGGTGGACGAAAACCGGGCCGCTGTTGGCCCGGGAGCAAACCGAGTGCGGCCAAGGTTGCCATATTGAGGCGGCCGTCCCGCACCAGGCCGGCGCGAGCTTGAAACGAGAGCACTGCCGCCTGCGTCCCGGGACCAAACTCACCGTCAATCCCACTCCGATAAAGGCCGTAACGGGCGAGCAACGCCTGCGCTCCCACGATCACGTGACGCTGCAGATCCGGCGGTGCAATCTCGTAAGGCGTTCCGGCAAAAACATTGCTCACAACTGGCCGCGTCTGGACCGGTCCAGGTCCATACCCGCCCGCCGGAGGACGCTGCGCCGGATAATCTCCGGGCGGCGGCTCTTGCGGCGAAATTTCAGCTGACTGCGTGGTCTCTTCCTCTCCGCCGGCCTGCTCATCCGGCGCCGCGCCGGAGGGTTGCTGCGTGGCAGAACGGGACGAACCGGACCCCACCCCGAGCGAACGCAGCGTCTCCGCATCGATTTCGCCTGTGATCTGGAGCCCGTTGCGGATCTGGTAACGCCGGATTGCGGCCGTCGTGTCAGCCGTTTTCTCCCCCGTTACATTACCATAGTAGAAGCCCTGTTCTTTCAAGGCCGACTGCACCGCCGCGGTGGTCTGGTCCGCCCGCACCCCCCCCACGGCGGAAAGGCAAAGAAGGAACAACAGGGCGAGGCCGCGTGGTTTCATGGGTGCATTCGACGAATCGTTTTTGCCTCTTATTCAGGTTGCGCAGTCGCCACCGCGAGGGTCGACTCGCCCCTGCCGCTGCTCTCGCGATACTGCTGCACGCCGTGGCAGATCGCGCGCGCGATCTGCTGGCGGTATTCGCTCGTGGCCAGTTTCGTCACGTCGGATTTATTGCTGACAAAACCGCCTTCGACCAGCGCCGCCGGATGCCGCACATGGGCGATGACGTAGAACTGCCGCAACTTGGTCCCGCGATCGACCGCCTGCGCGCGCTCGACCAGCGCAGCCTGGAGAGAGTTGGCCAGGCCCTCGCTCCGGGCCGTAAGTGATGCCGAATCGGTCCGCTGCAGGAACGGTAGCCAGGAGAAAAATCGCGACGAATTTGGCGCCTGCTGCAGCGCGTAGTACGTCTCCACGCCGGAAGCGGCGGCGCGTTCGCCATCGTTAAAATGGATGCTGATGAAAAGCGAATCGTCCTCGTCGTTCGCCACAGCGGCCCGCTCCGCCAGCGTAAGGTAGCGGTCGTTTTCCCGCGTCAGCACGGTGCGGTAACCGGCCGCGCGCAGGATCAATTCGGCGCGCTGCGCCACATCCAGGCTAAGATCCTTTTCCATGACGAGGCCGCACAGCGCGCCGGAATCGTGCCCTCCGTGCCCCGCATCGAGGACGATGACGGGCAGCGCCTGGCCTCGCTGTGTCGGTTCCTGCTCCTTGCGCACCGGGTGCAGCGGCACGGGCAAGAGGACGAACCAGACGAAGGAGATCGCCAGCAATAACAACCCGAGCCACGGGAGCGCGCGCCGCATGATTCCTCATACTCAGGCGCACGAAAGCAGGCAAACGCGTTTTCAACGCGATCGCTGCCTCGGGATCCCGCTTCGTGATCGCCTCGCGATGTGTTAGGGACATTCCGTGATGCTGATCCCGAAAATCGCGCTCCTATTACTGGCCGCCAGCCTTCCGGCACCTGCGCAAAAGCCTACACTCGACGCGCCCGACCGCGCCCCAATTGGGACGAGGATTCAGGTCCAGTGGTCCGGTCCGGGCGAGGATTACGATGTGATCTACCTCGTTAAGACCGGGGCGGACGACGCAGCCAAGCCCATCTCTTCCAGCGCCATCCTGCAAGGCATCAATCCGGTCGGTTTGACCATGCCGGAGGAAGCGGGCAACTACGAACTGCGCTATCGCCATAAAACCGAGATCATCGCCCGCCGCTCGATCACGATTTCCGCCGCGACCCGATCGCTCAAAGCGCCGGCTACGGCCAAGGCCGGGTCCGAGGTGGAAGTGAAATGGCAGGGCCCCGGAAACGACCATGATTCGATCGGCCTGTTTCCCGCCCGCAGTGCCGACAATGCGAGAAGTTTGACTCACGCGGAGATCGTCCAGCAACGCAACCCGATCGTGCTCCGGATGCCGGAACAGTCGGACGAATACGAACTGCGCTATACCAGTCGCAATACGCGCCGGATCCTGGCGAGACGGCCGCTCACCGTCATCGGCGGGGAGGCTTCGCCGGTCGTTAGCCCACCAGTCCCGTCAACTCCTCGCCGGTGATCGAGCGGTAGCGGATCGCGCTCGATCTGTTCCGCTCCAGCACGCAGGCTTCCACCGTGGCCCCCTTCAGTTTTTCCTCGCGATTTTTGCGCAGAGTATCGCGCGACGGGATCTCCTTCGTCTCTTCCTCGGGCGATGGCAGGTCGCCCGCGCTCCAGGCATCGAGCGCTACTTTCATCGCCGCGTGCAGGGTGCCCTCCGGATTGTGATCGCGTTCGAGCAATTGCTCCATCAGCTCGGTCGCTCGCTCCGTTCCGCTGATCGCGCCGTAGCGGGGCGGTTGGAGGTCGGCCGAGGCGCCGCTGGCCGCGATCGCACCATCGTATTCCACCCGCAAAAAAAGATCCTCCGCGGGAGTCGCGCCCACTTCCGCAAAAAGCATCCGGGCCAGGTAGGGCGCGCCGTAGACCTGCTCGAAGGCGGTTTTGAGCAAAGGACTGAGCGAATAAAAGGCCAGTCGCCGCAGCGAAACATCGGCCGCCGAGCGGGTGAATCCCTCGGTGCTCGCCAGCTCGATCGCCGCCATGCGCAGCCGTTCGATGTCGCCCGGATGCCCGATCGCGCCCATCGCGATCCGGTCATAAATTTCAAAAAGCTTCTGCCGCGCGCGCCCCACCGTGACGAAGAGAATCCCGTCGCGATAGCTCAGCGCCGCGATCGGGCTGCCCGGTGCGAGCTGCGTCTCGATGTATTCGCGCCGGTTCGCGATCGCCTCGACCCAACGATACGGCTCTTCAATCATGCCACCGTACTCTTGAACCGGGCCGCGATCTCGCGCTCCGGCAGGATCTTGATTCCGTCCCGCGAGATGATCTTAATGAGCGGAAAAATCTTGGCATTCCGGTCCACCCCGCCCGTCGCCGTATCGGCCTCCGCCGCCGTGTCGAGCGCGCGCAGCGCGACCGTGACCGCGTCTTCTTCGCGCAACTTGTGCAACGGCTTTTTCCCCCAGCGGTTTTCGTAAAATAAAACTCCGCGCACCGCAGGCGAGCCCGAGCCGGTCGCGGCGTATTCGGTGACCTCAAACTGCGCGCCCATCGCGTCGTAGAAGTAGAGGCGCGCTTGGCCTTCGCCCGCGAAATCGTAGGTCGCAAAAATCGGCACCACCACACCGATTCCCTGCATGACGAAGCCAAAGTTGTCGCGCAGCAGCTTCGAGAGCGCGCGCACCTTCCCGTCCACGCTCATTTCCTGGAGCTGAGTCCGCCGAAAATACTGCAGCGAATGCTCGAGCACCCGGGCCATCTCCCAGGCCGTTGCGGGCACGCCTGCGATGGCCATGATCGAATGCCGGTCGATTTCCAACACCTTGTCGGCGCGATCATAGACCACCGTGTTGCCCGCCGTCGCCCGCCGATCGCCCGCCACCAGGACGCCGCCGGTAAACTTGAAGGCGAGAATCGTCGTAGCCTGCGTCTGCGTGAGGGCCGGCGCATTCATCCCCGCCGCCACTGGTCCGATCTGCCCGACTGGCCCGATCAAACCGTGACGCCGCAGGAGCGCCGGAAAATCGGCGACCGCCTCGCCTAACGGATCGCTCGTCACTGCCCGGTGCGCTGCCGGTAGCGCTTCGATTGGTTCGGATCCACCTTGCGCATTTTCTTGAGCAAATCGCGCGTGTCCGGCTTCGAAACGTCGGGTGGTTTTGGTCCGCCCCCATCGCCCTGTTGCGGCCCCCATGGCACAGGTGCCACCGGTTTTTCCGTCCGTTCTGGCATGAAAAAACGCTACCGGTTTCGCGCCAAAACGCAAACTCCTGCAAGCTTGCCAGTCCCGGGTGAAGATGCCAAGCTTGCCCCCATGATTCGCTTCCGCCACACCCTCGCGCTCTTTCTTTGCAGCAGCTTGCTCGGCGTCGCGGCCCAGGGGCAGCAGCCGACCCCCGCCATCACGAGCACGGAAGCATCCGAGCTCCTCAGCCTGAGCCGGAAGATCGATCAGCAGAACACGAAGATCGATTTGCTCTCGCAACAGATCCTCAAGCTGCAGCAGGAGATCGAGCATTCCAGGCCGTTAGGCGGCGACCACAGCGTCCCCGCGGCCACGGCGGTCTCTTCGCCGCTGCCGGCCAACGCCAACACGCACGTGGTGGAGCGCGGCGAGACCCTCACCTCCATCGCACGGCAGCACAAAGTCACGATCGATGAGCTGCAAAAACTAAATCACATCGAGGACGCGACCAAACTGCGGGCTGGCCAGACCCTCGTCATCCCCGGCGCTACCCCTGCAGCAGCCTCGCCCTCCCCCAGCACCTCCGCCCCTAACGAATAAATGGACTCGGCAGCGAACCAGCTTTGGTTCCTCTGCAAACACGAGGACGGCAGCATCTTCGGGCCCCTTCCTTTCGAGCAAGTCCGCCGCTGGGCCGCCGCGGCGCAGGTAGCGCCGCACGACAAGCTGTCGCACGACCAGCAGACCTGGCTCAAGGCGCCGATGTTTCCCGAGCTCGGGATGGATTGGCTCGTCGAGGTCACGAGCGAGCGCTACTACGGCCCGACCACGTTAGGCGCCGTCCAGGAATTTCTCCGTCTCGGCGAGATTGGCGAAGATACCTACGTGATTAATTCCTGCGACGGCTCGCGGCGGCAGATCAGGCATCTGGCCGATCAGCTGCAATTGCCGACGAGGCCGCCGCACATGTCGGCGGAGGGAATGCCGGACGGCCCTGCGGCCACAACCATGGCGGTCAACCTGCGCGACCGGATTAGCGATCTCGAGCAAAGTCTATTTGAAGAGCGTCGCGCGCTCCAGGAATGCGAAGCGCGCTACCGCGAATTAGAGGTGCGTTACAACGCGCTGCTCTAGACGTTTCGCGTTTCGAGCGCCACAAGTCCCGCGGGCGATTCGAGTTCGCCGTCTCGCGTCTCCAGGAAACTCTGTTCCCAAAGCCGAGCGTACTTTCCGCCCAACTCCACCAGCTCGGCGTGTGTTCCGCGCTCAATGATCTGGCCGCGCTCCAGAACCAGGATCTGATTCGCGCGCAGAATGGTCGAGAGCCGGTGCGCGATGACAAAGCACGTCCGATGCGCCATCAAATGTTCCAGCGCTTCCTGAATCAACCGCTCCGTCGTGGTGTCGACGCTGGCCGTCGCCTCGTCCAGGATCAGAATCGGCGGATCTTTCAGGAGGGCGCGCGCGATCGAGACGCGCTGCTTTTCGCCTACGCTCAGCTTCACCCCACGCTCTCCCACCACGCTCCCGAGGCCATTGGGCAACCGATCGATAAACCCGCGCGCATTGGCCGCTTCCGCCGCGCGCAAAACCTCCTCGTCGCTCGCACTCGGATTTCCCATGAGCAGGTTTTCGCGAATCGTGCCGTTAAAAAGAAAACTCTCCTGCGTGACCAAACCGACCATCTCACGCAACGCCTTCATTCCATAGGAACGGAGCGGTTTTCCATCCACGAAAATCTCGCCCGAGGTCAGCTCGTAAAAACGTGT
>JBDTOL010000110.1:0-14793 GCA_039933235.1 Spartobacteria bacterium | reverse complement strand
ACGAGTCCGCCGTTTCCGGAAGCCGAGGCCGCGCTGACCGCCGGTGCGCCCCTCGAGCACCCGTCGTTCCCCGAGCTGTGGCGGCGCTAGCGTGGAAGTCAGTCATCCTGACGGACTCGGCCGACGGGCTTCCAGGTTGTCGGCTCTAGCGCCAGTGATGCTTTGGGTATTTACGCTGCAGCTCGGCTTTGATCTTCAGATAACTCTCCTGCCAAAAGGTGCTCAGATCGTCGGTGATCTGGATCGGGCGATGATTCGGGGCCAGCACTTCGATCCGTAACGCCACCCGCCCGTTCGCGATCGTGAGGCCCTTGGCTACTCCGTAAAGATCTTGGATGCGCGCCGCGAGGGTGGGCGAATGACCCGCACTGTAAACTATCTTCACGCTTCGTTCGTTAGGCAGCTTGATCCGTTCCGGAGCGAGCTGATCGAGGCCGGCCTGTTGCGCCGCGCTTAACCAGGACTTCAACACCTTGTTGACCGGGCGTTCCTTGATCTCCTTGTAGCTCGTCGCGCCCTGGCAGATTTGTTCGATCAGAAGCGCCCGATCGGAATCGCCGATGGCTGGCAGTTCCAACTCCGGGAACGCCCCGGCGGCGAAGTTGAGCCTTGCGATCCATTGTTCGACGGAGTGGTCCCATTTCTTCAGCGGGCAGTTTCCCGCCATGACTTCGCGGGCGAGCAGCGCGGCCGCTTTCGGCAAGGGGACGCGCTCGGTCTTTTTTTCCAGCAGCACGAGATCGTGGAAAAGCGTGACCGTTCGCCCCACTACCCGCCGGAGTGACGAGTCAAAGGTGACTTCGTTTGTCTCCACCACTGCATCGGGAAAAAACTCACCCAGCCATTCCTCCTTGATCGCGGTCGCCAGCGTCAGCAAGATCTGGCGCTCGCCGTCGCTCGTTTCGATCTCGCGGATTTCCGACGCGGTTAGGAGCCGCGCACGATGGACCACACTCTCCCGCGCGAGGACGCCGCGACGCTGGTGGACCAGCGCGCAGCGCAGCGTTCCTGCATCCAGACGCACGGCTACCTGATCGGGGAAACCCGCGAGCACACAGCGGGCGATCGCATCCGGTTTAGCCTCGCGCTCCTCGAGGTCGAGGCCTTCGTCCCTCGCGATCGAAAGGAATTGTTCCCAAAGTTGAGCGGCTTCGCGCGCCGCGCCGCCATTCACCCCCAGGCGCGCACATCGACCCGGATCGAAGTTGTTCTTTTCCGCAAAGCGAAAGGCGCGCAGCAGGATGAAGAGATCGGATTCATCTTCGCTGCCGAAGAAATCCTCGCGGTCGTCACGCATCTGTTTTCCGTCCGCCCGCCGGAGCAGATTGCGACCTTGAGTGAGGGCGGCGATGAGCGCGGCTCCGCGCACGCAGCCGTGTTCATGCGCCGCCAGCAACATGCGGGCGTAGCGCGGATGTACCGGGAACGCGAGCATGCGCCAGCCTAACGACGTCAGCCGGGCTGCGCCTTTCCCGGTGGTGCGAGACTCCGTCGAGCTTGGGGACGGCAGCGGTGCGATCGCGCCGAGATCGCTCAGCAGGCGCTCGGCGTTTTCGAGTGCTTTGGGATCGGGCGATTCGAGCCAGCGAAAACCGCCGACATCCTCGATCCCGCTTGCTTTCAAGGTGAGGACTACTTCTGCGAGATCGAGCCGTTTCACCTCCGGCATCTCCTGTGCCTGGCGCTCGAGATGCTCGCTCTCCGTCCAGAGCCGCAGGCAATGTCCCGGCGCGGTGCGACCCGCCCGACCGGCGCGCTGGTCGGCCGCGGCGCGGCTGATCCTTTCGATGAAGAGCGTGTTGATCCCGCGGCGAGGATCGAAACGCGCGATCCGTGCGAGCCCGCTGTCGATTACCACGCGGACGCCGTCGATCGTGAGAGAGGTTTCCGCCACGTTGGTCGCCACGATGACCTTGCGTTTCTCGTAGGCCGCGAGCGCGGCGTCCTGTTCCGTAGGCGGCAATTCGCTGTAAAGCGGCAGCGCGACGAACTGGTCGCTCACCCGCGAGGCCCGCAGGGACGAGATTGTGCGGGAAATTTCATATTTGCCCGGCATGAAGACGAGCACGTCGCCCTCGGTCTGGCCGGCGAGGCGCACGAGTTCGTCGGCCGCCAGGTCCCAGACCGGATAGTTCTCCCCCCGCACCGGTTTCGTCAGGTATTCGAGCGCTACCGGATGCATTCGACCGCTTGAAGTGAGGACGGGGCAGGGGGCGAGGTATTTTTCGAGCTTTTCTGATTCCAGCGTCGCCGACATGACGACGAGCTTGAGGTCCGGCCGTTTGCTTTCCTGCAAATGCAGGGCCCGGGCCAGCGTGATATCGCCGTAAAGGTGACGCTCGTGGAATTCGTCGAAGAGGATGGCTGAGACGCCGCGCAGTTCCGGGTCCTGCAGCAGTTGGCGCAGGAGAATCCCCTCGGTTACGAAGCGGATCCGCGTCCTGTTTGAGGCAACTTTCTCGAAACGAATCTGATACCCAACTTCATCGCCCAGCTGGCCCTCCCGTTCCTGCGCCACCCGGCGGGCCAGCAGGCGGGTCGCGAGCCGGCGCGGTTGCAGGATGACGACCTCGCTGGCGCCGAGCAGTCCGCGATCGAGCAGGATCTGCGGCACCTGGGTCGATTTGCCCGAACCGGTGGGGGCCTGCAGGATGAGGCGCGGTTGGGCCGTGAGTGACCGGACGATCTCGTCTTCGAGTTCGTAGATCGGCAGCTCCTGCGGCCTCATCCTTGCGCTTCTTGCAGGTCGGCGGCGAAAGTCTCCAGGTCGTCCGCGGTCGTCGACCACGAACACATCAGGCGATAAATTTCCGGCTCGAAGAAATTATAGAAATGCCAGCCCCGCGCCTGCAGCCGTGCGGCGACGGCGTCAGGCAAGCGAACGAAAAGCGCGCTGGCTTGGCGAGGGAAGGCCGGCGCAACTCCGATCGCACCGAGTTTGGCTTCCAGCTGCCGCGCCATCTCATTGGCGTGACGCGCGTTTTTTAGCCAGACATCATCGGCCAGCAAACCGGTCCACGGCGCGGCGATGAAACGCATTTTCGACGCCAATTGACCCGCCTGCTTGGCGCGATAATCGAACTCAGCCGCGAGGGCCCGATCGAAGAAGACCACGAGCTCGCCGGCCGCAGTGCCGTTCTTGGTTCCACCAAAGGAGAGAACCTTCACGCCGCGTTGCCAGGTGATTTCCTTCGGCGCGCAGGCGAGAGCCGCCACCGCATTGGCGAAACGTGCGCCGTCCATCTGGATGGCCAGGGCGTGCTCGTCGGCAAAGGCGGCGATCGCGTCCAGTTCGTTAGGCGAGTAGACCGTCCCGAGCTCGGTGGACTGGGTAAGACTGAGGGCGCGCACCTTGGTCGAGTGCACATCGCGGTGGCGCGCCAGCACCTCAGCCGCTGCGGCGAGATTCAATTTGCCGTTCTCCCCGCCGATCCGGAGCAGGGTGGCGCCCCCGGAAAAAAATTCCGGCGCGCCGCATTCATCCGTCTCGATGTGAGATCGCTCGTGGCAGAGCACGCTGTGATAGGAGCGGCAGAGCTGGGCCAGCGCGAGGGCGTTGGCGGCCGTGCCGTTGAAGACGATGAATGTCTCACAATCGGTCTCGAAAATTTCCCGGACCTGGTCGGCCACCAGTTTGGACCATCGATCGTCTCCATAGGAAGAGATGGCATCGTGATTCGCCTCGGCCAGGGCGGCCCAGGCTTCGGGGCAAATGCCCGCCGTGTTATCGCTCGCGAATTGGTGGCGGTCCCGCGTCATCGCGTTCATCCCTAAGCGACATTGCGCGGCGGGGCAAACTGCCTAACGAAAAGAAAGGCCTGGTCGGGAGGCACCCTGGTCTAACCAAGCCAGGAGCTTCCCGCCAGGCTCACCTCTACCTTGCCAGTCCTAGCTGCAACCACGCAGCAAAAAGATCACGAAGAGGATCGGGATCGGAATTCCCAAAAGCCAAAGTAAGATGTAACCCGCGGCCCCGGCTTCCTTGATTCGTTCGGTTAATTTCATAGTGGAGTTGGTTCTCTTTTGATTCGGAAAACAGGACCACGCTGATCGTGCGGCAGCGGGAAATCTTGGCCCGGCCCGGTTGGCGATAAGGTGTCGTGAGCCGCCCTTTGCCGAAAGGTGCGCCCCGCTTTATCCTCGCTCCCATGAGCGCTCTCCAAGCCGCCGTCGAACGTCGCGGCCAACGAATTTTCGAACTGGTCGATCAACATCCCGAATCAATCTTCAGCAAGGCCGGATTCTACCAGAAGATGATGGCTTTCTCGATGAAGGACGAAACCTTCAAGGTGCAGATGTTTCGCTTCGTCGACGTCCTCGCCTCGCTCCGCCGCTCGCGCGATATCGTGGATCATCTGCGCGAATATTTTCACGGAATGGACAGCTTCATCCCGATGATGCAGACCGGGTTGAAAGCAGCCGGCATTTTCCCCTGGCTGACCGCGTTCCTCCTGCGCTGGAATGTCGCCGGCATGGCGCGCCAGTTCATCGCCGGGAAGGACGGCGCCGATGTGATGAAGACCCTGCGCAAGAAACGCCGGGAGAAGATCGGTTTCACCGTCGACCTGCTCGGCGAAGCCGTCGTGAGCGAAGAGGAAGCGGATGAATACGCGGCCCGCGCGATGGAGCTGCTCGAGACCCTCTCGCGCGAGACCCGCGGCTGGAGCGATTCGTTAGGCAAAGACACCGAGCTCTTCCCGGTGGTCAATCTCTCCCTCAAGATCTCGGCCTTTTATTCGCAGATGGACCCGGCGGCGCCGGAGGAAGCGATTGCGCACCTCGCGCCCAAGCTTCGTCCCATCCTGCGGCGCGCCAAGGAAGTGGGCGCGTTCATCAATTTCGACATGGAGAGCTACGCGCAGAAGAACAGCACGCTCCAGCTCTTCAAAGAGCTCTTCACCGAGCCCGAGTTCGCCGACTGGCCCCACGTCGGGATCGTCATCCAGGCCTACCTGCGCGACGCCGAGCGCGACCTGCGCGACCTGATCGAATGGGGCCGCCGCCGCGGTACCCGCTTCGCCGTGCGGCTGGTCAAGGGTGCCTACTGGGATTACGAGAAGATCGTGGCGCAGCAAAACGGCTGGGTCTGCCCGGTCTTCCTGCAAAAACCGGAGAGCGACACCTGCTTCGAAACCTGCAGCCGGATCCTGCTCGAGAACGAGTCGATCGTGACGGCCGCTTTCGGCTCGCACAACGTGCGCAGCATCGCGCACGCGATGGCCTGTGCGGAGGAGCTCGGGATCGAGAAGAGCCGTTTCGAGTTCCAGCTCCTCTACGGGATGGCGGGCCCGATTAAGCGCGCCCTGGTCGAGATGGGTTACCGGGTGCGGGAATATTCGCCGGTCGGCGAGCTGCTGCCCGGCATGTCTTATCTCGTTAGGCGTCTGCTCGAGAACACCTCGAACGAGGGCTTCCTCCGGGCCAAGTTTTCCGACAACCAGTCGGCGTCCCAGCTTTTGCGCGACCCGGACGATCTCATCCTAAACGACCCGCGTCCCCCGCTCGAGCTGCAGCCGAGCCATTATCACTCGTCCAATGGCGCCGGCCGCCAGACGCCGCCGGGCGACACCTACGAGAACGCCCCGATGGTCAATTTCGTCCATCGCCAGACCCAGGAGCAGATGAAGACGGCGCTGCGCGAAGTGCGCGGGCGTTTCGGACGGCAGTATTCGCTCACGATCAACGGCGAAAAAGTCACAACCGGCAAGTGGATGGATTCGCTCAACCCAAGCCAGCCTAACGAGGTCGTGGGCAGCGTGGCGGAAGCCGGCATCCCCGAAGCGGAGCGTGCCCTGGGCGCTGCGCGCGGGGCGTTCGATCGCTGGTCGCGCACCTCGGTCGAGCACCGGGCGCGGTTGCTCGAGCGCGTCGCCGCGATCATGGAGCGGCGCCGGTTCGAGCTCTGCGCGGTCGAGGTTTTCGAGGTCGGCAAAGCCTGGGAGGAAGCGGACGGCGACATCCGTGAGGCGATGGATTTCTGTCTCTTCTACGCCCAGCAAATGCGCATTATGGGCCGTCCCACGATCACCCAGCACGTCGCCGGGGAGGAAAACTACCAGCACTATTGGGGGCGCGGCGTCGCGCTCGTCATCGCGCCCTGGAATTTCCCGGTCGCGATTCTCTGCGGAATGGTCTCGGCCGCGCTCGTCACCGGCAACACCGTTCTCATGAAGCCGGCCGAGCAATCGGCCATCTGTGGCGCGCTCCTGATGGAGATGTTTGAGGAAGCGGGCGTGCCGAAGGGCGTGCTCAACCTGCTCAACGGCGACGGCGCCGTCATCGGGGAGCATCTGGTCAATCACCGCGATGTCGATTTGATCGCCTTCACCGGCTCGCGCGAAGTGGGCCTGCACATTTGGGAAGCGGCGGGCAAAACACGTCCCGGTCAGCGCGAACTCAAGCGCGTCATCTGCGAAATGGGCGGCAAGAATGCGATCATCGTCGATTCCGATGCGGACCTCGATGAAACGATCGTGGACTCGATTTACTCCGCCTTTGGTTACCAGGGGCAGAAATGCTCCGCGCTGTCGCGGCTCATCGTGCTCGAGGAAAATTACGAGCGCGTGATGGAGCGGTTATTGGCCGCGGCGGCCAGTCTGCGCGTCGGTAGCCCGGAGAAACCGGGCATCACGGTCGGCCCGGTGATCGACGAGACCGCCTACAAACGGATCATGGAAACGATCGAGGCAGGCAAACGCGAAGCGACCCTCGCCTACCAGGCGAAGGATGTGCCTAACGAGGGCTATTTCGTTCCGCCGACCATCTTCACCGACGTGAAGCCGAACTCCCGCCTCGCCCGGGAAGAGATCTTCGGCCCGGTCCTGAGCGTGCTCAAAGTGCGCGACCTCGACGAAGCGCTCGAAGTGGCCAACGGCACCGATTACGCCCTGACCGCCGGCTTCTTCTCGCGCAGCCCGGCCAACATCGAGCGGATCAAGGCAGAGCTGGTCGCAGGCAACGTCTACATCAACCGCTCCTGCACCGGCGCGGTGGTGGGCCGGCATCCCTTCGGCGGCTTCAAGATGAGCGGCGGCGGAACCAAGGCGGGCGGCGGTGATTACCTGCTCCAGTTCCTCATCCCGCGGATCGTGACCGAGAACATCATGCGCCACGGTTTCGCGCCGGAAGAGACGCCGCGTTATCGCGATGAGTTTCTCGTGCGAGAGCCGGGCACGACGGTGGTGGAAGACAAAATGCGAAAAGAACTTCCTACTTGAGCAGCCGGACGACCTCGTGAATCATGATCGCGATCGGCCAGAGCGAGACGAGCGTGACGAAGCCGAGGACGGCTGTCTCCAGGCGAAAGCTTCGACTGGCATCCGAGAGCAGGACCTCCCGCGCGAGCCGGCTAAAACCGGGCCGACGCGCAGGGCCGCCGCCATCGAAGGAAAACCCGGCGTCGCGACGGGGTTGAAGCTCGCAGACCACAGACTGCAGGAGACTGTGGCGCTGGGTCCCGCTGTCGTGGCGGGAGAGCCGCTTTACCGAGACCACTGGGTGGCTGGATTTCATTCGAATTCCGTGTGCCGCTGAACTGTCCAAAGCACGCTCTGGACCGTGCACGATAAATCTAGGACCAATCCTTCGTTCGTCCAGCGCCGGAAGGCCGCGGAGCACCTGCCTAACGATAGGGCGAGGAGGGAGCGATCGCGAGCCGCCGATTGATCTGGCGGGTGCCTGCGGCGGCGATCTTTTGCAGGACCCGCAGGCGGAGTGCTTCCGGGCTCTCGTGCCAGGCGGGCTTGCGTTGCACGAAGAGCGCTCCCTCTCGCTGGACCAGCAGCCCCCAGCCGAGAGGCGCCTCCGGCTCGCGCAGCAGTTCGTTAGGGGCAACAAGGTAAAAGAGATTACCGCAAGCATAACGGGTCAGTTTTTCAAATTTGCGGCCGTCCCGCAGCTGGTTCTGCAGCGCGGTAAGCTCGCGAGTCACGCGCTGATAACCACGGTGCTCGATCGCTCCGAAATCGTGCGCGTCCCATTCCGGGAAGAGCGATTCGCCCGTCCGCAAGGTCGGGTAGTGGATGCGCAGGTGTTTTTCGAGGATCTGGCGCCGGCGATAGACCGACTCGAGGCGGGCGAGGGTCGATTCGCTGCGGCAATCGTCGCGGCGCAGGTCGGGCCCGGATTGCTTGCACTCGAAGACCACGGTGTGACCGAGGGCGCCATTGCGCTGCGGGCGATAGGCCGCGACGTCGGCGCGGTAACGGCACTGCGGGAGGGAGACTTCCAGCGCCGCGATGGGATAGCCGTTCTCCTGTGCCCAAAGGAGGGCGAGCCGTTTCAGTTCGAGATGCGCCGCGGTCTCACCGGTTTTGTAGGGCGGGCGCTCCGCCTGCCCAGTCTGGCTCACGTCAGGCGGCGGAAGAATCTGGGCAGGCAGAGCGCCCGCCCTACAATTTAGCGGCGTGTCCACTCGGCCAGCTCCCGCGCCCAGTAGGTAATGATAAAATCGGCCCCGGCCCGCTTCAGACCGGTCATGATCTCGAGGACCGCGGCCTGCTCATCGAGCCAACCGCGTTCGGCGGCGGCCTTGACCATGGCATACTCGCCGCTGACGTGATAAACCGCGGTCGTTAGGCCAAAACGTTCCCGGACCCGCCAAAGAATGTCGAGATAAGGCAGCGCCGGTTTCACGAGCACGATGTCGGCTCCTTCTGCTACATCTAGCGCGACCTCGCGCAACGCTTCGCCGGCGTTGGCCGGATCCATCTGGTAGCCGCGGCGATCGCCGAATTGCGGCTGACTCTCCGCTGCTTCGCGGAACGGTCCGTAAAAAGAGGAAGCAAATTTTGCCGCGTAACTCATGATCCCGGTCTGGTCGTAGCCGGCTGCGTCGAGCGCGCTGCGAATGGCGCCGATGCGGCCATCCATCATGTCGCTCGGGGCGACGAGATCGGCCCCGGCGGCGGCGTGGGAGAGGGAGGTTTTCACGAGCAGCTCTACGCTCTCGTCGTTCAGGACGTGGAAATGATCGCCGTCGATCCGGGTAACGCCGCAGTGACCGTGGCTCATGTATTCGCAGAGACAGACATCGGTCAGGACGAGCAGTTCCGGGCACTTGGCTTTGATCGCGCGCACCGCCTCCTGCACGACGCCGTCCTCGGCGTAGGCGCCGGAAGCCGCTTCGTCTTTTTCCTTGGGAATGCCGAAGAGCAGGACCGCCTGCAGACCGGCTTCCTGGGCGCGGGCGGCCTCGGCCGCGATCTCGTCAGGCGCAAGCTGTTCCACTCCGGGCATGCTCTGGATCGCGCGGCGGCCCGCGATCTTCTCGTTCACGAAGAGCGGGAGGATGAAATCGTGCGGGCTGAGATTGGTCTCGCGCACGAGGTTGCGCAGGGCCGCGGTGCGCCGCAAACGGCGCGGACGATGGACCATTTTTCTCACGGGGCGAGGCTAAACGCGCGACTTCCGCGGAGCAAGCCTGCCGGGGCGCGTGAGGTCTCTGGAGTTGTGCCGCCGGAGGCGGCGGTGTTAGTTGCGCTCGTTATGCCAAAGGCTGTGCCTAACAAAAAGTCGGATTACCTGCTGATCGATATCAGTAATTCCTTCACCAAGCTGGCTTTTGCGTCCCGCGATAAACTGGGAGCGACGGAACGGATCGAAACGGCGCGCCTGACCGCCACGGCGCTGAGAGCCTTGCTGCGCCGACGCGATGTGGCGCAGGTGGTTGTCTGCTCGGTCGTGCCGAAGAAGGATGCAGTGGTTCGCCGGGCAGCGGGGAAGGCTCGCGTTTTGTTCGTTAGCGCCCAGTGTGAACTGGGAGTCGGGGTCGATTATCCCGAGCCCGAGACAATCGGCGCCGACCGCCTCGCGAATGCGGTGGCGGTCGCGGGACTCTACGGCGTGCCGGCCGTGGTGGTGGATTTTGGGACGGCCGTGACCTTCGATGTCGTCTCGGCGGAGCGCTGTTATATCGGCGGCGTGATCGCGCCCGGCCTCGAGGCCATGACCAACTATCTTTACAAGCGCACTGCGTTGCTGCCGAAGCTGACCCTGACCGAGCCACGCCGCGCGGTCGGACGTTCAACCAAGGCCGCGATGATGTCGGGCGCGATCTTTGGTTATCGGGGGTTGGTCAAGGAAATCCTGGCGAAGATCAGCGCGGAGTCTTTCGGCCGGCGCCGGCCGCAGATCGTCGCGACCGGCGGCTACGCGCGATTGATCGCGGCGCGGCTCCCGGAGATCGACGCGGTGCGGCCACACCTGACCATGGAAGGGCTCCGCATCATCGGAAACCTGAATCGTTAGGGAGAAATACCGCACCACGAGCGCCAACCCGGTCTTGCGAGACCGCCAACGCGCCTTTCCTCAGGGCGACTGAACCAAAATCTCGCGATTGAGCAATTTTTCGCCGTCGAACTCGAAGTAGCCGGTGAAATGCGCGCCGCGAATGAGCAGCGGCAGCCAGTGGCGGTCATCGGCCCACATCTCGCCGTAGGGGATCTGATCGAGCGGCGTCCAGAGCGGCGTCGCTTCCTCGGTCTCGTGTGGCTCGCCCTCAAAATCATGGGCGAGGAAAACCGCGCAATGCAGGCTGTAGCCGTCGCGGAATTGAAAACGCAATTCGCCCCGTTGTTCGGCGCCGATCGGACGGATCCCGAGTTCCTCGTGCGTCTCGCGCAGCGCAGCGTGGAGCGGGGTTTCCCCGGGATCGACCTTGCCGCCGGGCCCGTTTACCTTGCCCGCGCCGAAGCCGCGTTTTTTCCGGATCAGAAGGATCTTTTCGTCGCGCACGATGAAGAGGAGGTTGGCGCGGACGCGCGGCACCCAGGTGGTCCAGTTGGTCATGTTGCTGGAAGTCTTATATCTTGCCAGCGGCGAGGGACAACGGCTTGATGCGAATGGAATGAGAGCAGGGGAAGGCGCAGCAATTTTATTTCTGGTCGTGAGTTCCTTTGCGGCCAGCGTGGTCGCGCCGACGAAGTCGGAGCTCGAGGCAATGTATGCCGCTGCGGCGCAGGAGCTGAGCGCGGGACGTAACCGGGAGGCGCTGGAGAAGCTCGACGCGATCGACGCCCGCCAGCCGGACATGGCCGCGGCCCAAAATCTCCGGGGCGTCGCCTGGATGCGCCTGGCGGAGTATCGCAAGGCCGAGGCGGCGTTGCGCAAGGCGCGCGAGCTCGACCCGGATTTCTGGGAAGCGCGCTACAATCTCGCGGAGGTCCCGTTCCTGACGAAGGACTGGACGGAAGCGCGCCGTCGTTTCCAGGCGCTCCTGTCCGAGCCTAACGAGCACCTGGGAGGCGCGACGAGCGATCTCATCCAGTTCAAGATCCTCCTTACCTACCTGCTCGAGGGGAAGGAAAAACAGGGCGCGCCCGTTTTGGAAAAACTCAAAGCCTCGCCGGAGAGCCCGGCGATCTATTACGCCAAGGCCGCGCTCGCTTTCCGGCAGAAAAACCGAGAGGAAGCGAAGGGCTGGATGGCGACGGCGGAGAAGGAATTCCCGGCGGAGCTGAACAAGCTCTTCGCCGAATCGTTCTACGAGGTGGGCTGGCTGCCTAAGCCGGAGGGCGCGCCGCCGGTCGCGCTCCAGGTGACTTCGCTAGCGGATGTGGTCGCGCGGGCCCAGTCGGATCTGGCGCGGGCGGAACGGGCGTTTCGGCAGGGCGACCTGACGGCGGCGTGGCGGTTCGTGGAACAGATCGACGCGGTGGCCCCGAACCAGGCCGTTGTCTCGAATCTGCGCGGCGAGATTTTGCTCGGGCAAGGCCGGGCCGACGAAGCGGAAACGACGCTGCGCAACGCGTTGGCCGCCAATCCGCAGCTGCTGACCGCGCGTTACAACCTCGCCCGCGTCTCCTTCGCGCGAAAAGATTACGCGGCCGCGCGGAAAGAGTTTGAGGCGCTCCTCGGCGCGACCTCCGGGACGGACCCGAAGCGAGAACAACTGATTCACTACCAGATTTATCTCACGCTATTGCTGGAAGGGCGGGAAGGCCCGGCGCAAAAGGCGATGGACGAGTTCAAGATGATGGACAACACGCCGGCGCTCTATTACGCGCAGGCGGCATGGGCTTTTCAACATGGCAACGCGACCCAGGGAAACAACTGGGTGGCGAACGCCGGCAACCTCTACCCGGCGGACCTAAACCGTGCCTTTGCCGCGCCTTTCGCGCGGCTGGGTTGGATCGATAACCCCGCGGCCCAGGCTGCGCCGACCGGCGTGATCGGGTTCCGGGTGGGTGCGCCTCTGCGCGGCCGGCCCGAGGCTGCAAAGCTCGAGACGCCGCTGCCCGTCCCGATCGCACGAACGACTCCGAACAAGACTAACGACATGCCGGCCGCGACACCATCGCCGACTCCTTCCCCGACACCGTCCGCTACACCCGTGCCGCCCGATCAAGACGCTCCGGAGGAGACGCACGACACGCCGGCCGCCACTCCGTCGCCGACACCGTCACCCACACCCGAGGAGTCAGCGACACCGGCAAAAATCACCAGTGAGGAGAAGCCGGAATCGACTTCGAGCGAGACGAAGACGGAGCGTTCGAAAAAGAAGCGCACCTCGCGCAATAAATTTCCGGAGGATGAGGAAGAAAAGGCTCCGCGGACGAAACGGCCTGCTCGTTCGCCAACACCTTCGCCGCCGCCCCCGGCTCCACCGCAAGTGACGAAGCCGACGCGCGAGAACCTTGGCGACAAAGTCAGGAATGTTTTCCTGTATCCTTTCCGCCATCGCGAGCAGCCCGCAACCAGCTCCACTCCAGCTGGCCGAGTGGCCGCTCCTGGCCCCGGTATCAGCCCAACTCCGCCTTCGAAGCGCCGGCCCAACAATTAAGACTTGTCAGCGCAGGGCTCTACCCGTTTTGTCCAAGTGTCATGCAATTGCGAAGGCTCGCGACAATCCTTTTCCTAGTCGTTAGTTGCGTCGCAGTTCAAGCGGCAAATCCCTCCAAATCTGAACTCGAAGCCATGTACGACAAGGCGTTTCATGCCTTTGATGCAGGGGACTACAACGAGGCTCTGAAGGCGCTCGATGCAATCGACGCTCGCCAGCCGAAGCTGGCCGAATCGCTCAATCTGAGGGGCGTGGTCTACATGCGCCAGGGCGACTATGACAAGGCCGAGGCTGTCTTTCGCAAGGCACTCTCGATCGAGCCGCGCTTTTGGAATGCCAGTTTTAACCTGGCCGAGATTCCTTTCCGCCAGAAGAACTGGGCGGAAGCGCGCAACCGTTTTGAGGTGCTCATGGCAGGTGAGAGCGACGGGATGCTGCCAGAGACGAGCCAGCTCATCCAATACAAGATCCTACTCACTTTCGTGCTGCAGGGGAACGAGAAGACCGTCGATTGGATTCTGAACAAATTCGAGTTGGCAAAGGATAGCCCGGCTCTCTACTACGCAAACGCGGCGATAGCCTTCCAGCACGGCAACGCGAAAGAAGCGCAGGATTGGATGACGGCGGCCCAGAAGAAGTTTTCAGCCCCACTGAACAAGCTTTACACGGAATCATTCTACGACATCGGCTGGGTGCGAAAGCCGGCCGGGGAACCGCGGGCCGCGCTCGAGATTACTTCGTCGACTGAGCGCGCTGAGCGGATGAAGGCCGATGCGCAGGCTCATCTTGAGGGGGCGGAACGGGCCTTTCAACAGCGCGATTTTGGGCGTGCGCTAAAGTCTCTCGAGGACGTGGAGGAGGGCATGCCTAACGAACCTGCCGCGATTAATCTGCGAGGCGAGATCCTGATGGAGCAGAAGAAGCTGGATGAAGCAGAAGGCATGTTCCAGAAAGCGCTTGCGGCGAATCCGGAATTTCGCGAAGCCAAATACAACCTGGCGCTGATCCTTTTCAAGAAAGGCGACTATAGCAAATCCCGTGACCGGTTCGAAGCACTCTACTCGGAGACGCCCGGTGGTGAAAAAAACCAGGCTGCGCAGCTGATTAAGTTCAACGTTTTCCTAACCCTCCTTTTGGAAGGCAAAGAGGCCGAGGCCAGGCAGTTGATGGAGCAATTCAAGTTTACCGGGGAGACGCCCGCACTTTATTATGCACAGGCCGCCTGGGAATTTAGACACGATGGAATGGAGCGAGGGGCCGATTGGGTCGCCTCCGCACGGAAGATCTACTCGCCTGCCCTCAACATGATTTTCGCTGACTCGTTTGACGGGCTGGGTTGGCTGAAAGAGACGAAAACCGAAACGACGCCCGTGACTTCAGCCCTCGCTCAAGCCAATGCGTCACCAGCCCAAGGCCCAAAGCCTGCCATGCGTTTTGGTGCCGCGGAAACCAACCGGCCTCTGGAAACGTCGGAGGGGTGGGCGGCTGTGAGGGACGAGGCAACCCCGGAGATCGGCGCAGTCGCCGCTACACCGGTGTCCGCGCCGATTTTAGCCGCTAAACCCACTGCGCCACCCAACGTCGCGCCCACGACTCGCGCCGCGGCCAAGCCTGCACCGAAAGCGCTCGCTTCGGAAAAGGTCCGCCCCTGGTCGTGGCAAGCTTTTTCCGAAAGGTATCGCTTCGTTTCTCACCCGCGAGACCTGCTCGTAGCGGGCTTGGTGTTGACTGGCCTAGCGCTTCTGGTCTTGCTCGCGGTGCGTCAACGGCGTGGCGCTGTTTCCAGTGCAATCGCTGTCGGTTCTGGCGAGCCGTCAACTGACCCGTCCCTTTCCGGCGAAAGCGCTCTGGGGGATGAAGAAAAGTTCATCTCCCCTGATCTGCTCTCGGGCGGTCCATACAGGGCTTCGATAGAACTCAAAGGGTGCGAGCCTTTCATTCTGAAACCAGGCGTGAGCCTGAGTGGAATCATGGCTGGAGCATCGGCCGCTGAAGTTGCCGCCCCGGCCGCC
>JBDTOL010000109.1:0-17774 GCA_039933235.1 Spartobacteria bacterium | reverse complement strand
TCTTGCCGAAGTTGCGATACTTCAGCATCTCCGCCTCGGTCTTCTGCGCGAGCTGACCGACGGTTGTGATGTTGGCGTTGTTCAGGCAATTGGCCGCACGCACGCTCAGCTCGATCTCGTTCACGCTCATGTTGAGCAGCTTCTTCAGCTTGACGTTCTCCTCGCTTACGCCAGCTGGCGTTTCGTCGAACTCGATCACGTCTTCGTTGAAATTCACGAAAACATCGAGGTGATGCCGGAGAATGGCGGAGGCCTGGAGGAGCGCGTCATCGGGGGTGAGACGGCCGTCGGTCCAGACTTCGAGGATGAGCTTGTCGTAGTCGGTGCGCTGACCGACACGGGTGTTCTCGACCGCGTATTTCACCCGGGTGACCGGGGAAAAGATGGAGTCGATCGGAATGAGGCCGATCGCCTGATCGGGGCGCTTATTCTCGTCGCCCGTGGCGAAACCGCGGCCGACGCGGACGTCGAACTCGGCTTCAAATTTGTGTTTCTTGTCGAGGGTGCAGATGACCTGCTTCGGGTTCAACACTTCGTAACCCTGCACGAGCGAGATATCGCCGGCGGTCACTTCGCCTTCCTTGTTCACGTTGAGCGCGAGCTTGCGCGCTTCGTGGTCGGAGGCCTTGAACTTGATCCGCTTGAGGTTGAGCACGATGTCGGTCACGTCCTCGACCACGCCGGGCAGCGTGCCGAACTCATGCTGGGCGCCGTTGATTTTGACGGCAGTGATGGCGGCGCCTTCGAGCGAGGAGAGAAGGACGCGCCGGAGCGAATTTCCGACGGTGTGTCCGTAGCCGGCCTCGAAAGGCTCAGCGACGAATTTCGCGTAAGTGTCAGTGGATGAAGCCTCGTCCTTGACGAGGGTCTTCGGCATTTCAAAACGACCGTAACGAACTGGCATATGATTAGGGATGAATGAAGAAGTCTGAACCAAGAGAAACGGGAGCGCCTAACGACGCCTCATCCTTCTTAATTTTTTCTTCTTCCTTTCAGAGAACGCCGGGTTCCCCCTGGCGAGCGCGGTTTCACGTCCAGCGACGGAAACCCAGGGACCAACGGCGCGACGTTTAAAAACTCGCAGCGGGACGTGGAATGAACACCATCATGCGGGCTTTGCAAGTGGCCGCGCGGTCCATCCGGCTAGCCTTCTTCGACCGTGTTCGGCAGTTCGTTTCGATCGCCGGGGCGCCGCGGAAAGTGTTGCGACAGCAAAACGCCCGTCTGCGCAATTGCCTCGAGCACGGCGTCGGTGAAGTGGGCCGCCCGGAAATGCTTCCGCATCCCTTCCACCAGGCCCTGCCAATATTCCGCTTCCACCCGCTGATGAATGCCGGCATCGCCGATCACGGCGTACTTCTGCGAGCGCGGCGCCACGAAGATGAGCACGCCGTTGCGTTCCCCGGTCGCGGTCATGCCCAGTTTCTCAAATTGCTCCCGCGCCGCGGCCACCGGGTCTGCAATCTCCCCACGTTGTACAAAGACGCGGATCTCGCCGGAGGTCGTCTTTTCCGCGGCGGCGATTGCCTCTACGATCCGCTCGTGTTCAAGCTTGGCGACAAAATCCTTGGTTCTCATAACGCCACTACCAGCTCGACCCGGCGCCCCCGCCGCCGAAACTCCCGCCGCCGCCGCCAAATCCGCTGAATCCGCCGCCTCCTCCACTGGAGCTGCCGCCGGACCACCCGCCCCCGCCCATGCCACCGACAAAAGGGCCGCCCCAGCCGCTATAACCGTAACCACGGCGCCGGCGTTTGGATCGGCTCGATGCGATAATCATGATGACGATGATGAAAAAGATGATCAGCCCGATGGGCAGACCGGCGCCGGCGTTGTTTCCCTGCCCTTCCTTAACCGTGCGCCCGGTCCCTTTGTACTCGCCGCGGACCGCCTGCATCATCGCGGTGACGCCGGCCTTTAGACCGCCGGCATAGTCGTCATTCTTAAAGTAGGGCGCGATGACGTTGCGGGTGATATCGAAGGCAGTCGCGTCCGGCAGTGCACCTTCCAGCCCGTAACCTGTCTGGATGAACATCTGGTGGTCGGCCACAAAGACGAAAAGGACGGCTCCGTTGTTGCGTCCCTTCTGGCCGACGCCCCAGGTCTGCGCGATGCGCTGGGTGTAATCCGCGACGGACGATTCGCTCTGCATGGAGCGGTAAATCGCGACGAGGATCTGGTTTGAGGTATCGCGCTCGAATTGCGCCAGCTCTTCATTTAACTCCAGCGCCGTCGCTTGATCGACCACCGCGGCGTAGTCGTTGAAATAACGGTCCGGCTTCGACGGCATCGTCTCGGCCACGAGCGTGCCGAGCAGCCCCGCGAAGACTGCGAGGCAGAGGAGACGTGATCGGATTCCGCTCATGTTGAACCGGAACAAGTCGCGGTTCGCCGGCAAGATGTTATGGAGTGGCGGCCGCGGTTGCGGCGGGCAGGGGGGCGGTGGCCGCGGGAGCCGCCGGGGCGGGCGAGGCGTTGTTGAAATTAAAGTCCACCGTCGGCGCCTTCTGCGCCCCCGGCTCGGCGTTGAAGAACGGCTTGGGCGGGAATCCGAGAATGCTCGCGAAGAGCACGGTCGGGAAGCTGCGCACCGCGGTGTTGTAGGCCTGCACCGTCTTGTTGAAATTTCCGCGCTCGACCGAGATTCGATTTTCCGTTCCTTCGAGTTGCGCCTGGAGCGCCTGGAAATTCGCGTTCGCTTTCAGCTCGGGATAACGCTCCGCCACCACCAGCAGGCGCGAGAGTGCAGCGCCCAGTTGGCCTTGCGCGGCTTGGAATTTCTCCAGCTGTTCTGCCGTCGCCGGCGCCTGGTTCGCGTTGATCTGCATTTGGCCGACGCTGGCGCGCGCCTCGGTCACCGCGGTCAAGGTCGACTTCTCGAAGTCAGCCGCGCCTTTCACGGTGTTGACCAGGTTGGGAATGAGATCGGCGCGGCGTTGATAGACATTTTGCACCTGTGCCCAGGACTGGTTCACACTCTGGTCGAGCTTGACCAGGGTGTTGTATTTCCCCATCACCGCGATCGCGACCACGACCGCAATGAAGACGAGGACGAGCAGGATTCCGCCACAACCAAGAGCAAATTTATTCATAGCTGAAGATTAATCCGCTAAAAGTCGCCGGATTGGACGGAAAGTCACGCGGCAAGTAACAGCATGAGCGGTGACAGCACCAATTCCGATACTGGCCACATCCGCCATGCGGTCTTCAACACCTCCGATAAAAAGGTCTCCGTGCCTTGGAGCGCGTTGATCGCGAAGAACACGGAGAGCGGGCAGACGCCGCATTTCGCGGCTAACACGACCAAACAGAAGATGGCCAATGCGACGAAGTTCGACTCGAACAACATCTCGAACTTGTCCAATCGTACGGCCGAAGAACCAATCCTCACCTGTTACGAACTCATCTGGTTCCCTGATATTCAGACTCCAGACGAACAAACCTTACGCCACCGCGACTCATTACGGCAACACGACTCCAAACGCCGGAAGCACTCCTGCCACCACGATGCCGACCACTGGTTCTACTCTTGACGCGTACCCTACCGCCAGCCCTCGCTAATTAACGAGGTTGCTGTCTTCGCGACCGCGCTCTTTCGGGCGTGGTCGCGGGGATGAGCGGCGACACGATCAGCTCGCGCTCGGTTGCGCCTCTTCGGCGGCTTTGTTTTGTTCGTCGGGCACGACATCCGGTGCCGCTGCTGATGCCTCCTGAACTGGTGCTTTCGGCAGCTCGCGCCGTTTCAATTCCTCCGAGTTTGGCAACTCATCGAGGTTGCGCAGCCCGAAGTGCTCGAGAAAAAATTGGGTCGTTTCGTAAAGGAGCGGCCGGCCCGGCACCTCTGCGCGGCCGGCGATCTTGACCAGGCCGCGCTCCATGATGGTCTGGAGCACGCTGTCGATGGCGACACCGCGGACGGCCTCGACATCGGCCCGCGTGATCGGCTGGCGGTAGGCGATGATCGCGAGCGTCTCCAGCGCCGGTGGGCTCAGCCGCGCGGGTTTGGCGGCTGGGAATAATTGGCGAACCCAGCGGGCGTATTGCGGATCGCTGGCGAGCTGCCAGCCCTCCGCCTTTTCCACGAGCTGGAAGGCGCGCTGCTGCTCGATGTATTCGATCTTGAGCTGTTCGAGCGCGGCGGCCACTTCTGCTTCGGGGGTCTTCGCAAATTCGTTAGGGGTAAATTCGTCCTCCGCTCCTGCGCTCTTGATCGCGGCGGTCAGTTCGCGCGTGCTGAGCGGCTTTTGCGCGCTGATCAGGAGAGCTTCGACGATTTGGGAGAGATTCATGAGAGCGGGTTCTACCTGCAACGAATCGCGCAAAAATCCCGCCTGTCATCCCGAGTCGGCGCAGCGCGGCGAGGGACCTCGCAGTTGCAAGAGAAGGTGGTCTCTCGCAAGGAAGCGTCGTTTGCATCTGCGAGGTCCTTTGCCTTCCTGCGGTGATTTGGGATGAGAAGATCGATCGTCATGCGTCAGTTCGCTCCGATCGCCGCCTGGATCGCTTCCGCAATTTGATCGGCTTGGAGAGTGATCTGCCCCAGCTCCCGGCCTTCGATGAGCAGGCGGATCTTAGGCTCCGTCCCAGAATAACGCAGGAGGACGCGGCCTTTGCCGCTCAGTTCGTTCTCCGCTTCCTGCACCAGTTTCATCACTGCCGACAATTCTTCCAGCGGCGGTTTCTCTTTCACCCGGAGGTTGCGCTGCGCCTGCGGATATTTCTTCAGGCATTTCTTTAGTTCGCTCAACGGTTTCCCGGTCGTCTGCATGATTCGTAAGATTTGCAGCGCGCTGACGATGCCGTCGCCCGTCGTGGTGAAATCGCGAAAGATCATGTGCCCGCTCTGCTCGCCGCCGAGGTTCAGGTTTTGCCGCACCATTTCCTCGATCACGTAGCGGTCGCCGACTTTCGTCCGGATCAACCTGCCGCCGTGCGCGGCAAGCGTTTCGTCGAGCCCGAAGTTGCTCATCACCGTGGCTACGAGTGTGTCTTGCGCGAGCTGGCCGCGGCCTAACAAGTCGACCGAGGCGATGGCGAGAATCTCATCGCCATCTACGAGCTCGCCCTGCTCGTCGCAGAGCAGAACGCGATCGGCGTCGCCGTCGTTCGCAATCCCCACCATGGCGCCGCTTTCTTTCACGAGTCGCTGGATCTCCTGCGGATAAACGCTTCCGCAATTAGCGTTGATGTTGGTTCCGTTAGGCTCGTCGTGCGCGACGTGCAGCTCCGCTCCGAGTTCGCGCAGAATGCAGGGGGTCGATTTGTAAGCGGCGCCGTTCGCGACATCAACCGCGATGCGCATTTTCTCAAGCGTCATCCCGCGGGGAAAACTGGCCTTGGCAAATTCGACATAACGCCCGAGCGCGTCATCGATCCGGGTGGCGCGCCCGATCTTTTGCGCGGTCGGCCGAATGGAATCGATTTCTCCCGTGAAGACGAGTTGCTCGATCTTGCGCTCAATCTTGTCGTCGAGCTTGTAGCCGTCGTGCTGGAAGAATTTGATCCCGTTGTCCTCGTAGGAATTGTGTGAGGCGGAGAGGACAATGCCGGCATCAGCGCGGAGCGAGCGCGTGATGTAGGCCACACCGGGGGTCGGGAGCGGGCCGATCAAAAGAACGTCTACGCCTAACGACGTGATCCCGGCGACGAGCGCATTCTCCAGCATGTAGCCGGAGAGGCGGGTGTCCTTCCCGAGCACAATTTTCGGCCGCAGCCCCGGCGGATGTGCTTGCGGATTAAGAGTGGTGAAAACGTGCGCCGCAGCCCGCCCGAGCTTGAGCGCGGTCTCGGCTGTGACGGGTTCGACGTTGGCGATGCCGCGGACGCCGTCGGTGCCAAAAATTTTCTTCGGGGTCATTTCGCTGCTTCTCCGCTGGTTTTGCGGCGGTCGTGATCGCTCGGCACGATGTCAATGCGTCCCGCCGAGACCACCGCGGTCCAGTCTTTGTATTCGCCTTTCACGATCTCGTGCAACTCCGATCGCAGGAGAAAGAATTGTGGCTTGAAACAATCATGATGAGGTTGACGAAGCCTCTTCGGCGGCCTTCATCTCGTTGATCTTGCGATGCAGCGTGCGGCGACTGATGCCGAGCTTTTTCGCCGCGGCGGTGATGTTGCCCTTGGTCGCCGCGAGCGCCTGCGCGATCAAGCGCCGCTCAGTCGCGTGCAAATCGAGTGGGCTCTCGCCTTCATCGAAAGAGCGCACCCGCGTGCCAGCGGCGGGCGCCGCTCTCCGCACCGCGGCCGGCAGATCGCGTAACGTCACCTTGGGGCCCGTCGCCATCACCACGCCATGCTCGATCGCCGTGCGCAATTCGCGCACGTTGCCTGGCCAATCGTAAGCCAGCAAGGTGTTCATCGCGTCGGCCGTCACGTCGAGCAGCGGCTTTTCGTTCGCCTTGCAGAAGTGGCGCAGAAACGCGCGCACCAGTAGCGGAATATCCTCCTTACGATCCCGCAGCGGCGGCATCGTGATCCTCACCACGTTGAGGCGGAAATAGAGATCGTCGCGAAACTTTCCCTCGCTCACCAGCGTCTCGAGATTTCTGTTCGTCGCGGCGATCAGGCGCACATCGGCATGCAGCGTCTGCGTTCCGCCAACCCGCTCGAAGGCGCGCTCCTCACTGATCACACGCAGGAGTTTGATCTGCGTCGCGGCGTCGATCTCGCCGATTTCGTCGAGGAAAATCGTGCCGCCATTGGCTTGTTCGAAGCGCCCGATCCGGCGCTCATGCGCGCCGGTGAAGGAACCGCGTTCGTGACCGAATAGCTCGCTCTCGAGCAGCTGCGGCGAGAGCGCCGCGCAATGGACAGTGACGAATTTCCCCTTGTGCCGCCGGCTCAGGTTATGGATCGCGTGCGCGGCCAGTTCCTTGCCCGTGCCGCTTTCACCCTCGATCAGGATATTTGCCGAGGAGGGCGCGACCTGGCGGATGGTGTCGAGCACTTCGCGGAGCGCGGCCGATTCCCCGAGAATGCTTTCGAGCGCAAACCGTTCGTCGACCTGTTGGCGCAGGCTGCGATTCTCCTGCTCCAGGCGCCGGCTGCCTAACGCCCGCGCGATCAACATCTCGAGCTTGTCGAGATTGAGCGGCTTGGTCACGAAATCGTAGGCGCCCCGTTTCATCGCCTCGACCGCCGTATCGACCGATCCATAGGCCGTCATCATGATGCAGACAGGCGGGTGCGGGAGCTTGAGGGCGCGCTCGATCAGGTTCATGCCGTCCTCGCCGCCGAGGCGCAGATCGGTCAGGAGCACGTCGATCTGGTCGCGCTGCAGGACGTCGAGCGCGCTCGTGGTATCGGCTGCGACGTAGGTGTCGTAGTTGTCGCCCAGAAGAGTCCGCAGCCCGTCACGGGTGTGCTTTTCGTCGTCAACGATGAGAACGGTCGGCTGCATCTGGGTGAACAGTGGAGGAAGACGCGGCGCGAGGAAAAAGAAAAGTTCGCTGCGCTCGCGAAGAGAGCGATCCCCGCGCTGCATCAAGAACCAACGGGACGACTCTAGCTCTCCGCCTTCTCCGGCAGCATCCGCACCCGGCGATCGAGGAAAGGCAATCGAATCGTCAGCGTCAGGCCTTTGCCTTCGCTGCTCTCCACCGCCAGCTCGCCGCCGTGCTCGCGCACGATCCTCCTCACGATCAGCAATCCAAGCCCGGAACCGCTTGCCTTGGTCGTGAAGTATGGCTCGAAGACCCGGCTCAGATTTTCCGGTGAAATCCCGCCGCCCGTGTCGGTGAAGCTGATCTTCACGTGCGTGTCGTCGCGATCGGTCCGAATGCGCAGAATGCCGCGGCGTTTCATCGCCTCGAAACTGTTTTTGATCGCGTTATAAAAGACCTGCTTGATCTGGTCGCGATCGACCTCCAGCAGCGGCAGGTCGGAGCGCAGCTCGGTCTCGACCACGATGTCGCGGTCTTTGATCTCGGGTTGGAAAAAGCGGACGGCCTCTTCCACCAGGGCGTTGATTTCTTCCGGCTGGAGCTGTGGTTTCGAGGGCCGGATGGCGCGGAGAAATTGCGTCACGATCGAGTCGAGCCGGTTGATCTCGGCGCGGGCGATATTGATCGCCTCCTGAAGCTCGCGGCGGTCTTCCGCGGCCCGCAGCTTATTCACTTTGCGCTCCATCAATTGCAGATGGATGTGGAGCGAGTTGAGCGGATTGCCAATCTCATGCGCCACCCCGGCGGCGAGCAGGGTCAAAGCTGAAAACCGCTCCGATTCGATCGTCTGTTGGGTCGAGCGCCGGTCTTCGGTGATGTCGCGCAGGATCATGGCGTGACCAGCCGCTTCCGCGATCGAGCCGTCGGGAGAATCGTTCGCCGTCTTCCGTTCGATGATCAGGGGCACGACGTAGAAATTGATGAACCGGTTTGCCGGATAAAAAATCTCCATGTCGCGGCTGAGGGCGGAGTCGGATTGCGAGAGGGCCTTCCAATCAAGCCCGCGCACCTGTTCCTCGAGCGGCTTGCCGATCGCGGCCTCGCCGTCGAGCCCGAAAATCTCGCACGCGGCGTCGTTCAGGTAGGTGATGCGGCCCTTCGAATCGCTCACGATGATCCCTTCTTGGATTGCGTTAAAAATCGTCTCGAGGAACCCTTTCTCCTGCGCCAGGCGGAGCAGATAATTCTGCACCTCTTCCGGGCCGATCCGGCCGAGGCGGCCAATGAGTTTTTCGAGGAAGCCGGATTTCATCGTGGTAGCGTGCGCTGTCCCAGCGCAAGAGGAGGGTATTGTTTGCGCGGCGGACAGCGGACGCTACAACTTTTGGCCATGACGCGCACCTTCCTCCTCTCGCCCGCCTACGCCGGCGGCCGGCGCGCCCAGATGCTGTTGAGCGAACGCGCGCAGTTCGATCTCGCCCGGCGTCTGTGCGGGGGACACGCCGTTTCGTTAGGCGAAGTCTTTACCTTTCTCAGCGGCCTGTATTTTAGGGGCAAGCTCGCCTACGCCAATGCCTTCGCGCGACCCGATCTGTCGCGCGTTCTCGTCATTACCCCAACGCGCGGGCTCGTTCCCGCTGCCACCAGCGTGACCTTGCGCGACCTGCGGGAATTCGCCGAGGTCGACATCGAGGAGGGCGATCCGCGCTACCGCAAACCGCTCGAGCGCGACCTGCGCCGGCTCGTTAGGCAACTCTCCCCGCAATGCGAGGTGGTCCTGCTCGGCAGCGTCGCCACCGGCAAATACGTCAGCATCCTGCTCGATATTCTGGCGGAGCGGATCCGGTTCCCGGCCGAGTTTGTCGGGCGCGGCGACATGAGCCGGGGCGGCCTCCTCCTGCGCTGCGCGGTGGATCGGACCGAACTCGACTACATCCCGGTGCACGGCGCGGTGCGAAAGGGAAAGCGGCCGCCGAAACTGACCCCACGCCGTTACACTTGATGGCTCTCTCGCTCAAACCGCCTCTCCCGCCGATGGAAGCGCGCTCGGTGGACGAAATTCCCAGCGACAACGGCTGGCAATACGAGCCGAAGTGGGACGGCTTCCGCTGCCTCGCTTTCCGCGACGGAGAGCAAATTTATTTGCAATCCAAGGCGGGCCAGCCGCTCGCGCGTTATTTTCCCGACGTTGTCGCGGCGCTCAGCGCACTGAAGGCTCGGCGATTTGTTCTCGACGGCGAGCTGGCCATCCCTGTCGGCGGCGCCCTTTCCTTCGACGAGCTGCAGTTGCGACTTCATCCCGCGGCCAGCCGGGTGCAGAAGCTGGCGGCCGCGCACCCCGCGAGCTTCATCGTCTTCGATCTTCTGGCCGGGACGAACGGAAAATCGCTTCTCGCGCTCCCTTTGCGCGAGCGCCGAGCTCAGCTCGAGGAATTCGCCGCGAAGTTTTTCCCTAACGAGAAGCAAATCCGTCTCTCGCCCGCCACGGCGAAGCTGGCCCAAGCCCGAAAATGGTTCGAGAAAGTGGGTGGCGACCTCGATGGCATCATCGCCAAGCGCGCGGATTGTCCCTACGTCTCCGGAGAGCGGACCGCGATGGTAAAGGTGAAGCAGATCCGCACGGTCGACTGCGTGGTGGGCGGATTTCGCTATGGGAGCGGCCAACGCGTCATTGGGTCGCTTCTCCTCGGGCTTTACGACGAGGAGGGCCTGCTCCATCACGTTGGGTTCACCTCCGCTTTCAAGGCGGAGGAGAAAGGGGCGCTGACGAAGAAATTCGAAGCGCTAAAGAAAGTTCCCGGCTTCACTGGCAACGCCCCTGGCGGCCCGAGTCGTTGGAGCACGGAGCGGAGCGCAGAGTGGGAACCGGTCGCGCCGAAGGTAGTGGTCGAAGTAACTTACGATCACTTTACCGGCGGACGCTTTCGTCACGGAACGAAGATTGTCAGGTGGCGCAAAGACAAGGCGCCGCGGCAATGTACGCTCGACCAGGTCGCGCATCGCGAAGGCAAATCGCTCGCGCTCCTGTAGCGGCTACAGCTCTAGTGCGACCAGGTGGGCTCGGTGATTTTACCGAGGCCGTCGATCAGTTTGTTCTTCCGGCTGCTCACGGTGTCGAGCATGTAAAGCGCGCCACCATCGGTGAAAATCAGGTGGCGCGAATCGGCGCCCCAGACGGGATCCTGTCCCGTGGTCAGGGTGCGCGTGCCGCCGCCCCCGAGATCGAGCACCGAGATTTGAAACTCGCCTCCGCTGCGCACGTTAAACGCCACTTTCTTCCCGTCGGGCGACCAGTTCGGTTCCGTGCAATAGCCGCGGCCGGTCGAGATCGACTGCCCGCTCCCGCCGGAAGAGGAGATGCGATAGAGCTGGGGCGAGCCGCCCTGGTCGGACGAGTAAATGATCTCACTTCCATCCGGCGACCAGGTGGGGCCGGACTCCACCCCGCGGGTCCGGGTGAGGCGCCGGGCGCCGCCGCCGCTCGCGCTCACGGTGTAAAGCTCGGGGTTGCCGTCTTTGCTGATCGTGAGGGCAAGGCGCCCGCCATCGGGCGAGAAAGTCGCTCCGCTGTTCGTGCCGGGAAAATTCACAATCCGATTGCGCGAGCCGCTCGCGACATCAATCACATAGACATCCGCGTAACCGCTCTGATAGCCGGTGTAGGCGATGCGCCGGCCGTCGGGGCTGAGCGAGGGGTGCACGCTGATCGTGTTGTCGTGGGTGAGTTGACGGACGTTGCTGCCGTCGAAATCCGCCAGGTAAACTTCCTTCTTCCCGCTTCGGGTGGCGATGAAAGCGATCTTGGTTCCGGCCAGTCCCTTGTGGCCGGTTAGAGTCTCGATGATGTCGTTGGCGAACTGGTGCGCGTTCTCGCGCGTGCTCGCGCTGTAGGTTTTCGAGAGCACCGTGCCGCCACTGTGATCCACCACCTGGCCCTGCAGACTGCCGCCGTTGGCGCTGCCGCGGACGGTGTAGGTGCTGTCCGTGCCGCCGAGGGTGAAATAACCGGAGAGGTTGAGATCGTTCTGCACGATCTTGGTCGCGGCCGCCCCGTCGCTGCCGGTGAGCGGGGAAACTGAGAGATTGATCTTGTCACCTTTGCTGACCGTGATCGTCGGCACATCCTCCGCCGCCCAGGCTGCCGTCGTCGTTAGGCCAAAGAGCAACCCCGCGACCGTCCAGTTTGAAATCCGAAACCTGAAATCTAAAATTCTCCTCATCGTCTAGTTTAGTTCGAAGTTGATGTTCACATCATAATAATCGCCGCCCAGACCGGAAGGCAAAGGGTCGACCTGTTTTACCCGCGCTGCGGCCGCCGTCACCGAATCATCCACCACCGGGTTGCCGGACGACTTCGCGATCGAGTAATCGGAAATGCGTCCGTCTTTCTGGATCCGGATGCGGAGAAGGACGGAGAGTTTCGCGGTGTGCACGACGGAGGTTGGCTGCACCCACTCGCTGTAGAAACGGTCGTGCAGCATGTTGCCATACCAGCCGACATCCGAGGCGCCGCCTTGCCCGGAGCCCTTGCCGCCGGAGCCGCCGCTGCCTTTCGCTTTGCTGTTCTCGCCGCTCCCGGCGGCGGTCGCTTTCTTGACCGGCTTCTCCTCGGAAGAATCCTCTTCGCTTTCGCCGCTCTTCTCCTTGGCCAGCGCAGCTTTCGCGATTTCCTTTTTCTTCTCCGCTGCTTTTTCCTCTTCGTCCGGAGTCGGTTTTGGTTTCGGCGTCGCTTTTTTCTTTGGTGTCGCTGATGGCTTCGACTTCGGCTTGGGAGTCGGTTTTGGGGTCGGCTTCGGAGTTGGCGTCGGCGTGGGAGTTGGAGTGGGCGTTGGTGTCGGAGTGGATGTTGGTGTCGGTGTTGGCGTTGGCGTCGGTGTGGGAGTGGGCGTTGGCGTTGGGGTGGCCGACGCAGTGGGAGTGGGGATCTCGATCTCGCTCTTCACGGTCGGTGCGACCACCGGGGTAGGTTCCTCGTCGACCGGCTCCGGCGTTTCGACGGGAGCTCTTTCGGGTGTGGGGAGAGGCGTCGGTGCCGAGGCGGCGGCGCTCTCCGCGCCGGCGCCGCCCTCCATCCAGACGATGTCCTTGGGCGCCTGGCGGGGCGACCGGCTCCACCAAAGCAGGCCGAGCAGCACGACCACGTGGATCAGCCCTACGATGGTGACGTTGCGCCAGAAACGCGCGTCGCGAGTCATCGCTATTTCGGCTCTTCCTGCGTCGCGATCCCGACCTTGGTAATCTGGGCGCGCTGCAACGCGTCCATCAGACTAACGAGTTTCTGCACCGGCAGGCTGCGATCGGGGCGGATCACGACCGCCACATTCGGGTCCGCCGCTTTCAACGCCGCCAACTGGCTCTCCAGCGCGGCCGGCTCGATCACCTTTTCATTTAGCCTAACGACGTCGTCGCGGTCGATCGAGACGATCTGGACGGCGGCCGGATTGAGCGGCGCATTGGTCGTGGCGCTGGAAGGGATGATGAGCGTCTTGCTGTTCTCGAGCAGGGGGGTCGTGATCATGAAGATGATCAGGAGCACGAAGGCGAGATCGAGCAGCGGAGTGATGTTGATCTCCGAGACGGTCGAGAGCGACGTGCGGTTGGAATAGCGGCGCATGGCTTTCGTCAGGGTGAGACTTCGCTCCGATGGACGGGTGTAGGAACGGCCTTATTCATCGGCGGAAGTCGGAGACGCGCCCACCGTGCTCGACGTATTTATGCTCAAACTCGGAGGCGAGTTCGGCGGCGAAGTTATCCATCTCCACCACCATCCCGCGGATGCTGGTGACGAGAAAATTGTAGCCAAACATGGCCGGGATCGCGACGCAGAGCGCCGTCACAGTCGTGATGAGCGCGCCCGAAACTCCCGGCGCCATCGCGGCCAGATTGGCCGAGCCGGCCTCGGCCACACCGGTGAAGGTGTCCATCACGCCCCAGACTGTGCCTAACAATCCGAGGAACGGCGCGCCGCTGACCGCGGTGGCGAGCAGGATCATCTGCGACTCGAGCTTGAGCGCGGTCTCGCCTACCGCGCGCTCCATCGCGGCGTTGACCGCGTGCATTTGCGCCGGGGTGATCTTGTCGGCGATCTCGAGCCGGGCCCGAAAGGTCTCGTCGATTTCCGCCGAACCGAGGAGGTGAAAGGTCAGCTCTTCGCAACCGGCGCGGTAAACCTGGAAGACGGGCGAGCCGGGGAAGCGCACGTTTGATTCGAAGAGGCGCAGCGGTTGCCGGTCCTGCCGGAAGGCGGCCAGGAACCGATCGGTCTGCTTCCGCGCAAATTGCACCACCCGCATCTTGGTCACCATGACCGACCAGCTGAAGATCGACCCGATGGCGAGAAGAAAGAGTACCATCTTCCCGGCGACGGTGGCGTGCTCGAAGGAAAAAACGAGCCCGCCGGCCGCGAGGAATTGCAGCGGGGAGATCAGGTCCGTCATGCTCGCTTAGTAATAGCGGAAGTCGCGCGAAACGAAAGGGCAGAGGCGAGGGGATGTAGCGGGCGCGTTCGGGTTACGTCAGGGGGCGTTGGAATCGTCGCGTTTCGTCCAGAGCTGTCCCCTCAGGGCGGCCAGGGCGGCGGCGCTCTCCGCCTGTTTCTTGCTCCGGCCGCTCCCTTCGCCGAGCGGCAGGTTCTCCCAAACCACCCGCACCTGAAAGATCCGCTCATGCTCGCGCCCTTCCTGCGAGAGGAGTTCGTAGACCGGGCTGCGCGGGGAGATGGCCTGGAGCAGTTCCTGCAGTTGTCCCTTCGGATTCACTTCCAATGGCTCTTCTTCGAGCCGCTCGAGATCGTCTTTCATCTCCGCGAGGATGAACCGGCGCACCGTCTCCAGGTCGCTATCGAGATAGATCGCGCCGAGCAAGGCCTCGAAGGCATCGCCGAGGGTGGAATCGCGCTGCCGGCCGCCGCTCGCATCTTCGCCCCGGCCCATCAGGAGGTGCTGCCCGAGATCGAGCGCGGCGGCCCGCACCTTAAGCGATTCGCGCGAGACGAGGCGCGAGCGCCGGGTCGTTAGGCGTCCTTCTCCCGCTTCGCTGTAGCGGGCGAAGAGATGCTCGGTGATGACGAGCTGCAGGACGGCGTCACCGAGGAACTCGAGGCGCTGATTATCAAATTGCGGTCCGCGTTTTTCATGGATCAGGCTCGGATGAGTCAGGGCCTCGGTCAGGAGACGGGGGTTCTGAAATTTGTAACCGATCCGTTCTTCGAGGGCGTGCACGGGCGTGGTCGTCAGGGGACGGGACGAGCTTGCTTCTCGTAGATCTCGATCGAGGTGATGAGATCGACGCCGCGTTGCAGGACCGGATCGTGCAGTGGGGACGCGTTCTCCCCGCCCTTGGCCCGCCGCTGTTGGGCCGCCTGGTAGGCTTCGATCTCGGGGTTCGTCCCGGCCAGGAGGGCGGCCTCGTTCAGGTGTGGCCGGTCGGTTTCGAAGACAAACGGCGCCATACCTTTCGTTAGGCTGGCTGCGAAAATCTGCTCCTTCAACGGTCGCGCCAGCGCCACCGCGAGGTCCGGCTTTACGCCATCGGGGTAACGCGAATGCTCATCCGGAAGGAATGCTTCCGCCACCGCGACGCGCAGGATTTTTCCGCTCGGCAGAGCGAGGTCGGTGTAATCCACGGCGCGGCCCGCTGTGCTCTGACCGATGATAATCGCATGGTTTTGAAAGCGCAGAACCGCCGCGAGCACTTCCGCCGCTCCAGCGGTGCCGCCGTCGGCCAGGAGGATGACGAGGCCGCCGTAGAGCGGCGCTTTTTCCGAAACGAATTCCCGCGCATTTTTCGCGTTAGGCCCGCGCAGGGTGAAGAGCGGTTTGCCCTTCGCGACAAAGCGCTGGGCAAACTCCGCGGCCATCGCGTAATCGTTCGCTTCCGCGCTCCCACGCAGATCGAGGATGATCGCATCCACTTTTCCATCAAACCCGCGCAAGGTCGTATCCAGTTCCTGAAGCTGAGGGCGGCTCAATTCCCCGGGTCGCAGATAACCGATATGACCGCTCAGAACCTCTCGATAGAAGGGTGGAGGTGTCGGCCCGCTACTACTCTGCACCGGCAGCAGGCGCACGCCGCCGTCCAGACGATCGAGTAGTCCGGCGAGCGTATCCCGCTGCACCTCCGTCTCGTTGAGCGCGGCGGGGTTGATGTAGTGCTGCCGGACGAGCGGTATCGCCCGCTGCAGATCTGCGGCATCGAGGCTATCGAGAAGACTCGCAGGTGAGGGCGATGGGGAAGGCGACGGCGACGGAGAGGACGCAGGCGAACGGGAAGGCGATGGGGAGGGGGATGGCGAAGGAGCCTGGGCTCCGGCACCCAGACAGAAAGCAATCGTTAGGCTAACGCTGAGAACGAGACGCACCATCGGTCGGCTCGATCTTAGCCTCAACCGCGGCAAGAGCAATGTCGCGGCGGTAATGGGCTCCTTCGAAATTGATCTTCGCGACGGCTTCATAGGCGCGATCGCGGGCAGCGGAGATCGTCTCGCCGAGGGCAGTGACCGCGAGCACGCGCCCGCCGCTGCTGACGACGCGATCGTTCTCCCGTCGGGTGCCCGCATGAAAGACCACGACATTCTCCATCTCCGCGCATTCCGCGAGACCCGAAATCTCCTTGCCGGCCGCGACGTTCCCGGGATAACCGGCCGACGCGAGCACGACCGTCACCGCCGGCCGCTGATCCAGTTCGATCTCCATCGCATCGAGCTGGCCGTCGATGGTAGCCTCCAGGATCGGCAGCAGATCGCTCTTTAGACGGGGCATGATCACCTGCGTTTCCGGATCGCCAAAGCGGCAGTTGAATTCCAAAACACGGGCCGTCTGGCCAGTGATCATGAGGCCGGGAAAAAGGAGGCCCGAGAAGTAAATTTTATCTTCACCCAGCCCGTGCAGGAGCGGGCGCATGATCTTTTCCTCAAACTGCTTTTCCAAGTCCTCAGTCCAATCCACCGCCGGGCTGTAGGCGCCCATTCCGCCCGTGTTCGGCCCGGCATTGCCGTCGTTCAGCCGCTTGTGATCGCAGGCGGTGCCGAGCAAACGGTAGCGATCGCCTGCCACCAGCACGTGCAGCGAACACTCCCACCCTTCGAGAAATTCCTCGATCAAGACCCGCGAACCCGCGGTCCCGAAACGGCCGCGGTCGATCATGTCGCCAATCGCTTCCGTCGCGCTGGCTGCGTCGGGAGCGATGATCACACCTTTGCCGGCGGCCAGGCCGTCGGCCTTGACTACGATCGGGTAATGCAACTTTTCGGCGAAGCGACAGGCCTTGCGGCTGTCCTCAAATACCCCGGCCATCGCGGTCGGCACGCCGGCGCAGCGCATCAGCTGTTTGGCGAAGACTTTCGAGGACTCGAGCCGTGCCGCCGAACGGGTGGGGCCGAAGATGCGCAGATTGTTTTTTTGAAATTCATCGACTAGACCCTGCGCGAGCGGGTCGTCCGGCCCGACCACGGTGAGCCCAATCTGAGTTTCCTTGGCAAACCGGAGCAAGCCGCCGAAGTCGGTCGACGGGATAGGGACGTTCTGGCCGATCGTCTCGGTGCCAGCATTCCCAGGTGCGCAGAAGATGGCTTCCACCTGCGGGGATTGGCGGAGTTTCCAGGCCAGCGCGTGTTCCCGCCCGCCACTGCCGACAATGAGCACCTTCATGGGCGACGCGCTTTTAGCAGTGGTGTGCCCATGTTAGCGGCGTCCACAAAGCAGTTGGCCGCCAATCCGATGGCTGCGGTTTACGGCTCCTGGGGGACGCATTGGGGAGGAGCGATATCAGAATTATTTTATTTTCCAAGATAAAACTACCGAGGGCCCGCCATTGTTGGCTCTCATTCCGGCACTACCATCCCTGCGGGTTGTTACTCTCCGTTTGCGCGCTGCTTAATTCCCGCTAAGAAAAATGCATGCCGAACCCCGCCAAAGCCGCCTCCGTGATGAACGCCCACTGTCTCTCTCGCGTAATCCTCAGCCGAATCGCTGACAAGTGGACGGCCCTGATCATCCAGGTGCTCGCGACCGGCACCCGCCGTTATGCCGAGCTGCAGCGCGAGATCGGCGGCATTTCGCAGAAGATGCTCACGCAGACGTTGCGGAGCCTGGAGGGCGACGGTCTGGTCAATCGCAAGGTGCATCCAGTCGTTCCGCCCAAGGTGGAGTATTCGCTTACCCCGCTGGGCCGGACCCTGATCGAACCGCTTAACGCGATCTGTCGCTGGTCGGAAAAGCACCTGCCGCAATTGGAGGCGAACCGCGCGCGAGCCAGGGCCGCGGCGCCAAACGGCGCGGGTCACTCGGCCTAACGAACTCTTTGGGCCAGCGCCATGCACCACGCCGAGCCAATCGTGCTTTTGCTCGTCCTCGTGGCGGTGCTGGTCATTTTGGCGCAGAAGCTGGCCGTACC
>JBDTOL010000108.1:0-6294 GCA_039933235.1 Spartobacteria bacterium | reverse complement strand
CCTTCATCATGATGAAGGATCAGGTCACGCCGGTGCGAAAAATTCATACCTACGGAATGCGGGCGAGCGAGACCTCGGAGCTGCGTTTCACCGACGCGAAAGCCGAGATCCTGGGCGAGCGCGGACGCGGCCGGGAGCAGGCCATGACGGTCCTCGACCGGGGACGGATCAGCATCGCGGCCCTCGCGGTCGGGATCGCCGAGGCCGCCTTCGATCGCGCCAACTCCTACGCCAACGAGCGGAAGCAGTTCGGTCACCCGATCGGAAACTTCCAGGCCATTCAATGGATGCTGGTCGATTCGGCGATGGAACTGGAAGCGTCTGAGGTGATGACGCTGCATGCCGCGCAGTTGCAGGACCAGGGGAAGAACACGACGAAGGAATCAGCCATGGCGAAGCTTTTCGCCTCCGAGTCGGCCGTCAAAATCTGCGATCGCTCGATGCAGATTCACGGCGGTTACGGCTACAGCCGGGACCTCCCGGTCGAACGCTACCTGCGCGACGCCAAGCTTTGCACGATCGGCGAAGGCACCTCCGAAGTGCAGCGCCTCGTCATCGCGCGCCATGTGCTGAAGGAAGCGAAGCCGCTCATCCTTGCCCACCGCGAGCCGCGCAATCCGAATCGTTAGGCGGCAGTTACTTTTTCCCAGCCGGCCGCCAGAGCGGATGATCGATCCAAGCCGGGGCGGCGACCCCGGCGCGATAAGCCTCGAGCGCTTCGACGGATGAGTTCACCCGCAGGTTGCTGTAGGTGTTGTCGTCATTCTGCCAGCGCTCGTGCCAGTAAACCGCGGCCTTGATCCGCGGGTAGTGCGTGCGCAAGAGGTCGAGCCCTTCCCGGATGAACTTCGCCTTGTCGCCCGCACGCGGAAATTCGCCGACGCCCCACTCCGCCACCATGATTGGCTTGGCCGGATCCAGCGCGGCCATCTGCTCGTAGGGCCAGGTAATCAAGGGCTCGATCGGCGACCAAACATCGGTTCCCACCTGCTGGCCGTAGATACTTAGGCCGAGCCAATCGACATAGCGCGAGCCGGGATAATAGGCGGCCGGATAATTCCAAGTCTCGTTAGGCTCGGCGTAGTTGTTGGTGTGGAAAAGCCACTCGATGTTGATCGCGCCCCGGGCCCGCACGCGGTCCACGACATGCCGATAAGCCTGCTTGAATGTCTCCGGTCCCTCCCATTGGTCAGACCGGCCTTCGACTTTCTGGCCCGCCCCGTAGAACCAGCCCGACCAGGGAAACCAATCGCCGTTCATTTCGTTCGCGAAGGAGACGATCATCGGCTGACCGAAAGCGCGCGCGCCGTCGGCCCACCGGTCGATATAGCTATCCCACGTGCCCTTGATGATCTCGCGCAGGCCAAAGCGATCCGGTCCCCGCTTCTGCGTGTAAGGCTTGTCCCAGGGTGACCAGAAAACGAGCGGGATGGATCCCTGCCGCGAGATAATTCCGAGATTTCGAGCCGGAAACGTCTGCTCGCCCCAATAGCTGGAGGAGGCAATGATCGCCTGGTGCTTACCCACCAGCGTCTCGAAATCTTCGATCGCTTCGAGGGTGACGTCGTCCTCCTGGTCGCCGAAATCGATGTAAGCGCCGGTATATATTCCATGTCCCGGGACGGCGAGCTCGACCGGCTTCTTCGCTTCGTTCGGCGAGGCGACCACGGCTTTGCGACAGCCGGCCAGATGGCCACAAAGAACCAGCCCAACCAGGCAGCAACCGATCGATTTCATCCCTAACGAACTCACGTGCGGACCGGGACCGAAGCAGTCCGCTCCAGTTTCGCCCAGCTCACCCAGGCGCCTTTGAGAGCGCGGAAGCCAGCCAGGCAAATCACGTAGCTCAGGAGCGGCCGATAAATCAGCCGCATCGGCAGGATCCGCCAGGCCCGGATGACCGGCTCGCCTTCAAGGAGACAGGCGAGGAGGGCGATAAGGAGATCGATCGCGAGAAAGATGGCGACGAACGGCAGCACCGCCGCCCAAATTCCAAAGGGAAGCGAAGCGAGCAGCAAAAAATCCACCAGCGGCGTGATCGCGACGAGGATGATCTGGAAAAACCAGACGCTCGGCAGACTGAACCAGCCGAGGGCGCGATAACGCCAGTTAAAGGTGAGATCGCGATGCTTCCAAAGGCATTGCATCGTCCCGTAGGCCCAGCGGAAACGCTGGCGCGCGAGCGCGCGGACTGTCTCGGGCGCTTCGGTCCAGGCGATCGCGTCGGGTGCGTACTCGACCCGGTAGCCTTTGCGATGGAGCGCAAGCGTCAGGTCGGTATCCTCCGCGAGGGTATCGAGACTGAGCCAACCGGCGGCTGCGACCGCCGTTTTCCGCGCAGCGCTGATCGCACCGGGCACGACCGTGACACAATCCCAGTGCGTGTAGGCGCGCCGGTCGAGATTGAACCCGCAGGTGTATTCGAGCGCCTGGCAGCGGGCGAGAAAGGAGCGCAAGTTCCCAACCTTCGCGTGACCCGAGACCGCACCGATCCTTGCGTCCACGAAAGGCTGGGTGAGAAACTTCAACGTATCCGGTTGCACGTGCGTATCGGCGTCGAGGAACACAACGATCCCATGGTGCGCCGCCGCCAGGGCACGGCTGAGCGCGGCGGCCTTTCCGAAATTCCTCTGGCGCAACAAACGCACGCGAACGTCGCCGCGGGCAATGGCCTCCACTTCTTCCGCCGTGTTGTCGTTCGAGCCGTCGTCGATCACGATCACCTCGAGCGGAGCCGGGTAGTCGCTCGCGAGCACCGAGCGAAGCGTGGCCGCGATCACCTTCCCTTCATTGTAGGCTGCGATCAGCACGCTCACCGGTTCCGTAAAATCATTGGTGCGTCGGCGGAAACGCGTCGCCAGCCAGACCACCAGAAGCGTCCGCACCACCGTCAGCGCGGTCGCGACAATCAAGAACGCCCAGAGCAATTCTTCGATGTCGCGCAGCAAGCGAAAACCAGTGCCGCTGACCAGCCGGACCATGGCATGCGCGCCCGCCTGTGGCAGCGGCATGACCGCGTCGCGCGTCGTTCCCATCAGGGTGCTCAAGGGCACGACCGTGTCGCCGCGCGTTTGCAGGTAATCGAGAATGCGCGGAAGGGCCGCCAGCGTCTGCGAGCGATCGCCCCCGCCGTCGTGCAGCAGGATGATGTTGCCGTCGCGCCGCTGCTGCTTCACCCGGCTCACGATCACGTCGGTCCCTGGCCGCGCCCAATCCTGCGGGTCGATGTTCTCGAGCACGACGAGGTAATTCAGATCCTGCGCGATCTTCAGCGGGATCAGCTCGTTCAATCCGCTCGGGCTCGTATCAGCGGCGTAGGGCGGCCGGAAGAGCGTGGTCGAACGGCCGGTGATCGTTTCGAGCAGGAGCTGCGTCGCGTTGAGTTCCAGCCGGATGTGCTCCGGCCAGCAGGCACCGAGATCGGGATGATAGTAAGTGTGGTTTCCGATCTCGTGCCCTTCCGCGACGATGCGCCTCACGAGATCGGGATAGCGCTCGGCGTTCACCCCCACGACGAAGAAGGCGGCTTTCACGTTGGCCGCTTTCAGCAGGTCCAGAACGCGCGGGGTCCATTTCGGGTCGGGGCCGTCATCGAAAGTGAGCGCGACCTCAGTGGGCTTGCCGCCGCCCTGGTGATAGAGCGTCGGGAACTCCGGGAAATCCTGGTAGTTCGCGGTGAAATTACCCGCCCCATCCAGCCCGATCGCGCGCGAGCCATCTGAGCGCCCCTCGTCGACCGTCACGATTTCGCCTTCGCCGATATCCGCGATGGTATCCGTGCCCTTGAGAATCCCGAGCTGATTCTGCAGCTGCGCGTCCGGGTGGGCGTTGGCCGGGAGCCTGATCGCGTCCCAGACCGCCGAATCCTCCAGACCAAGACGGAAGAGCGCGATGCCTCCCACGTTTTTCCGGCGAGCACTGCGGAGCTCGTTCAGAAAAGTGGTCGCATCGAGAAACGAAACCGTGTGCCCGTCGCCCCCATCCTCGTAGTCAAAAGTCGGGTTGTAATCGGGGCCGCCGACCGAGAATCGTTTCACGTCGGCGTAGCTGGCGCGGCTCATCGCCTCCGCAAAACTAATCTGGTCCGCCTTCGCCTGGCCCGCCGTCCAATCGTAGCCGTAACTACCGAGGCCGATGATCCACTGCTGCGGATCGGCATCCGTCAGGAATGTGTCGAGCCAGCCTTGAAACCACGGCCGCGACGAGAGTGCGCCTGGGGTTTCATCCTCCGACGTCTCGTCGTAGAGCAGCGCCACGAAGCGATCGGCTTTCTCGCTCACCTTATCGGAATCGCTCAGATCGAGCGGCTCGCCCGGATTCACGCAAATCCACAGTTCGCGTCCCTCACGATGCAAGGCGTCGGCAAAGCGAGCGATGAGGTCGCCGATTTTATCGAGATAAGCAGGATCGAGATCCTGCCAATCGATCACCACGCCGGCGGCGTGCGCGTCCCGCAAAGCAGCGAGCACGTTATGGAAAAAGCGCTCCTGCCGGGGAAGGTCGCCATTGGCGAGATTCTCGATCGCTTCCGGCTGCCAGGTGTCGCCGACGAGATTGGTCAGCAGCGGCATGAGCGCAATGCCGTGCGCGGCGGTGACTTTGGGGAGGCGACTATCGGCATCAATCTGGAGATCGCCCATGCCGTTCACGACTGAGAGCCATTCCGGGCACAGATGCGTGATCTGCCCGGCGTGCTGCTCGAGCGAGGCGTAGCTGTAGGGATCACCGTTCCGATAAAATGCGAGGTGCACCTCGCCCGCGGCCGGCTTGCGCGCGACGAGCGGCGCAGGTGTCGCCGGCGTCTTCTTGCTCGCCTTCCGCGTGGCGAGGAATTTTTCCCAAAGAGGCACCCGGGCGGGCACAGGTTTCGGAGCCGGGACGGGATTGGCCTTTTGCAGCGACTTCAGCTGCCCTTTTAACTGCCGCAGCGACAGGGGCAGCCGCAATTGCGGCGAGACAAAGAGCGTCCGCGCAAAGAGCACCACGGCGATGAAGGCGAGCGCGAGGGCGAGGAGAAGAATCCGGCGCAGACGCGGCCAGCGGCGGCCGGAGGGGTCGGAGAAGACAAAGGAACTGCGGTCGGAAGGATCCGGCATTAAGGGTCGACTAGCATCCGTTGGAAACGACGCAGAGCAACAGCCATCGCATCGTGCGCTTTGTCCATAACGTCCTCCAAGGAAGAGAGAAGCGCCAAACCTCGCAGCGTGCGCTACACCATCGGGCGGAAGTGGCCGACCAGTTCCTGCAGCCGGGCGGTGATCTGGCCCAGCGAGCAGACCTCGACTGCTTCGAGCAGCGCCGGGAAGGTGTTCCCGCCGCTCTCCACCACGTCGGCCAGATTATCGAGTGCTTTCTCCGCCTTCGCCGCGTGCTGCTTCTTGAACTTCTTCAAACGATTGACCTGCAGCTCCTGTCGCTTGCGCGGCGTCCGCGCCAGCTCGATCTCGGGGGGCTCTTCGTTTGGGTCGCGGTAACGCGTCAACCCGACGATCGGACGCGTTCCATCATAAATTTGCTGCTCGTAACGATGGGCCGCGGTCTGGATCTGGCTGCGCTGGTAGCGGTTCTCGACCGCGCCCATGACTCCGCCTAACGACTCGATCTCGCGGAATTCATCCAAAATCGCTTTCTCGACCGCGCGCTCGACCGCTTTCATCCCGGGCGAACCGCTCAGCATGTTCATGGTGTGCTTAAAGATGCCGGATTCCTCGAGCAGGATGGCCTGGCCGTGCGCGGCGAGCCGGATCCATTCTTCGCTCGGGGTTGTGAACGGTTCGTCGGCGCTGTTCGAATGGCAGGAGTTGGTCCCGTTCATGTAGGCCAGCATCAGCTCGGCCGCGGTTCTCGTTAGGTTATTCTTAAATTCCGCTGCGATGAGCGAGCGGCCGCTCGTCTGGGTATGCAGTTTGAACATCTGGCCGCGCGGGCCAGCCCCGAAAACATCCCGCATCCCGATCGCCCAGATCTTTCGCGAGACGCGCGAGAGCGCGATGTATTCCACGTCCAATCCACAATCGAGGAAGAAGGAGAGTCGCGGCGCGAATTGATCGACCGGCACCCCGCGCTTGGCGAGCATCTCGGCGTAGGCAAAACCATTCGAGAGCGTGTAGGCGGCCTGCTGCACCGGAGTCGAACCCGCTTCGCCGATGTGATAACCGCTAATCGAAACCGGATACCAGCGCGGCATGTTCTCCGTGGTCCACTCGATCATGTCGCAGAGGAAACGGAGCGACGCTTCAGTCGGGAAAATCGTTTCGTTCTGCGCCTGGACTTCCTTGAAAATGTCGGCCTGGA
>JBDTOL010000107.1:0-19023 GCA_039933235.1 Spartobacteria bacterium | reverse complement strand
CGCGCATACAGAAGAGCATGTTGCCAGCGCTGACAAGCGACTTTCCGGAGTTTTTTTCCGCAGAAACGCGAGTGCTGAAACTGGCTTGCCCTCGCCTACTTCGCCGGGACGCGTTCGTGCTGGAAGGGCGGCACCACTACCGGCGCTACTGACCTCGCAGCGGCTTCAGCTTCCTCTGCCATTTGAACCGCTTCGCGATAATGCCCTTCCAACTGCGAGATGTGCAAACTCTGTTCAAAATGCGCCGCGACCGATTCGCTCGCCAGCACACCCATTTCCGCAAAGGAATAAGGGGTCGCCGTGATTTTTTTCATCTCGGCGGCCAAGGCCTGGAAATCGCGCTCCTCCACGAGCGCCCCGCAACGTCCCTCCTCCACTGCCTCAGGAATACCGCCATGTTTCGTCGCGAGCACCGGCATGCCGGTTGCCATCGCCTCGAGGATGGAATTGGGAATCCCCTCCTGGTTTTCGTCGGCGGGCATCTCGCTCGGGTGCAGGAAAACGTGGCAGCTATGGTAAAGATCGAGCAGTTCCTTTTGCGTCAGGAACCCCGCGAAATGGACGTTCTCGCTCACGCCCAACTGGGACGCCAGTGTCTCCAGCATCGGTTGCAGCGGCCCTTTGCCGGCGATCAGCAGTTGCGCCCGCGGATTCTCTCTGTGGAAAAGGGCGAAAGCCCTCAAGCATGTCGCAAGCCCCTTCTTCGGAATCAGGCGGCAGGCCTGCAAAAATCTCCAGCACCCGTCAGTCGGCGTGGCGCGGCGGGCCATGGGAAACTGTGCGAGAGGGATGCCCGTCCGGTTGATTCGAATCTTCTCCGGGGGACAACCCAGCCGAATGAGCCGGCGCTCGAGTGAGCGCGACCGCGCTAGCACAACGGGGACAGATTGAAAGACCTTGCGCAGCTTCGCGGCGTAATCCGGGTTTTCCGCCTTCAACATCACGTCCGCGCCGTGGAAGGAAACAATGCAAGGCTTCGCCCAGCACTGGATGAAGGGCAGGAGGTGCACCCCGGTGTGTCCAAAATAGATGTGCATCAGATCCGCGCCACGCCGTTCGAGCAGGTTGGCCAGCAGTTGATACTCGCCGCGATAGACAATGGGCGGCTGGCGCTCGACGAATTTCAGCCAGCCATGCCGAAACGGGTTGCGGCTCGGCGCCGGGATGACCTCGATATCCTCGAATGGGAACCGATCCATGTTCTGCTTTTTCTTCGTCATCACGAAGGTGGTCACATCGCGCAGACCGGTTACCTGCCGATAGATGTGAAGCATCTCGGATTTTAGAAAAGTGGTGCAGTAACTTGCGACGACCAATTTCGGCATAATAGATGGGGAACGAGCGGAGGCTGCGTCAGAAAGTCGTGAACTGATAACGCATTCGTTCACCTTGTCTAACTCTAATCGTTTCTCCTTTCGCTTACGGCCTCAGCATAGAAAGACGCTCGAGGGTCGGACGTTTCGACCTCGACCGGGCGCAGCCGAAGATCGAGCGCCCGCTTGAGATCTTCGATTCCCTCGTTCTCCTTCGCCGAGACCGCTATGACCTCGCGGTCGGGGTAACGCTGGCGCAGGGATGCGAGATTTTCCGCGGCATCCGGCAGGTCCATTTTGTTCGCCACGATCCACCAGGGCCGGAGCGACAAGCGCGGATCATAGAGATCGAGTTCGCGTCGCAGATGCTGCAAATCTTCGATCGGGTTGCGGCCCTCGCTGCCCGCCATATCGAGGACGAAGAGGAGCAACCTGCAACGGGTAATGTGCCGCAGGAAGGCGTGGCCGAGCCCGAGATTGCGGTGCGCTCCCTCGATCAAGCCCGGGATATCCGCCACCGTCGCGCGGCGGTAATCGTCGAACTCCACCACCCCGATCATCGGGTGCAGGGTGGTGAACGGATAGGGAGCCACCTTCGGGTGCGCCGCGGAAATCTGCCGCAGCAGGGTCGACTTGCCCGCGTTGGGATAACCGACCAGTCCCGCGTCGGCGATCGTGCGCAGCTCCAGGATGAAATGGCTTTCCTCCCCTTCTTCGCCCTCGGTGTATTGACGCGGCGCACGGTTCCGCGAGCTCTTGAAATGGACGTTGCCTTTTCCCCCTTCCCCGCCGCGGCACAGGATAAATTCATCGTCAGGCAAGGCCAGGTCCGCGATCTCCTCCAGCGCCACCGCCGTGGGCGGCTCGGGTGGCACCGCGGCTGATTCAGGTGGAACCGCGGCGGGCGCGGGCGAATCGCTAAAGGTGGCGGGATCGCCTAACGAATCGACGCGATAAACCAGGGTGCCCACCGGTACCTTCACGATCTTGTCCGGGGCTCCACGGCCATGTTTCTGCTTGCCCTGTCCGTGGGCGCCTTTCTTGGCTTTGAGCAACGGCTCGTAAAAAAGGCTCGTCAGATTGTCCGTATGCACGTCGGCCCGCAGGACGATGTCTCCGCCTTTCCCGCCGTCCCCCCCGTCCGGGCCGCCTCGAGGAACGAATTTTTCGCGGCGGAAACTGGCGGAGCCCCGTCCACCGTCCCCGGCCTTGGCGTAAATTTTTATCCGATCGACAAACATCGCGCTACCATACACCGGCACCCGCTGCACGACAGGTCCTCCAGCGCCGCCCCGCGGAGATTTCGCCGGCTAACGAACCTCTGTCTTCAGCAGCGACTCATAGAGGCGCTTCGTTTCCTGTGCGATGGCGCCCCAGCCGAACTTCGCCTCCGCCCGCCTCCGGCCAGCGCGCCCGAATCTTTTCTGCAGTTCCGGGTTCGCCATCAATTCATTGATCTTCGTCGCGAGGTCGCGCTCGAATTGCTCCGGCCGGGTCAGCTCGAAAGGGCTCTCCGCCACCTGCTCGACTGGAACGAGAAAGCCGGTCTCGCCATCGACCACCACTTCCTTGATCCCGCCGACCGCGCTTGCAACCACCGCCGTTTCGCAGGCCATCGCTTCCAGGTTGATGATCCCGAACGGCTCGTAAATCGACGGACAACAGAAGACCGCCGCGCCGGCGTAAAGCTGGTGCACCGTTTTCTTGTCGACCATCTCCTCGATCCAGATGATGTCGCTCCGCTGCGCCTGCGCCTGGGCGACGGCCGCTTTCATTTCCGAGGCAATCTCCGGGGTGTCCGGCGCGCCGGCGCACAGGACGATCTGGAAACCCGGAGCCATGTATTGGATCGCGCGCACCAGGTGAATGATTCCCTTCTGCCGCGTGATCCGCCCGACGAAGAGCAGGTAAGGCCGGGCCGGATCGATCCCGCAGCGGGACAACGCGTCGTTGGCGGTGGTCGGCCGATACTCCTCCAGATCGATTCCATTGTAGATCACATGGAGACGTTCCGGCTTCACCTGGAAAAGCCGTTCCACGTCGGCTTTTGTCCCGTTGGAAACTGCGATGACGGCGTCCGCCATTTCCAGGGCAGTCTTCTCCAGCCAGACGGTGAAGTCGTATCCGCCGCCGAGCTGCTCGCGTTTCCACGGGCGCAGCGGCTCGAGCGAGTGCACCGTGATGACGAGTGGAATGCCGTAGTTCAACTTCGCCAGGATGCCGCCGAAATGGCTGTACCAGGTATGACAATGCACCACGTCGGCCGTGATGTTGGTCGTGTTGAAATCGAGGCTGCGCTGGACCGCCCCAAAGACCGACTGGAGCGGTTTCGGACAGGTGTAGCTACCAGTCTCGAGCGCGAAACCGTGCACCTCCGGGTTTGTCCCTAACGAAGACTGATCGCCAAAGCAGCGCACCTCCACTTCCATCAGGCGGGCCAGCTCGCGCGAGAGATAATCAACGTGCACCCCCGCCCCGCCGTAGACATGCGGTGGGTATTCGTTAGTCAAAAACAGCGTCTTCATTATTTTCACTACGTCTCAAGAACCGGCCGGTGCACGTTATTTCTGTCATCCCGATCCGGCGTAACGCCCGTCGGGATGACAGAGAAAGGATCATCGCACCGAAATTGCGTTCTATCGCGCAACGTTCACCAGCAAAACGGGTACTTTCGCCTGGTGCCGCACCTGCGTGATCGTGCTCCCGTAAAGCAGATCCTTGAAAAAGCGGTGACCATGCGTCGTCATCGCGATCAGATCGCAGCCTTCGGTCTCCGCGGTTTTCAGGATGCCCCGGGCCGGGTCGCCCAACGCGAGCTGCGCCTTGACCGTAAGACCCTGCGCCTGCAATTCCGTCGCCACCGTTTCGAGATAAGCGCGATCGTCTTTCATCTCCTCTGAGGCAGCTAGTTGAAAGCGGTTATAGTTCCGCGCGGCCCAGCCATCCGACACATGCAAAAGAAGCAATTCGGAGTGATGCACCTTTGCCAGCTCGGTGATGTGGGCAAACATCGCCCGGTCCGTGCTGCTGTTATCCAGCGCGACGAGAATTTTCTGGTACATCGGGCGAAAGACTTTAACTGTTCACTCTGAAGTTTTAGATTCTGCCGCGCCACCATGCGAGGCCGCCGCGGTCTCTCCAAGAAGAATCCTAACCAATCCGGCTTAAAGCTAATTCGTTATGCCCCGCGTCGCACCGGCCGTTCTTGCCCTTGACCTTGGCACCTCATCGGTGCGGAGCGCACTTTTCGATGCGCACGGCCGATGCCTCCGCGGATCATCCGCTAAACAGGATTACCGCGTCCGACATTCGGCCGATCATGGCGCGGTGCTCGACCCCGCCGCGCTCCTGCGCGCGACCCGGCGCTGCCTCCGCGCCACCTCCCGCCTAACGAAAGACTCGACGCTCACGGTGAGCGGTTCCGGCTTCTGGCACAGCCTGCTGGGGCTCGATCGCCGCGGAGACCCTGTCACACCCGTCTACACCTGGGCCGATGCCCGCGGCGCGCGCGACGCCATGCGTCTCCGCGAGCTACTCGATGAGCGCACCGTCCAGCAACGGACTGGTTGCATGCTCCGCGCCTCATTTTGGCCGGCCAAATTGCGCTGGCTCCGGCGCACGGAGCCCCGCCTTTTCCGTCGCGTCGCGCGCTGGGTCTCCCCCGCGGAATGGGTTTTTGAAAAACTCTTCGCGGTGCGCGCCTGCAGTCCGTCGATGGCAAGTGGCACTGGGCTCTACGACCTTGCCCGGCGGGATTGGGATGACGAGTTGCTCGAGCTGTCTGGCCTAACGAGAAGCCAGCTCAACCCGCTCGAGGAGCGGGTGGAGGGCAGGCGGGCGCTCGTTTTCCCGGCGCTCGGCGATGGCGCCGCCGGCAACCTTGGTTCGGGGGCCACGGCTCCCGGTTCGATCGCGATCAATGTTGGCACGAGTGCCGCGGTCCGCACCGTTCTGCGTGGCAAAACCAGCCTTCCTTTCGGGCTTTTCCGTTTTCTGATTGATGGAAAGCGCACTCTTCTGGGCGGCGCGATCAGCAACGCGGGCAGTCTGCGCGCCTGGTCGGAGCGCGAGCTTCGCCTGCCCGGGCGCGCCGTCGCGCTCGAAAAGATTTTGCGGGAACGAAGCCCGGCCTCCGCTGGCCTAACGATTCTGCCTTTCCTGGTCAAGGAGCGGGCTCCAACCTGGCCGGAGCATCTGGAGGGGACGATCGCGGGCCTGACCCAGGCGACCACCGCCGCTGATCTTTTCCACGCCCTTACCCTGGCTCCGTTTCTCCGCCTCGCCGCCGTCCTGGAGCAAGTGGAAGGAGCAACTGGCCGCGCGCGTCGAATCATCGCCGCGGGCGGCATCGTCGATTCGCCCGCCGCCCTGCAAATCCTGGCCGATGCGCTCGGACGCAGAATCGAGGTTTGCCGGGAAAAAGAGGCTTCTCTGCGCGGCGCCGCGATCTATTCCCTCGAGGCGTTAGGCCACAGGATTCCGCCGCCCAGGCGGGGCCGGATTATGCGGCCCGGTCGCGCCGCTGCGGCCCAGGCCCGCGTCGCGCGGGCCCGCCAGGAATCGCTCGAAGCATTACTTGGGAAAAAGACTACGTCTCGCGATCGAGCGCCTTCAGCCAGCTCATGACGAGGCCGTGCTTCTCTCTTTCGCCGGACCGCTCGAAGATAAAAACCAGGTTGGCGAGCATCCGCATCAGCACCAGCCGCGGCGAGGCGGGAGCGAAATAGCTCGACTGGGTCTTGAGCCGCTGCCGGGTCAGGATCGCCTCGCAATCGGGCCGCGAGAGAATCCGCCCCTGGTGGAAAGGATCAAACAGGATGCGCTCGTAACGCGCGATAAAATGGCCGGGCAGATTGATTCCATCGATGTGCATGTCGGCGCGCCGGCCGATAATCACATAGAGCATCGCGAGCGAGATCGGGATGCCCCGGCGGGTCTCGATCACATCGCTCAGGAGCGAGTTTTTCGGGTCATAGTATTCCTCCGCGTTGCCGCGGAACCCGAGGTCGTCCGCCATGAAAGTCGTGAGCGCCTGGAGCCGTTCGCGGGATGAAGTAGTCTTCTCGACGAGCAGGCGCAACCGGCGTCCCCAGGAATCGAGTTTGCGCCGCAGCTTCGACACCGGCGCGTCGGGTTCAAAACAGAGGGTCAGCAGCCACCACGCCGCCTCGATGTCGCCGTGCTCGGGAAAGAGATGCGCGCAGAGCAACATCTCGTCCTGCGCCTCGTCGCTCCCGATTTTTTCCAGAACCTCCCGCACGTGGGCCGTGACCGCGGAGTCGTCCAGCGCGAGGAGGTCGCGCAAAGCGGCGATGCCTTCGCTGCCGGATTCGATCAACTGCTCCTTGAGCAATGCGACCGTCGCGGGATCGTTGTCGCGCAGGAGCCGCACGATCGCATCCTTCTGAAACATAATTACCTTCTACGATTTTCACGGCGCCGAGGCAAGAGGTAGACTGGGCGGTGGTGCAGCGATTGCGGCGCTTCGTTAGGCAAAGCGCTCGTTAGGTCTTCTCGCGGCAGGAGAAGGATGACGGCGAGGAGCGGGACGGCCAGGCGCAAGGTCTGCCCGACGACTGGGACGATCACATTGTTCAGCACGCTGCCCGTTTTCTGTGCCCAATGGCGCAACCGTTTCTCGAGCGCGCGAATACCCTGGAAAATCAGCCAGAGCACCGCAATGACTCGCCCGGCATAGAGCAGCGCAGTGAGCAGATTGGCCAGGAAAAGACGGTCGCCGCGGGAGGAGATGCCCGAGATGATCGGCATAAAGGCAAGGAAACCACCGATCACCCAGATGAGCAGGGCAAGCGGCTTCCGAATCGCCGCCGCGGCAAGGGCGAGCCAGGATTGGTGCTCCTGTGACTCGATCGCGCCGACTCGCATCCGCACGAACCAAAGGATCCAGCCACTTAAGGCTGCGATCACAGCAAGAGAGCCGAGACACGCCAACAGCCGCGTCACGCGATCGAAAACGCGTTGCTGCAGAAACTCGCTTCCACTCGCCTCCGCCCGATGATCCAACCACCCGCTGTAGGCGAGTCCGGCGCGATACATCTTGCTCCGCTCCGCCGCGCCGCACGCTGGGCCGAGAGCTCCTCCGCCGACTCCTGGGCCGAAGTTGGGTTCGGGGCGGACGTAGCCTAACCGAGCGCGATCTGCGGCGCGAGGAGGCAGCAGATCGCAATCGTTAGGCAGAAGAGCCGAAGCCCCTTTTCCCGACCTGCCGTCACCGGTCGTGCCCTTCGAGAATGATCGTGGCCATGCCGCTTTTGTCGGTATGGCTCAGGCTGATCCAGATCCGGCCCACTTCCCGTTCGTTCGCCATCTTCTCCGCGCCGCCACTCAGGACCACGAACGGCTCGCCGCTCTCCTTCTTCTGCACATCGAGGTCGCGCCAACCCATCGATTTGCCGATCCCGGTGCCGAACGCTTTGGAGAGCGCCTCCTTGGCTGCGAAACGCGCCGCAAAATGGCGCGCGGGAAACTTCATCGAGTTGGAATAAGCGATCTCCCCCTCCGTGAAGACCCGCTGGAGAAAGCGATCGCCGAATCGCTCGATTGAACTTTGGATCCGGTCGCAATCGACCAGGTCGATGCCGATGCCAATGATTCTCATCCGCGATATTCTTGTATCAACGCCAGCATTTCGCTCACCGCCGTCTCAATCCCCAGGAAGAGAGCCCGGGCGACGATCGAGTGGCCGATGTTGAGCTCAGTCAGGCGCGGGATCTGGTGGATTAGGGCAATATTACGGTAATTTATGCCGTGACCGGCGTTCACCTGCAGGCCGAAATTCGAGGCCCGCAGCGCCGCTTCGCGCAGGCGCTCCAATTCCTGTTGCTCGACTTTCTCGGTGAAAGCGTTGGCCAGCGCGCCGGTGTGCAATTCCACCATGTCGGTTTCCAGTCGCACCGCGACGTCGACCTGTTCCGGCGCGGGATCGATGAACAAACTGACGCGGATCCCGGCCGCGTGCAGGCGCTTTATTGTCGGTCCCAGCTCGCGTTCGTGCCGGACAAGATCAAGACCGCCCTCGGTCGTGATCTCCTGCCGTTTCTCCGGGACGAGACAAACCTCATCGGGCTGCAGGCGCAGAGCGAAATCGATGATCTCGGAGGTGTTTCCCATCTCGAGATTGAGCTTGGTCATGATGTTGGCCCGCAGCCGCTCGAGATCGCGGTCCTGCATATGCCGGCGATCGGCGCGCAGATGCGCGGTGATCCCGCTCGCGCCGGCCCGCTCGCAGAGACTCGCGGCCACGACCGGATCCGGCTCCGCGTTCTTCGAATCAGGCGTCGTCGCATACCGCGCCTGCCGCAGGGTGGCGATATGATCGACGTTCACACCGAGTTGCAGAGTTCCCATCAGATTTCAATAGGAGCGGACCACTACGAAAGGCAAACGGGAATGAGAAAACGCCTTCGCGGCCGAACCGGCGAAGATCGCCCCGAGCCCGCGCGAGTCCAGGCTCCTAATCCAACACTTCGAACTGGCTCATCAGCCGAAACATCTCGTAACGTTCGTCGATCTCCTCGCTCGTCAGGGTGCGCAGGCGCTCGAGACTAAAGGCTTCCACGTTGAAGCTCGCCAGCACGCTGCCGAAAATCACCGCGCGCCGCAGTTGCTGAAAATCAACGGCACCCTCGTTTTGACCCGCCAGGTAACCCGCCAGCCCGCCCGCGAAGGTATCCCCCGCCCCGGTCGGATCGTGAATATCCTCCAGCGGATATGCCCCGCAGCTGAAAAAGTCGTCCGGCCCAAAGAGCAGCGCGCCGTGCTCGCCCTTTTTAACCGCCACATACCGCGGGCCCATCCGGCGGATGGCGCGCCCGGCCCGGATCAGGCTAGTGTCGCCTGTCATCTGGCGGGCTTCGCTGTCGTTCAGAATGAGCAGATCGACCCGCGGCAGGAGGGCGTCGAGATCTTTCCTCGTCGTCTCAATCCAAAGATCCATCGTGTCCGCGATGACAAAGCGCGGCCAGCGCACCTGATCGAGCACGTGCGCCTGGAGCGACGGCGCAATGTTGGCCAGGAGCACGAACTGGGTGTCCCGAAAATTTTCCGGCAGCTCCGGTTTGAATTTCTCGAAGACATTGAGCGCGACCGATCTCGTCTCGCGATTGTTGAGATCCCACGAATATTCACCCGACCAGCGGAAGGTTTTCCCCGCCACCCGCTGCACTCCCGCGGCGTCGATGCCGCGCGATTTCCAGAACTCGAACTCGGACTTCGGAAAATCGTCGCCCACCACGCCGACCAGTTTGACCGGGGCAAAAAAACTGGCGCCCACCGCGGCATAGGAAGCTGAGCCGCCAAGCTGGTCGGCGTGCTCCTCCACCGGGGTTTTCACGGTATCGAGCGCGATGGATCCAACGACAAGAACAGACATGATTTTTGCTTTCGAATTCTAAACTTCAGCGTGCCCGAGCAGCCGCTTCGCGTTGCGGGTGGCAACGGCGATGTCGGGGCTCTGTAACAGGCCAGATACAATCACGACCCGTTTTGCGCCAGCGGCTAAAACCGCCGGCAGGTTGTCCGCCTTGATTCCACCAATACAAAAAATCGGCAGCGCGACCAGCTGATGCACCCGGCGGATCTCCTCGGTTCCAACCGGTTGATAATCCGGCTTGGTCGGTGTGGCGAAAAGCGGACCGAACCCGATATAATCGGCTCCTTCGGCCGCCGCAGCGGTCGCCTGGTCGAGGCTGTGGGTCGATTTGCCGATCAGGCAGCCGCGGCGCACCACCTGCCGCGCCGCCGCGATGGCGCTGTCGTCCTGGCCCAGATGCAGCCCCTCGGCCGACACTTCCCGGGCCACTTCCGGATGATCGTTGATGATGAGGGGCACGTCCGCCTTGCTTGTTAGGCGATGCAACCGCGTGCCGAGGCGAATGAGCTCCTCGAGCGAGACGTTTTTTCCGCGCAACTGGATGAGATCGGCTCCGCCGCGGATCAAATCGCGCACCGCCGCTTCCGCTTTCTCGGGGGCGACGTAGCCGAGATCGAGAATGGCGTAAAGCCGCGCGCTGCCGAGCGCAGAAACCGCACTCAATCGGTCAGGCGTCCGTTGGAGGGCCGCAGTTCAAAGGCTTCGGAGTTCATCATCCGATCGACAAAGCCAGTGTCGTAATGGCCGTTCCGGAAATCCGCGTTGCGCATGATCGCGTTGTGGAACGGAATCGTTGTCTTGATCCCGGTGATCAGATATTCGCCGAGCGCCCGCCGCATCCGCGCGATGGCCGACTCGCGCGTCGCGCCGACCGCGATCAATTTCGCGATCATCGAGTCGTAGTTAGGCGGGACGGTGTAGCCGGTGTAGGCGTGCGAATCGATCCGTATCCCGCGCCCGCCCGGCGCGTAGTAGAAAGTGATCCGCCCGGCCGAGGGCTGGAAATTGCGCGCGGGATCTTCCGCGTTGATCCGGCACTGGATGGCGTGGGAACGGGCGAGCGGCCGGGCCACGTGCGGCGAAAGCTCGTCGCCCGCCGCGATGTGAATTTGCTCCTTCACCAGGTCGCACCCGTAAACTTCTTCCGTGATCGTATGCTCGACCTGGATCCGGGTGTTCATCTCGATGAAATAATAGTTCCCCTGCTGATCGACGAGGAACTCCATCGTGCCCGCGTTCACGTAGCCGACGGATTCGGCCAGCTTCACCGCGGCGTGCCCCATCCGCTTGCGTAGCGCCGGCGTCAGGAGGGGCGAGGGGCATTCCTCGATCACCTTCTGGTTCCGGCGCTGAATCGAGCAATCGCGCTCGCCCAGGTGGACCGTGTGCCCATGGCTGTCGGCCACGATCTGAAACTCGATGTGGCGCGGGTTGATGATCAGCTTCTCGATGTAAACCTCGGCGTTGCCAAACGCGCTCTCCGCCTCCATCCGCGCACCATGAAAACCTTGAATGAGACTCGGCTCGTTATGCGCGGCGCGCATCCCGCGACCGCCCCCGCCGGAGACGGCCTTGATCATGACCGGATACCCGATCTTCTTCGCCACCTTGACCGCCTCGGCTTCCGTCTCGACAATTCCGTCGCTCCCCGGGGTCACCGGCACGCCGGCTTTGCGGGCCGCGGCGCGGGCGGAATTCTTGTCACCCATCGCCCGCATCGCGTCGGGGCTCGGCCCGATGAACTTGATCTTGCAGCTCTCGCAGACCTCGGCGAAATGCGCGTTCTCCGCCAGGAACCCGTAGCCGGGATGAATCGCATCGACGTCGCCCACCTCGGCCGCGCTCATGATGCGGTCGATCTTCAGGTAGCTATCGGAGCTGGGCGGCGAGCCAATGCAGATCGATTCGTCGGCCAATTGCACGTGGAGCGAATCGACATCGGCTTCGGAATAAACCGCGAGGGTCCGGATCCCGAGCTCCTTGCAGGCGCGGATGACGCGGAGGGCGATCTCTCCGCGGTTGGCGATGAGGATTTTTTCAAACATGCCTAACGAGAACGAACTGAGCCAGCTGCTTTGCGCCAGCCACCTCTTCGGTCGCTTCGACGCCGCGGATTCTCAGAAAAACAAATTCCAAATTCGAGGTCCCTCGCTCTGCTCGGGATGTGATAGCGCGTCAGCCTAACGAACTTTGAAGAGCGCCTGGCCAAACTGGACCGGCTTGCCGTTTTCCGCGACCACCTCGGCGATCACCCCGCTCACCTCGGCCTTGATTTCGTTCATCACTTTCATCGCCTCGATGATGCAGACCACAGAATCCTCGTTCACCTGCTGGCCGACGTCGGCGAAGGGCGGCGACTCCGGCGATGCCGCGCGATAAAACGTCCCAACCATGGGCGAGGTAATCTCCTTGCTCGCATCGCTCACGGCTGGTGCGCTGGCGCCGGGCGCGGCGCCGCCCGCTGTGGCGGGGCCTCCTCCGCCGGGCGATGCGGCCGTCGCGGACGGCATGGGCGGTGGCGCAAAAACAGTCTGTTCTCCCGCCCCTTTCTGCAGCTTCAGGCGGAAACCGTCCTTCTCCATCTCGAAAACCGAGAGGTCGTTCTTCTTCATCAGATCGATGATGGCTTTGATGTCTTTTAGTTCCAAAAGGCGCTTCCTTTCCGGCGTTGGTAAAACGTTAGGTAAAGCGGTTTTGTCGGCGGGGTCAAGCTATCGGTTCGCCCGGCGCCTGCGGCAGGTGTTCCCGCCGGTAATCGAAAATGCGCTCCAGCTGCGGCGCAATGACGAGCCGATTGAGGAGCGCGCCGAGCGGCCCGAAGGGCGGCACGTAAGTGACCAGATCGTGCACTTCCGTTCCGCCCCCGGGCAGTGCGCGAAAAGAATGTTCGTGATGCCAGATGCGGTAAGGCCCGACCCGCTGCTCATCGATGAAGCGGTGGGGCGCATCCACCTGGACAATCTCGGTCAGCCAGGTGAGCGGGATGCCTAACAATGGCGTAACCGTATACTCGATCATGAGCCCGGGGCGCACTTCCTCCGGTAGCGCGCTCTTGATCCTGAAGTTCATCGACGGCGGCGTAATCTTTTGAAGATTTCTCGGATCGGAAAAAAAGCGCCAGCACTCCGGCAGGGAAAGCGGGACAACCTGGCGGCGTTCGAGTTGGTAGATCGGCATATTGTGTTCGTCAGGTCGCGAGATCGTTTGGCTGCGGTGAGGAAACTTCGGCCGCATCATCGCCCACGATTCGTCCATCCCGCAGCTCGATCCTGCGTGACGCTGCAGCGGACACATCCGCGCTGTGTGTCACCAGAATGAGAGTCGTCATCTTTGCGCCGGCAATCTGCCGGAGGAGCGCGAGGACGCGCTCGGCCGAAGCGGAATCGAGGTTCCCGGTCGGCTCGTCGGCAATGAGGAGCGATGGGCGATGGACGAGGGCGCGGGCAACCGCAGTACGCTGCTGCTCACCGCCGCTGAGTTGATGCACGAAGTGTGTCGACCGGTCGGTCAGACCGACGACCTCGAGGAGTTCCCGTGCGCGGTTTTCCGACTCCTCCAATCCTACACCCTGCAGGAGCAGAGGCAGGCTCACGTTTTCCAACGCGTTCATCGTCGGGAGCAGGTTGAAGAACTGGAAAACGAGGCCGAGCTGGCGCCGCCGGAATGCGGTCAGCTGGACATCGTCGGCCTTCGTCAGGCTGAGACCGTCGACCACAATTTCGCCTGCACTCGGGCGGTCGAGCCCGGCGATCAGGTGCATCAGAGTGCTCTTGCCGCAGCCGCTCGGTCCCACCACCGCGACGAACTCGTGCTGGTCGATCTGGAGCGAGACGTCTTCAAGCGCGTGCACCGAGCGTTCGCCCGCGGCGTAATAGCGACTAACGTTTTGCAGAGTAATCATGCCGGCGTTCGCTCATCTACCTACGGCTCCCAGCCGCGCAAGGACGCCGCCGAAATTTCGCGTCGTCGCGGAAACGGCGGATTACCTCGTGGTCGACAAGCCGCCCTTCCTCCTGATTCATCCGAGCAAGCCCGATGGAACACCCACGCTTTGGGCTGCCCTGCGCGAACTGCTCGCCTTCGAGGTGGTCAATGGCGGCCAGGTCTCGATCGTGAACCGGCTCGATCGCGAAACGAGCGGCCTTGTTCTGATCGCGAAGAACGCCGTCACGGCGCGGCGTTTCGGCCTCGCGATGGAACGTCACCAGGTGAAGAAGGAATACCTTGCGCTCGTGCAGGGCTGGCCGGGGTGGGAGGCGACGACCGTCGATGCCCCGCTCGCCCGGCAGGGCGAGCACGGGCCGTCGGCCATCTGGCTGAAACAAACGATCCACCCGCAGGGCGCTCCGGCCTTGACGGAGTTCCGCGTGGAAGAGCGATTCGTCAGGGCAGGTGAACGCTGCGCAGTTCTGCGCGCGATCCCGCGCACTGGCCGCACGCACCAGATCCGTGTCCACCTGGCTCATCTTGGGCATCCTGTCATCGGCGACAAGATCTATGGGCCTAACGAGCAGCTTTATCTTCGCTTCATCGAGACCGGCTGGACGGATGAACTGGCGCGCCAGCTTTTGCATCCCCGGCACGCGCTCCATTCCGCACGTCTTCGGTTTGGGGACGAGTTCGACTGGCAAATCGGGCTGCCGGAAGATCTCGTCGCGTGGAAGCTAACCACCGCCGAGCGCTAATCCCGGGAGAGCTCGCGGCGGCCGCTATTACTCTGTCGTGACCTTTAATCCGACAATGCGAATTCGCACGCCACCCTCCGTTCGATGGTCGGTCGCGAGAGTCAGTCCGCCAGACTTTTGATAATCGGACCAGGTAGCGTTGGTCGATTTGCCCGGCTCCGGCATGTAATCCCAGGAGGAGATGAGCTTGGTCTTCGGATCGATGTAGAGGCGATATTGGTCGTTAGGCGTGAGACCGACTTTCCCGAAACTCACCCGCAATACTACCCGTTCCCCGCCATCCATCGTCTTCTTCCCTTCGTCGGTCAGGTTGACGCCCGGGTCCTTGAGCTTGAGGGGCGCGAGCAGCCAATAGGAGTCGTTGACCCAGCGCGCGTAGGCCGCTTTCTCTTCGTCAGTCGTAGCGGGATTGGCGAGGTTCACCTTCACGTCCTTTCCTTGCCACTTCACATGGTCGATCTGCGCCGCGACATCCCAATGGTGCTCGGCCGCGACCAGTTCCTTCCCGCCCTTCTCCACCGCGAAAGTGAAGTCGATCGTCTTCACCTTGGGCCAGGCTTCCCCGCCGCTCGCTTTCCAGACCGCGTCGGCCAACTGCGCCGCGCTCTCGGTATCTTCTGCGGCCGAAAGAGAAAGGAGCGGCGCGCCAATCAGCGCAACGCAAACAACGGCGGCAACTTTGTTCATGCGGCAGCATGCGACGGCATGGCTGTATTGCAATTAGGGGAACTCGAAATATGCTTCCGCCCTTCATGAACCTGCCGCCACGCTCCCTCTCGATTTTTTGTGGCATCGCCCTTCTTTGCGGTGGAATTGCGCGGGCCGGCGAAGTCGCTCCCCCAACGCCGGAGAGAACCCCGCTCGCTCCGGAGGATTTCGATCCGCCCCAGTGGGAATTTGCGACCGAAACGGCATACCTCCTGAGTTTCATTGGCAACCCCAACAACTACGAGATCGGCGCGCAATTCTTCACCGGGCGCCTGCGCTGGGGCGTCAACCGCGACGATCAGAGTATCTTTCGGGGCTATAACCAATTTTACCTGCTCGGCATGGCCGAGCCGATCTTTCGCGGTCCGGAGAATCGCTACTTCGGAATCTCGGTCGGTTTCCGACACGTCTTCGTCAGGCCGGGTTGGCGTTTGCAACCCTATGCTTCGGGCGGAGTGGGTGCGGGATTTATCGATAGCACCGACGCCTTTCGCCAGGGACAAGGCCAGGATTTTACCTTCAACATCCTGACCCAGGCGGGCGTCGATTACCTGGTCAATGAACATTGGAAAGTGAACGTCGGGGCGATCTATCAACACCTTTCCAACGGCGGCCAGACCGATCCCAACCCGAGCTTGAACCTGATCGGACCGCAGATCGGGGTGACCTTCTCGTTCTAAGAGAGCCTTTCGGGAATGAGTGCGCCTAACGAGAATGTGCTTGTCGTCAAACGCGAGCTGCTCGACCGGCTGGGCAGCTTTCACGGGCTGATTTTCGAGCCGCAGCGCTACCTCGACACCATGCTGGCGCGCGGGAACAATCATTTTCTTTCCCGCGCTGCCGCCGAGAACGACCCGTCGCACAAACAGATCATCCCCTACGCCATCCTGGCCTGCGGCGACCGCGTGCTTCATTACGTGCGCGGCAAAAAAGCGGGTGAGCAACGTCTCGTCGCAAAGGGCTCGATCGGGATCGGTGGCCACATGAACGACGAAGACGAATCACTCTTCGCCTGGGACGAGCAGGCTTACCGCGCGGGAGTGGAGCGCGAGGTGAATGAAGAGGTGGAAATTTCCAGCCCCTTTCGAGATCGCATCGTGGCGCTGTTGAACGATGACACAACCGAGGTGGGCCGCGTCCATCTCGGCGTCGTCCACGTTTTTCGGCTCGAGGAAGAGAAGGTGCAAAAGCGCGAAGCGATGATCACCAACCTCGCGTTCCTGACCAAGGCCGAGCTGGAGGACCGTCGCGAAAGTTTGGAGACGTGGTCGCAGATCTGCGTCGATCAGCTCGATCGATTGTTGGCCTAACGACTGCATCTAGACTTGTCATGTGGCGGGCCGCAGAAGTTCGCACGCATACGTCCAGAGCCGCGGGTCAAGTTCCTCCCGTGCGCGCGTGGAGAGCTCGGCGGCCCCTCCGCCCCCGCGCAAGACGGCAAACATGGTAGAACCGGATCCCGACATCAGCGCCGCCGCAACCTCGGGCTGTTCGCGCAACCATCCTTTCATCCGGGCGAGAAAAATGTGTTTCTCGAAAACCGGCCGTTCGAGATCGTTCCACAGCTCGAGATCTCCCAACTTTTGCGCCCCGTAATCCACCCCCGGCAGCTCCTGCGAATCGCGCCACTGCCGATACGCCCACGGAGTCGGCACACCAAACTCCGGTTTAAGCAGGAGCAACGATAACCGCGGCAGCGGAGCTTCCACCGGCTCCATGATTTCCCCTCGCCCGCGGCACCACGCTACGCCTTCGCCCAGAAAAAAAGGAACGTCCGAACCGATCCCTGCTGCAAGATTCGTCAGGCGATCCGGCCGCAGAGGCTCGCCCGTAAGCCGGTTTAATCCGAGCAGCGTGCTCGCCGCGTCACTGCTGCCGCCGCCGAGGCCGGCCCCGTGGGGAATTCTTTTGCGCAGCGCGATACGCACTCCCGGCTCCTGCCCGGTCTCGGCAAAAAAAGCCCGCGCTGCCCGCACAACCAGATTCTCCTCGCCCGCTGGCAAGGTCGAATCATCGGAAGAAAACTCCAGACCCGACTCGTTAGGCTCGAGCGTCAGCTCATCGGCCAGCGAGATCGGGGCCATCAACGTTTCGATCTCGTGGAACCCGTCGTCGCGCCGGCGCAGAATCTTGAAGGATAAATTGATCTTCGCGGGCGCGAAAAGCTGCATAGGTTTCCGCCACCCTGTGGGGAACCGCATGAACTGGCAAGCCGCTGAAATGAAACCGTCCGAACGCATCATCGTCGCGCTCGACCTGCCGGCGGCCGACGCCGCCCTCGATCTCGTGCGCACGCTCTCGCCTCATCCCGGCCTTTTCAAGATCGGTCTCCAGCTTTTCATCGCGGCCGGCCCCGGGATCGTGAGCGCGGTGCGCGACCTCGGCGGGCGCGTCTTTCTCGACCTCAAGTTGCACGACATCCCGAACACCGCCGCTCGTGCCGTGGAGAGCGCCAGTTCGTTAGGCGCGGAAATGCTCACGATCCACCTCGGCGGAGGACGCGCCATGATCGAGGCCGCGGTATGTGCCGCACCCTCGGAGATGTTGCTCCTTGGAGTCACCGTCCTGACCAGCTCCGACGAAGGGACGTTGCGCGAGACCGGCGTCTCCTCGTCCATGGAAGAACAGGTGATGCGCCTCGCCCAGCTCGGAGCGGCGAGTGGGATCGGAGGCGTGGTGGCGAGCCCACGGGAAGTGGCCGCGCTCCGGCGCGCGCACGGTGGGGCGCTCAAGATCGTAACCCCTGGCATTCGCCCCGCGGGCGCGGCGGCGAATGATCAGAAACGCTCGCTGACCCCGGCGCAAGCGCTACGGGCCGGCGCGGATTTTTTGGTCATCGGCCGTCCGATCACGGCCGCGCCCGATCCCTGCGCAGCACTTGAGAAGATCGTGGCTGATGTTGTTTGAGCGGCTGGTCGTCCACGACACAGGCGACACGGCGGGGGCGGCGCTAAACATGGCGATCGATGAATCGCTGCTAGAAAACGCTGCCGCCGAGCCGGTCCTGAGGTTCTACGGCTGGGCCCGGCCTTCCCTTTCCTTCGGCTACTTTGGAAGATTCGCCGATGTCGCCGCGGAAGCGGCCCGGCGCGACATCGTGAGGCGGTGGACCGGCGGCGGAATCGTCCTGCACGGCGACGACCTCACCTACTCGCTGATGACTCCGGCGGGCGATCCCGCATCACGGCTGGGCCCGCCGGCGATCTATGCCGCGCTGCACGAGGCGATTCGGCTGGCGTTGCTGGCCGAGGGATGTGAGACGCGACTTGCCGCGGTCGGCGCGCCCAGGATCTCCGATGCCTGTTTCGCCAATCCGGTTCGATTCGATCTCCTGCTCGATGGCCGCAAAGTCGCGGGTGCAGCGCAGCGCCGGACTCGTCGCGGATTTCTCCACCAGGGCAGCATCCAGGTTCCTCACCTGTCGGAGCGTTTCCGCGAGAGATTTGCCTCCGGGCTGGCAGGGAACGTCGAGTGGGGCAAGCTGCCGGCGCCCGTAATAGAACGTGCCACCACCCTCGTCAGTGAGAAATACGCCACCGCGACATGGCTGCACCGGTGCTAATGCGCCGCCTGTAGCTTTGACTTTAAAAGCCGACCTTCTATCCTGCGCTTGTGAAAATTTCCGCGAACCCAGCCGCCGCCGCCAATGGCGTGGCGGGACCGCTGAGTCGCGTCTTTGAGCCGGTGCAAAGTCAGCTCGAAGAAGTCGATCGCCGGATCGCGGCGCAAACGGCGGAATTCGACCCGGCAATCGAGGGCTACGTCGCCTATGCGATCGGCGGCGGCGGCAAACGCCTGCGCCCGCTCGTCGCGCTCCTGAGCGGCGGTGCGACCGGGACGCTCGTCTCGGGCCACGTCGATCTCGCGGTGATCGTGGAATTGATCCATCTCGCCACCCTCGTGCACGACGACATCATGGACGACG
>JBDTOL010000106.1:0-6888 GCA_039933235.1 Spartobacteria bacterium | reverse complement strand
GAGCCGTACGCGTCTGCCATTCCGCCACGTGAGCGCTGCGCCGAGCGGCCTGTAAGTTGCGCGAGCCGGGGCCGACCGCAAGCGCCTTTCCCGGCGGCTGACCGCCCGCCACTAAAAGGAATAGGCTAGAGCGCGCGCCGTTTGCGGGCGCGCGACTCGATCGTGGCGGCCTTGCGCTTTTTGCCGAGCGAGCGCAGGAGGTCGGCGTAGTTCGAGGCCACGATTTCGTAGTCTTCCGGCGGTTTCTCCAGATTCTCCCAGCCCCGGAGCGATTCGCGATAGAGCTCGCCGGCGCGGTCGAACTCGCCGCGTGAATGATAAACGACTGCGAGGTTACTGTGAGATTGCGCGATGTCGGATCGCCCGTTGGGATTCGCCCGGCGACGAATCGCCAGAGCCCGTTCGTGCGCCTGTTCCGCCTCCTCGAGGCGGCCGTCGCTGGTGTAGAAGACGCCAAGATTATTCAGGACCGCGGCCACGTCCGGATGCTCGAGACCAAGCTGCTCTTCGTAGAGCTCGAGCGCGCGCAGGTAGCAGGGCTCGGCCTCGGCTTGCCGGCCGATCCGGCGATAGATGAGGGCAACGTTATTGAGCATCGTGCCCAGCTCCGAGTGGGGCACGTTCGCCAGCTGCCTCCCGGCCTCGATCGCGCGTTCGTAGTGGATAATGGCTTCCTCTTCCCGCTCGTCGATGTCGCAGAGATAACCGAGGCGGCGCGAAAGCCGAAAGATGGCGCGCTCGTCGATCGGCTCCGCCTTTTCGATCACGCTCAGTGCTTGCGTAAAACAATGCTTGGCGTCGAAGGCGTGGCCGAGCAGGTCGTGAATCTGTCCCAGCCGCTCGTAGCTTTGGGCGAGTGAGGGATCGTCCTCCGCAAATGTACGCTGAGCCAGCTCAATCGCCGTCTCCGCTACGCGCAGCGCCTCGGGGAAGCGCTCGCCGGCGCGCAGCATCTCCAGCTTATCCTGCAGGATCCGCCAGAGTTGCTTTTCGCCCTTCATCTTTACCAGCCTTCGCTTAGCTGGCTGACAACCCGGATCGCCAACTCCTCCGCCGCGAGCGGCAAGGCCTGGGCTTCATCGGAGGTAATGTCGGGGCCCACGAAGAAACTAGTCGTGCCGACGACCTCAATCGGTGGGGCCAGGACCTTGCCGCTGCGGTCGACGAGCGAATAGCGCACGCGCAAAGCCAGGTTGAACTCGGTCGTGGCCAGCACATTTCCCCGCACCGAGCGCGCCGGGGCGCGGGTGATGCGGGTGATCTCACCTTTCAGGATCGCATCGGCTTCGTCGTCTCCCTTGATCCGATAGGTGCCATCCTGCTGGAATTGTTTGATCACGGTGTCGGTGATCAGCACGGCAATGCGTGGCACCAGCGTCTTGTTTTCGAAAGTGGGCACCGCAATGCTATGCACATCGCGCAGGTAATAGGGCTGGATCGGCCCGACGTGGTAGCCGGCGCATCCGCCTAACGACAAAACGAGCAGGGCGGCGCCGAGGAGCTTTTTCACCACTACGGGGTGGCGGTGGCCTCTGGTGTCGGGGACGGTTCCGGCGAGACCGCGGTGTCGGGCGCCGTGCTGCCATCCGTCTCCGCGGGTGGCGGGAGCGAGTCCCCATCGGCCGGGGGCGGCAGCGGGGCGATATCGTTAGGATTACCGCGCATCTCCGGGGGGAGCGGGGCCCGTTCCTCACGCGGAGGCGCGCCGGTCGAGGGCGAGGTCTTCGCGACCGTCTTGGTGGTGCCGCTTTTCGCCCGGCGCTCAGCAATTTCGGCCGCGGATTGCAAGGCGGCGTCGCCCACCTTGGAACGCAGTTGCTCGATGCGTGTTTTGGCGATGGCGCTCTCCGGAGAGCCGGGCTGTTGCCGGATAACCTCGTTATAATAGAGGACGGCGGCGCGGTAGTTTTTTGCCTTGTCGTAATATTTCGCGATCTCGAACGAGCCCTTCGTCAGCCGGCGATCCAGCTGTTGCAGGTTTTGCCGGGCCTGCGCCGCTTTCTCGCTCTTTGGATACCGGAAGAGGAAATCCTGGAAAGCAATGCGCGCGTTATCGGCGGCAGTCGGATCGTAGGTGCCCGCCTTGGTCGCGGCGAACCAGATATATCCGATCTGGTATTGGGCCTCGACGGCGAGCGGATCGTTCGGGAATTTTTCCACAACCGATTGGTAGGCATCGATCGCGAGGTCGGGTGAGCCCTGTTTCTCACGCGCCCGGCCGATATCAAACTGAGCCCGGGCGGTATAACGGCCGTAGGGCGCGCTCCGCACGATCCCGGCAAAGATTTCTATTGCCTGGTCGAGGTAGGAGCCGACTGGAACCCCGAGGATTTTTTTCTTCTTCCCGTTCAACAACACTTCCCCGATCCGAAATTGCGACTCGATCGCTTCCTGAAAATGAGCGGTCTGCGGGTAGGCCTCCGTCAGTGCGCGGTAGGTCGCAGCGGCTTTCAAGAGATTGCCCTCCTGTTCGGTCAGCTTGGCGGCCCGGAAAGTGGCCTCTGGCGCCACGTTCGAGCGCGGATATTTTTTCACGAGCCGCTTGTAAATCTTAATCGCTCGTCCGCGGTCGCCACCCTTTTCCGCCGCCTCCGCCTGATTAAAAAGTTCGGTGGCGTTGCCGATGATTTCCTCTTCACCGGGCGCGCGATACTTCACCTTTTCGCTCGGGCGAAAAACGACCGGTGCAGGGCTTCGCTCAGGGAACGCCAAACAGGCGGCGACGAAGAGAAGCAGGAAGCGAAAGCGATAGCTCATTGGGAATTCGCAGGGTAATGAACGATGCCCAGCCCGTCAAGCTGAGCGCCTGGCCGGAGTGGACGAAAACGTGGGAGAAAGAGCGCGACCGAGTGGTGCGATTCGATACGCTTAACGAGACGCGAACGACCGGGCAAGCGCCGCTGGTCCTTCGGCTCACACTTTGAACCTGATCGAGCAGCAGAAAATTCGCATCGGCACCTGTGCCTGGAGTTTCGACGAATGGCGCGGAGCGCTTTACCCGGGCGACTGGCCGTCGAATCGCTGGCTCGAATTCTACGCGCGACATTTTCCCGCGGTCGAGATCGACTCGACCTTTTACAGCGCGCCGGCCGAGGCGATCGCCCAGCGCTGGGTCGAGATGACACCGCCGCACTTTCGCTTCGCAGCCAAGTTGCCGCGCGAGATCACCCACCAGCGGCGGCTGCGCGATTGTCGCACCGAGCTCACCGCTTTCCTGCACGCGATCGAGCCGCTCGCGCCGAAGTTGCGCGTCGTGCTCATCCAGCTCCCGCCTTCTTACGGCCCGAAGGAGGAGAAGACCGGTTTGCGCGATTTCGTTATGCAATTGCCCTCGGATTATCGTTTCGCGATCGAGTTCCGGCACGGCGGCTGGCATCGTCCGCAATTCATCCGTCTGCTCCAGAAACATCGTGTCTGCTGGGTCTGGTCCGATTTGAGCCCGCTCAACGAACGCAACCAGGCACCCTTCGAATTCCAGCCGATCACGACTGACTTCCTCTATCTGCGCCTGCTGGGCGACAGCCTGACGAAGTATGACCGCGAGGGCCAGCGAATCCATCGCTACGGTAAGCTCCTTTGGAAACGGGAAGCGGCCCTCGACAGCTGGGCGCTGCGCATCCAGCGGCATCTCGACGAAGTCCGCAGCGTCTGGACTTTTGCGAACAACCATTACGAAGGCTTCTCCCCCGAGACCTGCCAGCGTTTGGCACGGCGCCTTGGCTTTGCACTGCTCCTCCCGGGCGAGGACGAGAACGCCCCGTCTAAAGAGCGCGGACAGCTTGATCTCTTTCCGGATGAGCCGCCCTCTGCCTAACGGATTTCAGCGGCGCCGAAGTGCCTTTGCAACTGCTCCGGGATGCGAACCGATCCATCCCGCTGCTGATTGCTTTCAATGAGCGCGGCGAAGAGGCGCGGCAAAGCCGTGCCCGAACCGTTAAGCGTGTGGCAGAAACGGTTTTTCCCGTCGGCGCCTTTGAAGCGCAGATTCATCCGGCGTGCCTGGAAATCTTCGAAATTCGAGCAGCTCGAGACTTCCAGAAACGCCTGCTGGCCGGGGGACCAGACCTCGAGGTCGTACGTCTTGGCCGATCCGAACCCGAGATCGCCCGTGCAAAGCTCGATCACGCGGTAGTGCAAGCCTAACAATTGCAAAACACGCTCGGCGTCGGCCGTGAGCGCGTCGTGTTCGGCGTAGGAATTTTCCGGCGCGGTGATTTTCACCAGTTCGACCTTGTCGAACTGGTGCACGCGGATGATGCCGCGCGTCTCGCGCCCGGCCGAGCCGGCTTCGCGCCGGAAGCAGGGGGTGTAGGCGGTGAATTTCTTCGGCAGCTCCGCCGCCGGCAGGATCTCTTCCCGATGGAGATTGGTTACCGGCACCTCCGCGGTGGGCGCCAAAAACATCGCGCCCTCCTCGAGCCCATACATGTCCTCCTCGAATTTCGGCAGCTGCGTTGTGCCGACCATGCAATCGCGCCGCACGAGAAAGGGCGGACTCACTTCGAGGTAACCATGCTCGCGCGTGTGCAGGTCGAGCATGAACTGAATCAGGGCTCGCTCCAGCCGCGCACCCGCGCCGGTGAAACAGATAAAACCGCTCCCGCTAAGCTTGGTCGCGCGCTCCGCGTCGAACAGCTTCAGCTTCGTCCCGAGCGCGACGTGGTCCTGCACGGGAAAATCGAATGCGGGTTTCTCACCCCAGCTGCGGATGACCGGGTTGTCCGCCGCCGTCGTGCCGACCGGGGCCTCGGCATGCGGCAGGTTCGGAATATTGAGGAGCAGTTCGCGCTGGCGCTCTTCCGCGACTCCGGCCTGCCTGACCAGCTCCGCGCTTTCCTCGCTAATCTGCCGGACGCGCTCCTCCAGTTCGGCGGAAGCTTCGCCCCGGCTGCGCGCGCCGCCGATCTCTTTGCTCAAGCGTTTCCGGTCGGCGTTAGATTGCTGCAGCGCCGTCTCGAGCTTGCGCCGTTCCGCATCGACCGCCAGGACCTCGTCGATCTTCCGCCCGTCGTCGCCGCCGCGGGTGGCGAGCCGGCTTTTCACTAAGTCGGGCTGTTCGCGGATGAGGCGGATGTCGAGCATGGGCAGGAAAAAGACAGGATTAACTGGATTAACAAGAATTTTTAATCCTTCAAATCCCTCACCGCCTGTCAAAAGAAGCGCGCCGAAACCGCGTGACTTCCCCGCGCGCCCCCGCATAATTTCGCTGTGGACCAGTTCAAGCTGCTTGGCGTCGCCCTCGGCCTCGCCTGTCTCGCCGGGTTCAACCTCTACCTCACGGTTTTTGTTACCGGGCTGGCTGTGCATCAGCACTGGATCGTGCTCGGGCCCGAGTATCAATCCCTCGCCCTCCTCGGCGATCCGCTCATTCTCTGGATCTCCGGCACGCTCTACGTCCTGGAATTTTTTGCCGACAAGGTGCCGTGGATCGACTCGGCCTGGGACACCGTGCACACGATCATTCGCCCGATCGGCGGCGCTCTCCTGGCCATTCGCGTGCTCGGTCAAACCAGCCCGGCCTTCGACGTGATCGTTGCGCTCGCGGCGGGCAGCGCGACTCTCGTCACGCATTCCGCCAAGGCCTCGACCCGGCTCGTGACCAACGCTTCGCCGGAACCGTTTTCCAATATCGGGCTGAGCCTGCTGGAGGATGTCGCTGTGGTCGGCGGGCTGGCCTTGATCCATTTCAATCCCGTTGTGGCCCTCGCGATTTTCGTCCTGATCCTCTCGATCATCCTCTACTTCGCGCCCAAGATCTTTCGCGCCGTCCGGGTGAAGCTCTGGCTCATGAGGAAAAAGCTTAACGGCCCGGCCGACGGCGAACCGAGTTCCTCTCTGCCGGCGACGCTGCCGTCGCGTTACAGTTCGGCCTTCACGCGTGAGAACTTGTTAGGCGAAACACTAGCCTGGGCTGTGCCGTGTATCGCCAAGAAGGTCCGCGGCGTGCCGGTCAATACCTCCGGCATGCTGGTCGCGAGCAACGAAGACCCGGCCAAACTGCTCTTCCTCGCGCGCAAAGGCTGGGGTTCCAGAGCACAGACCATCAGCCTCACCGACACTTCGGTGCGCCGGGAACCCAAGTTCCTCTCCGAGAACCTGGTCATTGCCCCAGAGAGGGGCAAAGGCGCCAGCTATCTCTTTATTTTCGAGCGCGGCCGCGGGGAGCGGGTGCAGCAGATCGTGGATTTCCTGAACGATCGGCTGCGGGCGCCGGCTTCCATGGCGGAGTCGAACGAGCCTGTCGCCGCTAGCGCGACGGAGTAGTAACCGAGGTTCGGTTATGCGCTGAGAGTAGCGCTGGTTGCAGGATCTTTCGAGACTGGAGGTAAGGGGATTCGAACCCCTGGCCTTCTCATTGCGAACGAGACGCTCTACCAACTGAGCTATACCCCCTTTTACCTATGGAACCTGGCTCCAAAAAGCACTGCCATTATTTACCTTGTCCACCTTTTAATCACCGCAGGTCATACCAGATGAGACAATACAGAAGAAGAAGGGAACAATGCAGAAAGTCGCCGAGTGCCTTTACCGGTATTCATCTAACGGCGTCTATTATGTCCGAATCAAGACCACCAGCAAGGAGATCCGCCGAAGCCTTCGAACGACGGATCCTGTGCTGGCGAAGCGCAATCTGCGGGTCTTGAAGGAGGAGCAGGCCCACGTCGATCCAGCCCGCGGTAGGTGCTCATTGGCGGAGCTCTGCAAACGACCGGTCGTCCTAATGCGTCTGAATCATCTGCGGGCCGATGCGAAGGTGGGTTAACCATGGGCGCCAAAACGTCATTTCCGGTAGAAAGAGATGAAAATGTCGGTAAACTTGACAAAACCGATCTAATCTCAAGAAAGACAGTTTGTCTGGCATTGGACGTAAATGATTCAAGTAAAGTG
>JBDTOL010000105.1:0-12581 GCA_039933235.1 Spartobacteria bacterium | reverse complement strand
CCCATCGCCGGCTTCCAGCTCGTGCAGGCCAAACTCGCGCGCATGCTCACGGAGATCACCAAGGCGCAGTTACTGGCGCACCGTCTCGCGCAGTTGAAGGAGAGTGGCGCTGCGAAGCATTACCACATCTCGATGGCGAAGATGAACAATGTGGAGATGGCGCTCGACGCCGCCCGCACCGCGCGCGACATCCTCGGCGGGGTCGGCATTCTCGATTCGCACCAATGCTTCCGGCACATGTGCAACCTCGAGAGCGTGAAAACCTATGAGGGCACGCACGACATCCATCTGCTTGTCCTGGGCCAGCAGATCACGGGGCTGCCGGCCTTTGCCGGTTAATCGAAGCGTTCCGTGCGCTGGAGGAGCGCCTGCCACCAGCCGCGATGGTGCAGGTACCAATCGACCATGCCGGCGATGCCTTGGCGGGCGTTGTGGAGCGGGTGCCACTCCAGCTCGTGCTTGGCAAAGGAGGAATCGATCGCATAGCGGCGATCGGTCACGAACGCGCGGAGCAGATGGGGTCGTGTCACGACCCCACTTCTCCCGACGCGATAAATCTCTCCCACTCCCCTTCAGCTGAGCGGAAACCCACGGCTAAATATTCGCCCAATGCGCGCTGCCTGGACTACGGACGGCGCCCCGAGGTCGTCATGCCGCTGGTCGTGTGGTTGCTTACTCCTCTTGTCCCGGCGTCGGACACGCTCTGTCGCTGCAACGCATCGCTATCCGCGGTGGCATTAGGGTTCTGATTCGCGCAACCTGCCAGGAGCAACGTGCTAACCAAGGCGCACAGCAAAAGTAACTGTTTCATTCTTTGTTATCGTTATGGCGGAGTTGTTCGGATGCTCGCCCTCGGGCGACTTGATCGACTTCCATAGGAATATCGGTCGCTTCAAAAACTTCCGAAACGCGCTCGGCCAGATGCGGCCTTCCAACTCCGGCAAGCAGAATGGGTTGTTCGTCGAATTGTTTGCGCAGGCTGGAAAGGAAGAAAAAGGGGTCGGTGCGTGCATCTTGACTCCGGGCGTCGGCATCCTCGATTCGCACCAGTGCTTCCGGCACAGGTGCAACCTGGAGAGCGTGAAAACCTATGAGGGCACGCACGACATCCATCTGCTTGTCCTGGGCCAGCAGATCACGGGGCTGCCGGCCTTTGCCGGCTAATCGAAGCGTTCCGTGCGCTGGAGGAGCGCCTGCCACCAGCCGCGATGGTTCAGGTACCAATCGACCGTGCTCGCGATGCCTTCGCGCGCGTTGTGCAGCGGGTGCCATTCCAGCTCGCGTTTCGCAAAGGAGGAGTCGATCGCGTAGCGGCGGTCGTGGCCAAGGCGATCGGTCACGAACGAGATGAGACTGTGCGGTTTGCCGATCTGGTCGAGGATCAGCCGGACGACCTCGAGGTTCACCAGCTCGCCGTCGCCGCCGATATTGTAGACCGCGCCCGGTTTGCCCTTGAAAAGCGTGGCGACGATCGCGGCGCAATGATCTTCCACGTGGATCCAGTCGCGCACGTTTTTCCCGTCGCCGTAAACCGGGAGCGGTTGATCGTTCAGCGCTTTGATGATCATGAGGGGGATCAATTTTTCCGGGAACTGGTAGGGGCCGTAGTTATTCGAGCAGCGGGTGACGATGACCTCCAGGCCGAAGGTGCGATGGAAAGCGAGGGCGAGGAGATCGGCCCCGGCCTTGCTCGCGGAGTAGGGGGAGCTGGGCTCGATCGGCGATTGCTCGGTGAACTTGCCGGTCTCGCCTAACGACCCGTAAACCTCGTCGGTCGAGACCTGGATGAAGCGCTGCACGCCGTGGCGGCGGGCGGCGTCGAGCAGGATGCTGGTCCCGACGACGTTGGTGTGGATGAAATTTTGCGGGGAATTGATGCTGCGGTCGACGTGCGACTCGGCCGCGAAGTTGATCACGGCGTAGAACTGCTCCTCGTGCAGGAGGGTGTCCATCTGGTCGGCGTTGGCGATGTCGGCCTGGAAAAATTCGTAGCGCTCGCCGTGTTCCTCGACCACGCCGTCGAGATTGGCGAGGTTTCCGGCGTAGGTGAGGGCATCGACGTTTGTGACCGAAGCCGGCTTGTAATGTTGCAGAATGTAACGAATAAAGTTACTCCCGATGAACCCACAGCCGCCTGTCACCAAGATGCGCATTGACGCGCTAACTAGCAGCGGAGACGAAGCTGCGCGAGGAGAAATTGAGGTGCCGCCGCCCCTCGCGGAACGCGTTGCCGGCATCGACTGGACCTTCTGGGGCATTATCGCTCTCGGCGCGCTCCTCCGGTTCCTCTTCCTCAGCATGAAGCCGCCGCATTTCGACGAGGGCATCAACGGCTGGTTCGTCGATCAGATGCGGAAAACCGGCTTCTATCGTTACGACCCGACGAACTACCACGGGCCGCTCCATTTCTACATCCTCTTTCTCGCGCAATCGCTCTTCGGCCGCCACATCTGGGCGCTCCGGCTGCCGGTCGTGCTCGCGAGCATCGCCGCGATCTTTACGACGCTGAAGTTTGAGCCGTTCGTCGGCCGCACCGTCAGCCGGGTCGCGGCGCTGGCCATGGCGATCTCGCCCGCTTTCATCTTCTATGGGCGTTACTCGATCCACGAGGTCTGGCTGCTCCTCTTCTCGATGCTCTTCGTGCTCGGGCTGGTCGGGCTCTGGCGATTCGGGACGCGCGGTTACCTCTGGTGCGTCGGGATGGGCATCGCCGGTATGATCCTGACGAAGGAGACCTACATCATCCACATCGGCAGCGCGCTGCTCGCGGCCGCTGTCCTCTGGATTTCGCACCGGGTAACGCCGATGTCGGGGGTGGAGCGCGCGCGCCAGCAGTGGGACTTGGCGGATCTCGCGCTCGTCGCGGCCACGGCGATCTTCTGCATCGTCTTCTTCTATTCCGGCACCTTCCTTAATTTTCCGGGCCTGAAGGGACTTTATCAGACCTTCGCGGTCTGGTATCAGACCGGCTCGAAAGGGAACGGCCACGAAAAGCCCTGGCCGTACTGGCTCGAGCTGGTCATGCGCTACGAATGGCCGGTCCTGGTCGGCTTGGTCCTCTCGCTGCTGTGCCAGTTCTTCCGGAACTACGTCATTCGCTATCTCGCGATCTACGGCGTCGGCGTTTTCACGGCCTACAGCATCATCCATTACAAGACGCCGTGGATCATCATCAGCATCGTTTGGCCGCTCCTCTTTGTTTTCGCGGCGGGCGTGGTGGCGTTAAAGATCCCGCGCAAAGCGTTCGCGATCGTGAGTCTGGCGGTGGCCGGTTTCGTGGTCGGCGTGTTCTTTAGCTACACCATGCAGAACGAGGCGGTGCGCAACGCCTGTTCCTGGGGAACCTACCTGCGCGAGGCGGTCACGGTCACCCTCGCGGCGACTAGCACCAGCTCCGTCTGCGGCGAGATCGGGCAGCGCCTTTACGGTTCGGCCATCGGTTTTTTCTTTCTCGGCGGCGGATTGGGATATTTCGTCGCGGACTCCCTCCGGCTGCGCGAAGGCACGATGCGCGGCGTGCAACGATCCGTCGCTGCGATCGCGCTCGCGATGTCGCTCGGGATGGCCATCTGGCTCAACTACGGCCGCTTCAGCACCGACACCGAGCCGTATGTCTATGTCCAGACCTACAATGACATCGACAAGCTCATGAAACCGCTGATGCGGATGGTGCGGAGCAATCCGCTCAACTATCGCATGGTGGGGCATTTGATTCGCACGAGCACCTATCCTTTCCCGTGGCTGCTCGGTGACTTCCCCAATGTGGGTTATTACGAAAAGAATAACGCGCCCGGCAAATACGACGGCGATTTCCTTATCGTGCAGGAGGATCGAATCGCTGAAGTGGAGAAGAAACTTCACCAGAGCTATTTCACCGAACCGCTGACCATCCGCCCCTACCAGGACACGTCGAAGCTCTACCTGAACGCGAAGACGTTCCGCAAACTCTTTCCGGCCAAGCGGCCTGATTTCGTCGGGCAACCTCTGCCGGCGGGAGCGCGATGAAGTTTTTCTCGGCGGGACTCACTCTCGTCAACGTCACCACGGTGGTGGGCTTGCTGCTCGGCATCATCGCGGGTGGTTTGGAGGAAGGCTTTGCCGGGCTGGCGCTGGTGCTCGGGGTGGCCGCCGCGATCTCTGCGTGGCTTGGCACGGCGCCCTTCGCCATTCGCAAGAAGAAGACGGTGATTGCGACGGCCACTCCGCTGCCAAAATCGAAGCGCGCCCGGCGGCGGATGAAGCTCGAGCCGTCGTCGCCGGAGGTGGCCGCCCCGCCCTCGCAGGCATGGCGGCATTTCTGGGCCTGGGCGGTGGGCATTGTCTTCCTTCTCTTCGCCGTCCGCTCCTTCTGCTGGCTCCTCTGGATCGACGGGAACAACCTCAAGATCCAATCGCCTAACAACCTGGGCGACCTCTCCCTGCACCTTACCTACATCAAGTATTTCGCCAACGGCGTCTCCCTCTGGCCCGATAACCCGATTCACGTTTTTAGCCTGCTCCGTTACCCCGCCGGGATCGATATTTTCAACTCCATCCTCCTGCTTCAGCACGTCGACTTGATCGCCGCCCTCGTCTGGACCGGCCTGCTCGGGTCGGTCGCGACCTTCTACGGCTTCTATCGCTGGGGGGGCGCATTCGGAGTCGCCGGGTTTTTGTTCAATGGCGGTTTCGCCGGATACGCCTTCTTCCGCACCCACCAGTTCATCGATTACCAGGCGGAAAAAATCGCCTGGAAAAGCATCCCCCTAACGATGTTTGTGACGCAGCGCGGTCTGCTCTACGCGATCCCGGCCGGGCTGCTTCTCCTGCTCCATTGGCGGCGCAAGTATTTCTCCGATCGACCTAACGACACAACCGGGCGCCGGCGCGGCCTGCTGCCGTGGTGGGTGGAATGGTCGCTCTACGCCACCATGCCGCTCTTTCATGTGCACACCTTCATCGCGCTCTCCATTGTGCTCGGTTGCTGGCTGGTTCTCGGCTCGTGGGAAATGCGGAAACAAGTCGCGCTCCTGCTTGCGGCGGCCTTCCTGCCCGCGACCTGGATCGTCTGGATGATCACCGATCATTTCCGGGCGAAATCCATCCTCGCCTGGGCCCCCGGCTGGTTGCAGAGCGATCCGGGATTTTCCACTTCGGCGGTCAGATTCTGGATCATCAACTTCGGGCTCATGTTGCCGGCGATGATCGCGCTCGTGGCCGTCGTCTGCTGGGGCGTCTGGCAGAAATGGCAACGCTCCCAACTGCCTCCTGCTCCCGCTCCCGCCGCCGAGATTGAGCCTGAGCCGTCGAGGACGACGACGACAACGACAAGCACGATAGCGAGCTTCCTGCGGCAGCTCGCGACCGATCGGGCCTTCCTGTTTGTCATTCCCGCCGCCGCACTTTTTCTCTTCGCAATTTTCGTGAAGACCGCGCCGTGGGGCTGGGACAATACCAAGCTCATCATCTGGGCCTATTTCATTTGCCTGCCGTTCTTGTGGACCGAGTTGATTGCCAAATGGGTCTGGCCCGTGCGCGCCGGTCTCTGCTTCCTCCTTTTTGCGTCCGGATTCGTTAGTCTCCTGGGCGGCCTGGCCGTCGGCTCCCCGGGATTCGACATTGCCAATCGAACCGAGCTCGAAGCGGTCGCGACCGCCGTGCGCAAAGTGCCAGTTGAGGAACGCTTCGCCGCCTTTCCCATTTACAACCACCCGCTCCTCCTGAATGGCCGCAAAGTCGTGCTCGGCTATGGCGGACATCTCTGGACCCAGGGCTTCGATTACGCCCCAATCGAGCAGCAGCTCAAGGCGCTCATGCTCGGCGCGCCGGATTGGCGGGAGCGCGCCCGTGCCTTACACGCGCGCTACCTTTTTTGGGGCCGGGAGGAGAAACAGGCTTACGCGGGCAGCTCCCAACCGTGGCGCGGAAAAGCGGCGGTCGTGGCCTCGGGTTTTTGGGGTACGATCTACGATCTCGAGCGGCCCGCTGCGGCGCCGGGCCAGTAACTGCGGCCGCTCGTTAGGCGAGCGTTCCGGCCGGTCCAGGATCATCTGCTGGAGCGGTGCTTTCTGCGCGACGTAATCGGCCACTTCTCGCGGGTTGATCATCGCGTCGTCCGGCAGGAAGACGAGCAGCTTCGTTCCGGGATTCTCCTGCACGAATCGGACGATGTTCTCCGCGATCGACTGTTCCGCCGCGAGGTGCGCGCGGTAGAGGTGGTCGATGTTGTAACGGCGGAGCCGCGACGAGGTCGAGACCCGGTCGACGAAGTTATCGAACGCCTCCGCGCGCGGCCGGAAATTTGTCGGCAGCGCAGCCCGCTCTTCCTCGGTCAAGGCGTCGCCCGCGCGAAGTTTGCGCAGGAGCTCGCGCGGCGCGCCGAGTGCGACCTGCGCGACGCCAGGCCGCAGCGCCCGCTCCATCCAGTCACTCCGCTGGGCCACGCCGAGCTGGTCGACCAGTTGTTGCGCGGAGATTTCCTGCCGCTGCCATTGATCGAGGAGCGGTTGCCGCCCGACCGGGAGTTCGCTCCAGCCGAGCGCGACACGGCCGCCGCTCTCTTGCAGCGTCCCGACGATCCGCCAGGCCGGCGCACTCTCCGCCGCGGACTTGCTCGTTAGGCCAAAGTAGATCACATCCGCCCGGCGGATCGGCGCGGCCATTTTCTGGCTGGCGGGGAGCGCAGGGCGGGGCGCTTCGCCGGTCGCAAACTTCGGCAACGGCGGTTTGCCGAGCGTTCCACAGCCGCTCGTCAGCACGGCCGCCAGCAGGAGCCACCACTTCACGCTTCGCGGCGGCGACTGCTCTGGAATCGCGCGAAGACCGAGCGGCGCGGGGCTGCGCTCGGCTGAAAGGTCCGGCGTGTGCGGTAACCGGCCGCGAGGATCTGGCAGCCGACGGAGAGGGTCCGGCGCCAGGTCACGCCCGAGACCTTCTGCTCGCCCGCGAGCCGGCGCCGTTCGTGCACCGGGATCTCACAGAGGGCTGCGTCGAGGCGGACGGCTGCGACCTGCGACTCGATCGTCCAGCCAAACGTCATTTCGCGAGGCGCGATCCGGGCAAAAAGGCGGCGGCTGACCATGCGGAGCGGTCCGAGATCGCTATAGACCCGGCCGCAGAGGAGACCGCACCAGAGGCCGAGCACCGCGTTGGCGCAGAGATGCCGCAGCGTCATCGTGCGCCAGTTAGAGATGCGCTTGGTGCGACTGCCGAGGACGAAATCGTAACCCTGCTCAAACGCCGCCTGCAGTGGGCGCAGGTCGCCCGGATCGGTCGCGCCGTCGCCCGCGCAAAAAACGTAGGCGCGAATTCCCGGGAACAGATTGTTCGTGAGGTCGATCGCCGCCTGACAGCCGTAGCCGTAGCCGCGCTGCGGAGTTTCGGCGACCAGCACAGGCCGTTGCCGCGCGATCTGCGCGGTGGCATCGGTGGAACCGTTTACCCCCACCGCGATGACGAACTTCTCCGGGTCGATTGTGGCAAGAAGCTCATCCAGCACCGGGCCGAGGCAGGCGGCTTCGTCGCAGGCAGGAATGATGATCGCGAATTCGGGCAGTGACATAGGATGAACCGGGACACTCTCGGAGAGATGTAAGAGCGCGGCAAGATACCGCTATTCCAGTGCGCCTGAAGAACTTTTCGGCGTCAGGTTCAGCACGAGCTGGCCCTCCGCCACTTTGCGCTCGCCGACGGTTGCCTGCACCTTGAACTGCCAGAGCTCGCCGACCTGCGCCATCTTTTCCGCGTGCAACGAGATCTCCTCCCCGGGGCGCACCGCGACGAGAAACTTCATCGTGCGAATGGCCGAGAGCAGGAAGTGCGGGCGCTCCTCCTCCGTGAACCCCGAGGCCGCTGCGATCCCGGCGACCTGCGCCAGCGCTTCCGTCAGGATGACGCCGGGCACGAGCGGGTTGCCCGGGAAATGGCCGACAAACATCGGGTCGTCCGCCGCGAAGCAAGCCGTGCCGTCGGCCGACTGTCCGGGTTCGCAGCGGAGCAGCTGCCTAACGAAAACGAAAGGCGGCCGGTGGGGAAGATGAGTGACGAGTGACACGTGATGAGTGACGAGATGGAAGGCGCTAACCGTTAAATTCTTTTCCGCCGCCTGTCACTCGTCACTCGTCACTTCCCCCCAATCACCCGTTGACGAAATAAACAAACTTCCAGCTCCCGTTCTCTCGCCGGATCCCGGCGCGATATCCGGTGTATTCCGCCGCCGGATCGGCAAACTGCGACGGAGAAACCATGTAGCCCTCCTTCGGCACGAAACGTTCGGACATGATCCCGTCGAGCTCGATCCACAACCCGTTTTCATCCCAGTATTGGAAGACGCCGGCGCCCTGCCGATCCTCCGTCGGCGTCGCCCCGAGCACGTAGGCGAAATCAGTCGTCATCATCGGGGCGATCGCGTTCACGTCGTGCGCCTTGATCGCTTTGCGCAGGCGGCCGACGAACGCCTGGAAATCGACGTCGGCGTTTTCCTCACTCGGCTCCTTCTCGGCCGTGCGCGCGGCTTTCTTCGCTTTCTTTTTCGGGTCGGTTGTAGGGCACGCGGTGAAGGCGAGCGCGGTGAGTAGAACGAGGCATTGGAGAAGTCTGATTTTCATCGTGGAAGAGTCGATGCGTAGGTCTGGCATAACCAGACGCCCGGCACAAGGTCAACCTAACGCGGGGCAGTGCTCCGGCCGGCCGTTTCCGAGACGCTTGCGCAACGGATGCTTGACCAGGACGAAATAGAAAACACTGAACAGGTCGCGCCAGCTCGCCCCCGGGCTCGTTAGGCGACGCGGGCCTTCTCGTAAGGCGCGCAGGACGGCCGGCACGGTCAACTCCGGCGGACGCGGGATGCTCGTGTAATGGCCGCCAAAAGCATGGAGGCTGTGTGCATCGGAGGTGGCGATGAGCGGCAGGTTATGCCCGGCCGCGACCCTCCGGCCGAGCCGGTTGAGATCGAAGAGTCCCTTGTGGAAATGGCAGATCTCGATCGCGTCGAAACAGTCGATTTCCTCGACGAGACGCGAGCCGATCGAGGCGCCGAGGAAAAAAAACGGGTGCGGCGCAAAGGCGAAAATGGAATCGCCGAGGCGGGCGCGGAGCCGGCGCAGATCGTCAAACGTGCGCAGGTTTGCCACGTCGGCCGGGCGGACGTTCAGGAGCACGACATCGGCGCCTTCCAAGCGCATCTCGGCCGCCTGGATGAGCAGGATGCCCATCGCCGCCGCATCGGCAAAAACCTCGGCGCCATCGAAGACCTTGTCGTGCAGGGTAATCGCGAGCGCCCCGAAGCCGAGCTCCCGGGCCCGCTCCAGCAGCTGGTGCGCGCTGTAATCGAGATGATCCTTCGGATCGTCCAGGGTGTGGAGATGGAGATCGAGCTTGATCCACTCCTGCTCGTGCCCGTGCTCGAAAGCGCGCCCCTCACTCATGATCGCACTAAATGCAGGATTCAGGCCGCTGCTTGGAACTTTCTCTTCGGCGGGCAGGGGACGGTGGGGCACGAGCCCGATTGCGAGCAGGGGCAGCGAGCGGTGACGCTTGCTTTCCTTCGTTCCTGATTCAAGATTCTGGGCTCGCGCTCGGGTGGTGAAATGGCAGACACGTACGTTTGAGGGGCGTATGCCGCAAGGCATGGGGGTTCAAGTCCCCCCCCGAGCACTTCTTGCACGCATCCCCGGTGTAGCGGCGGGCGTGTCGCCCGCTCCGAGCTAAAGCTGGCAAACCGGGCGCCGCCCCAACGGCTGACACAGCCGCCGCTGCACTCGCTTAATCCCCTCCCGTCGGTTCCAGTTTTCGCGGGACGTCCCGGCCCACCAGCCTGACCACGAGAAGGAACCCGAGCAGCGCGAGGGGCAGAAAGGTCGGCAGCCAGATTCGATGATTGCCGACCAGCGCCAGGGCCACCATGGCGTAGCCGGCGCTGAAGAGCGCGACGCCCAGCACGAGAGTAGTGCGCGTGATCATCCAGAGAAAACAACTGAGCAACGCCGCCGCCAGGATGATGATCCAAGCGACCGCAAGCGGCGCGGCTCGCACGTAAGCCTGGTTCTGGATCGTGGCGATCGCGGTCGCGAAAACATTCGGCGCCTGGAGCGGATCATCGGCCAGTCGCAGCAGAACGATGTGGTTCTTGAGATCATCCACGTTGATCGACGGCGGCCGATGTTTCTCGTGTTCCTGCGCCGCGAGGAGGAGCTCGTTCAAGGTCAGGCGCCGCACGCTGTGCTTCGCCACTGAATTGATCGAGAGCGTGCCATCGCGGTGGATCGGGATTTGCCATCCGTTAGGCAAAACGATCTGCGACCCCAGCTCTACCTTCACCTCTCCTGGTGTGATCCTGAGCCAGAGCATGATCGCCTGGAGCGGGAACGAAGGCACAATCTCGCCCCGGTATTCGAAAAGCATCGGCACCCGGATGCCGTCCGAGCTTTCGCCTGGGAGATTCGTAAACCCCGGCGTCGAAATGAGTCGGATATCGTCGTCCGGTTGACGGCTCACCCCGGAGAAAACCGGGAGGTCGCCGCGACTCCCGGTCACGTTAGGGAAGGTCGAGAGGTCGTCCGGCGCGAGATCGCGCGGCCCTTTGCCGCCCAGCTCGAGGCCGACGAGGAGCTTCGGGACGCGCATTGCCTGGTCGAGGAAGACCTGCTCTTGCGCCTTGTCGCGTTCGGGCCAGATCACGGTTGGCTCGAGCCCGATCACGGTCGGCTGGAATTCCAGCACCGCCTGGAGAAAGAGAGCGTATTCCAGCGGGGAAAGGGAACGGCGAGCGGCCTCACCTTCGGGCGCCGGCCGGTTCTCGCCCTGCGGAGTGAGCCGCCGGAAATCGCCGCGCCCGATCTCCATCAGCGTCACCTGCGCCGGCGGGAGAGCGGTCTCAGCATGCTCCATAAACCAGCCCTGGAAGCGGTCCTCGATCTGGCGCAGACGCAGCTCGCGCAGGATGAACACCCCGAGCAGGATGACCACCAGGATGAGCCAGGGCGAAGGACGCATTAGGCGCAGAAGCTAGGGATCGTGCCGCGTAAAAACAAACCCAAATCGCAGCCCGCCGCTCGGACAGCGGACGCTACAGCGGCGACTCCCGAGCATCAGGTGTAGTGGCGGGCTTGTCGCCCGCAGACCGAGAGCAACACCCGACCACCGTTGCCTAACGAATGAAAACCGGCTCCCGGCTGGGCGGTGCTAGACAAGCCCCCGCCGCGCCGCGACTGTCCCCGCATGGACTGGATGAACGCTGTCGGGAATATCTTGAAAAACTACACGCAGGCAGATCAACCCGCGGCCAACGCCGAGGTGGAGTCCCATTACCACGAGGTTGCGGAGGCCGCGCCTCCGGGCGACCTCGCCCACGGCCTTGCGGCCATGTTCCACTCCGATAAGACCCAGCCTTTTCCCCAAATGCTGGCCCAGCTCTTCGGCAACTCCAACGGAACACAACGCGCCAATCTCCTCAATACCCTGCTGACGAGCGGGGCCGCCTCCGGCATTCTCTCGCAGCTCGCCACGACGACCGGGATCTCGCTCCCGGCCGGTCTCGGCGGCACCGCGGCGATCACCCCCGAGGTCGCCGAGCAGATCCCGCCGGCCGCGGTCGAACAGGCGGCGGCGCAGGCGCAGGCGCAAGATCCCTCGATCGTCGACCGGGTGAGCGAGTTCTATTCACAGCATCCGACGCTCGTGAAAACGCTCGGCGCCGCAGCGATGAGCATCGCCCTCTCGCATCTCGCGCAACGCCGTCGTTAGTTCCCGCGGCTCGTGCCGAAATTCCTGACGTGGTGCTGTCGAGAAAGGCTCCCGCATGTCTTCGAAGTAACGCCGTACGGGATTGGTGCTTTGTAAAACTCGAATGCCGCGCTGTGCCTTCCTCACCCTCGAAGACCCGACCGGCTATGTCATCGATGACGAGCTGGCCTACCAGCCGCTGGCTGAGCTCGGTTGGCGCGTCGAAGCGGTCCCGTGGAGTCGGAAAGTCGATTGGCAAACTTTCGACGCGGTCGTTATCCGATCGACCTGGGACTACGTTTACGACCCGGACGCATTCCTCGCGGTCCTGGCTGGGATCGAACGTTCCGGCACCCCGCTCCATAACAGTCTCGAGCTCGTCCGCTGGAACCTGCGCAAGACTTATCTCCGCGACCTGGCGGCGCGCGGCGTCCCGGTTGTGCCCACGATCTGGCGGGAGCGGCTTCAGCCTAACGAGCTGCAGGATCTGATCGCCGAAGTCGGGACGGCGGAAGTGGTGCTCAAGCCGGTCGTCGGGTTGAACGCCAAGGGCGCCTTTCGTCTCGACGCGCAGACCGCGCGCCGCCGGGCCGAGGAAGTCGGCGCCTACTACGCCGAGCGCGCGCTCATGGCGCAGCCCTTTCTTTCCGCGATCACGACCGAGGGCGAGTACTCGCTGTTTTACTTCAACGGCGCACACAGCCACACCATCTCGAAAGTGCCGAAGACCGCCGATTTCCGCGTCCAGGAAGAGCACGGCGGCGTGATCACCGCCGTCGCCACCGACGACGCGTTGCGCGCCGCGGGCGACGCCGCTCTCCGTGCGATCGGCGAAGCGCCGCTCTACGTCCGCGCCGATTTCGTTAGGGCAAACGGCGGAG
>JBDTOL010000104.1:0-36002 GCA_039933235.1 Spartobacteria bacterium | reverse complement strand
ATCCGGTTCGCCCCGCTCAAGGTGATGGGCGATTACATGCAGTACTACAAGTACATCGTCCGAAACGTCGCCAGGAGGCACAACAAGACGGTGACCTTCATGCCGAAGCCGCTCTTCGGTGATAACGGCTCGGGCATGCACACCCACATTTCGCTTTGGAAGGAGGACAAACCGCTCTTCGCCGGGAACGGCTATGCCGGCTTGAGCGACATGGCGCTCTTCTTCATCGGCGGCATTCTGAAACACGCCCCCGCGTTGACCGCGATTACCAACCCCACGACGAACAGCTACAAGCGCCTCGTGCCAGGTTTTGAGGCGCCAGTCAACCTGGCCTATTCCGCCCGCAATCGTTCCGCGGCCATTCGCATCCCGACCTATTCGGCCAACCCAAAATCAAAGCGGATCGAATTCCGCACCCCGGACGCGGCCGCCAATCCGTATGTGGCGTTCGCCGCGCTGCTCCTGGCCGGCCTCGACGGAATACAGAACCGGATCGATCCGGGCGATCCGCTGGACAAGAACCTCTACGAACTGCCGCCGGAAGAACTGGCGAACGTGCCGAGCGTGCCGGATTCGTTAGGCGGAGCGATCGCCGCGCTGGCCGCCGACCACGCCTTTCTGCTGCGGGGCGATGTTTTCAACGCAGATTTCATCTCGAACTGGATCGAGATGAAACAAAAGGAATACGACGCGCTCCGGCTCCGCCCTCATCCGTACGAATTTCAAATGTATTACGACGTCTAGGAGGAATCCGAGCGCAGCGTCCTGCCGCGCCCGGGGAAATGCCTTGCAACCACCAGAGATGGTCCGATGTTCGTTAACGTTATGAATCTGCTCGCGCTGTTGTCCAACTTCGGCGGCCCCGACCTGATCATCATCCTGTTGATCGTTCTGGTGCTCTTCGGGGCCAAGAAACTCCCTGAGCTCGCGAAAGGCATGGGCCAAGCCGTCAAGGAATTCCAGAAGGCGAAAGACGAATTCAGCGACGAGCTGCATAACGCCGGCAATACTCCCGCGGACAAGCCGGACGTACGGAAGGCCGACGCGACCGTTCCGCGAATCGATAACGCCGCGACCGCGCGGGAAGTGCCGCCGGCGCCCCGCGACGATGCTGCGACCCCTGCGGAAGAGCGCAGCGCGCGGGAAGTCTAGCGACGGACGTAGCGTGCGCGCTCCAGCGCGTCCAACCTCCGACGCGACAGCGAGAGCATTTACTCGTCGACCCCGGCATCGGAGGTGCTAACAAAAGCCGGATTTATCCGATGACTTTCCCGGCCTTTTCGTCTAAGCATAGCGTCCCAAAAATTCCGAACCATGCCTGAGCCTGACCTTCGCGACAGAATCAAAGAGATGCTGGTGAAGAATCTGATGTTGCAGACCCCTGCCGATCAGATTGCTGACGACCTGCCCCTTTTCGGTCCTGAGGGCCTCGGGCTGGATTCCATCGACGCGCTCGAACTGGTGGTGAGCATGGAGAAAATGTTTGGCGTTGGGGTTCCAAACTCCGAAGTCGCGGGCAAGGCTTTGCAGTCGGTTAACTCGATGCACGATTATATTGTGGAGAAAACCGAGCGCCCGGCGGCGTAACGCGCTGGCTGCACCAGCGCTTCTACTCCTCGATCTCGGCGAGATTTATCGCGTCGATCAGCTGGCGGTAGCGCCCAAACTCGTGGCGATGAGGGGTCAGGACGAGGCGCGGCAGATCCCAGATCCCCGGCTGATTCTTTTCCTGCGGAAGAGCACTTCGCTGCTCGATCGAGCCGACTCGTAGGACTTCCGCGAACTGCTTATTTAACTCTGCTACTGCCTTTTCTGTCAACCGATTGCAGATTCGCATGACGAACCGTGAGCCGACCCAGCGTGAGGACTGGTAGTTGCGATAGAAGAGCAGGATGTGGTCGACCGCGTCCGGCACGCTGTGAGCGATATGGATGAAGTTGAAGTCTTCCTTGGAGATGAGCCCCAGCTTGAGAAGGTTATCTCTGAGGAACCTCATCCAGGTTTCCCAGTAGCTCCCATCCGGCCGATCGATCAGCAGGATCGGGATGATAAGAGCCTTGCCCGTCTGCATGAGTGTGAGGGCCTCGAACCCCTCATCCATCGTCCCGAATCCCCCCGGGAAAAGCGCGTAGGCGTGCGTTTCCTTCACGAAGTTCAGCTTCCGCGTGAAGAAGTAGTTGAAGTTAATCAGTTTCGGATCGCCGTGAATGACCTCGTTGGCGCGCTGCTCGAACGGGAGGCGGATGTTCAAGCCGAAACTATTCTCGCGGCCGGCTCCGCGTTGCGCCGCGCCCATGATGCCGTCGCCGCCGCCGGTGATTACCATGTAGTTGTTCGCCACCATCTGGCGCCCGAATTCCTCCGCCAACTGGGCCTCCGGCTCGGACGGCGCGGTCCGGGCGGATCCAAAAACCACCACCTTCCGCACATCGCGATAAGGCGTAAAAACCTTGGCGGCATAGCGCAGCTCCTTGAGCGACCGGTTCATTAGCTTGAGGTCGCCCGTACCCATCTTGTCGCGCGCCATCTTGAGCGCAGTCACGATCAGTTCCTCGATCAGCTCAGGAGACTTCTCCGCCCCCCAATCCGCGACCAATTGCCGGATCCGGGCCTCGAATTCGGGTCCGATGTTCGAGGTGCGGCGGATCGGCTGATCCACCGTTGCGCTTCCGGTAAAGTCTTCCACGCTTCCACTTGAGCGATTTCCGCACCTCCAACAAGGGAAAGTGAAAACGTTAGGCCGTTCGCAGGTCAGCCAGGATCTCACGCATGTGGCGAATCGGCAGCGAGTAATGCCCCTCCCCTTCGACCAGATGCACGGCACACCGGGGCAGGCGCGCGCCTAACGACTGGGCCAGCTGCCAATTGAAGCTGCGATCTTTCTTCCCGTGCCAGAGACGGACCGGGACGCGGACCTCCTCGAGCGGGAACCCCCACGGGCGCGCGTAAATCTCAGCATCGACCATCAGCCCATCGGCCGAAGCCCGCCAGGCCTGGCGCTGGCTTTCGAAGCAGGCTTCGAAGGCAGCGATATCGCGCATCACGTTCGCGTCGCACGGCTGGAGGAGCTTGAGCAGGAGCGGCCGGATGCGGAGCGGAACCTTGAGCGAAAGAAAAGGGCGGGCCACATGGAAAGAAAAGCGGAGGAACTCGCGGTGCCGCGGATAGAAAAAGAGCATCCATCGATAAAGCGCAAGGAGCTGTGCTCGATCCGGCAGCTCGGCCAGCGGCGGCGCGCCGCTCACGGCCGCGATCGCACGCACCCGCTCCGGCAGGGCCCAGGCGGCCGCGAAAGTGTAAGGCGCTCCACCGGATATCCCGAGGAGGCGAAACTCATCAATCCCCATGGCGTCGGCCAGCTCCGCCAGCAGTGGTGGCCAATCCAGCAGTTTCCTTTCCGGTTGGAGCGAGGAATTTCGGATTCCGGGCCGGTCCGGCGAGATGATGCGGATGTCCAATTCACGCGCGGCGACGTCGGTCAGCTCGGCCATGGTCCGCGAGCTCGGCCAGCCGTGACAGAAGAAAACCGGTGTTCCGGTCGTCGCACCGTATTCCGAAACCGCCACCACGCCCCCTTTGCGGAGCTCGATCTTTTCGAAGGAGGATGGCATTTCGCGGAGAAACCTAGCTCAACGATTGGACGGCAGCGAAGCAGCAGGTTAATTCTAGCGCCGATTCTCGAACCGATGCCGCAATTCACTTATCGCGCCCGTAATGCCCAGGGAGGCCTCGTGGAGGGCACTCTGAACGTGGCTGATCGGGCCGCCGCGATCCAGCAGATCGAGATGCAGAACTGCGTCCCGATCCGGATCGAAGTGACGGCCGGGGGCCCTCAGGTGGTCGATGGGAAAGCCGCGCCCGCCGCCGCGCCGCCCACCCAGAATCTCAAGATCCCGCACGGACAGCTGCTCATTTTCACGGAACAGCTCGGCCATTTGCTGAAGGCCGGCATGACGCTCGACGAGAGCCTCGGCGTGCTCGAGAAGCGGTTGAAACATCCGCGCGTCCAGCAGATGACGAGCGCCCTGCACCGCGCACTCGTCGATGGCCGGAGCTTCTCCCAGGCGCTGCGCGATTTTCCCCGCATCTTCCCGCCGCTCTACGTGAACATGGTCGGCGCGGGCGAAGCGAGCGGCGCGCTGCCCGATATTCTCACGCGGGTAGTCGAGCACTTGATGCAGGAAAAAAGCCTGCGCGACCGCGTGTCGCAAGCGCTGATCTATCCGGCCTTCCTCGCGCTCGCCGGCTCGGTGCTCATCATCATCTTCATCACCTTCATGGTGCCGCAGCTGACGAACTTCATGTCGCAGACCGGTGGCACCCTGCCCCTGCCGACCCGCATCTTGTTGGGCGCGAATTACGCTATCACCCATTACTGGTGGCTCTTCATCCTGCTCGTGCTCGCCGGGCTGGCGGGTTTCCGCGCCTTCGTCCGCAACGATGAAGGACGCTTGGCCTGGGATCGGTTCCGGCTCTACATTCCCGGCTACGGACGGATCCGGCGGCACCAATATTACGCGCAATTTTCGCGCACCCTCGGCACGCTGATGGAGAACGGGATTCCGTTGCTCAAGGCGCTCGACCTCGTCACGGAGATCGCGTCGAACAAATACCTCGAGTCCAAGTTGCGCGAGGTGCGGCGCGCCGTAATCGAGGGCGACAATCTCTCGAGCGCGCTCGCGCGGGAGGAACTTTTCCCAGAGCTTTTCACCGACATGATGGCGGTGGGGGAACAGACCGGGCATTTCGCGCAGACCATGCAGACCATCGCCGATGTCTACGAGCGGGAGCTGGATCGCACGGTCAACGTCATCTCGGCCTTGATCCCGCCGGTCATCATCGTGCTGATCGCGGTGGTCGTGGGGTTCGTGGTTTACAGCATTCTCTCGGCCGTCTTCGAGATGACCCACAGTTTGCAGTTTCGCCCGCACTAACATAACCTCGCCGCCGGATGCTCTCTCGGTTCGTCGCGCTCGTTCTCTTGCTCATTCCGCTCGCCGCGGTTCGCGCGCAGCAGGCCCTGCCCCCGAGCGGCGCGCAGCTACTAAAGCCGAGCCAATCAGCGGAAGCCGCGCCGGAGAGCGCCTGGCTCGATCTGCGCCAGAACAATCCCGCCCAGTCCAAGGTGCAGGCGACGCCCGATTGGGTGGAATCGGTTTCTTTCGCCCCCGGCAAGGCGGTGGAGGGCGCGCCGGCCAAAAGCACCTTTCGGCTGCGCCTGACCCGCCCTAACGAGCAGTGCCAGATCCTCCTTTTCCGCCTCTATTTCGATGATAACTCGGCGCAGCAACCCGAATTGATCGCCTGGGACGAATCGGGCACGCAACTCCTGCGCTCCGGCCCGTTAGGCCAAAAGACCAGCCTCGCCACCTCCTCCACCACGGTCGTCCCGATGATCGGCGTGACGGCGATCGACGTGGAGGTGCCGGGCGACGGTCGTTCCGTGCGTGGCGCCTACCTCGACTGGATGAAGTCGAGCCAGGTGATGCGTCCGCTGCACGATGAAGCGCAGGGCGCGATCCCGCCACCCTTTGCCGCGGCCCCGCCGCTCAGGGCAGGGACGGAGGACGCGGAAGTTTTCGGCACCGTCACCGCGCCGCTCACGGCCGATACGATTCCGATGGGCGCGAGCCTGGACCAAGGCGCGGCCTTCCAGTTCGGACTCGAGGCCCAGCCGCTCGTCGCGCTGCTCACCTTCGAAGTCGCCAGCCCCCAGATCGAGGTGCCGCCGGAGATCTACGTGAACGGCCAGGACATCGGCCCCGCTTCCCTCGTCCTGCCTGATCTGGCAGACCCGGCCTATCGCGGCCTCTCTCTTTCGCTCGTGCAGACAATGAAGTTCCAATACACCGGCTGGGTTCGCGCGCAGAAGATCGTGCCGGCCTCGATCTTGAAGGCAGGAGCGAATGATGTGATTATCCTGGCAGGTGCCGGAACTTCTGCCTCGGCTATCAGGGAAACGCAGATTCAGTTGAAATACCTCTGGGATAAATCGGATTACCTGCTTGAACCGTTAAAGTAACCCCGTTGTCCAATCGCATATGCGCAAGAATCAAAGTGCTTTCACCCTCCTCGAGATCATGCTCGTGGTCACCATCATCGCCCTGCTCCTCGGCACCGCGATCTACAAGCTTTCCGGTAACGTTGAATACGCTCGGCACAACCGCGTGGCTGCCGACATCCAGAGCATCTCTACGCAGTTAAAGCTCTATGAGAGCATGAACGGATTCTATCCGACGACCGAACAGGGCCTGCAGGCGCTCGTGTCTCAACCATCGAGCGATCCGCAGCCGCAGCGGTGGTATCAGCTTTTCAAGGAGATGCCCAAGGATCCGTGGAACAACACGTACATCTACGTCAATCCGGGACGCAAGAATCCGAGCGGCTACGATCTCTATTCCGCGGGGCAGGATCGGCAGGCGGATACGCCGGACGACGACTGGGGCGGTTCCTAGGCGCAGCACAGGCCCGCTTGCACAGAAACTGTTTCGCCTAACGAACGCTCATTGGCGGCCTTTGTTGCGTCCGCTGTCTCAGCGGAGGGGAGTTGCCCGAACGCGAAGCCGAACAATCAATGTGCTGGGACATCGCACGCTACAGCACTCGACCTCGGCGCGGGCGCTACGGGTTCTCAAAGTCCGTGTCGTCGTCACTCTGCGACTGCACCTGGTTCTGGGGCTGTTGCACAGGCGGCTGCGGGACGCTCTTGCGCCGAATGATCGGCCGCACATGAGGCGCTGGAGTCGGGATCTGCGGGATGGGCATCGGCCGCTGCAACTGACCTGGCGGATTGCCTAAGGGCCGGGCCGGGTTGCCGGGCTGTTGCGCTTGTGGTTGTGGAATGGCCGGAACGGGATTCTGAATTGCCTGGCTGAGCAGCGCTTCGTTGAAAGTGAGCGTCGCGAACTTACCGTCTTTCGCGATCGTCACTTTGGTTTCGCCGACCTGATCCGACCACTGGATGTTGGAAATGGAGAACCCGTTAATCGTCTCTTTTGTGTTCAGGTATTCCTTGAGGTTTTTGTCCACGGTGGACGCAAGGGTAACGAAATCGCCGTCGGTCGAGTGCGCGGCGTTGGCGATGAAGAGGTCCTTCGCAAAATCGGGCGAGCTCGGCAGAGGAGCCCCCGCGGTTGCGACAGCAAAAGGCGACCGTTTCAACATCGCCTGATACCGCGCGAAGTTTTCGGTTTTCGGCAGGTCGTCCTTCGCTCGCGCCGGGGTCGTCAGGCCGACCCCGAGCCCGGCCAAGAGGAGCAGGATATATTTTGGCTTCATCATTTCTTGCCGGCCGGCCCAAACCATTTCGCGATCCTAAACCGGCCCCGCATCACTGTCGGATCGGTTCCGTCGACCATCAAGTTCACGGTTTCGAAAACGGTGAAGTTCTCCGGCCGTTGCGCGTCGTAGAGGAAATGGACAAGCGAATCCCAGCCGCTTTTCGTCTCGAAGGTGGCCGAGACCGATTGATGCGACGGCGTCTGCTCGACCGCGCCGATCTGAGGGTTCTCGATCTGGACGTTGTGTTTGCCGGCGATCTGTTTCACCTGTGTGAGAAGGGTCGAGGCCTCGGCCGGGTTGTTCAACTTGGGCTGGTTTTTCTTCAGCCAGTCGGCCCGTTTCTTCCACATCTTCTCTTCCTCGAGATAGACTTTTTGTTCGGTCCGGGTGGCGCGCTCCGTCGCGTAATCGGTGCGCGCACCGGAGCTCATCCCAAAGAGCGCGCTCCAGATCCAGAGATTGAGCAGGAGAAAGACCACTCCTCCGACCGAGAGCGCGAGGATGCGCTCGCGTTGATTCATCTGCGCCAGCCAGCGGGAGATCACTTCGTTTTTCCCTCCAGGCGGAATTGCGCGTGGTCGTTAGGCAGGATCCGCGGCGTGCCGAGGTTGAAAGTGAAAGCCTGCAGGTCGGGGTTCTTCTTCACTTTCTCGGCGAACTGATAGGCGAGCGCGGCGGAGGGAGCCTCGCCCTGCACCGAAATGTTGCGGGAGGATTGGTCGTAGACGGTGATCCGCACCTCCGGGTTGGGGAGGCTTTCAAACAGGTGCAGGAGCACCTCGATCGGGTAGTACTTCGGATTGATCGCAGGGGCGAGCCCCTTCCAATCCGCCTCGGTTTCTTTCACGAACTGGACCTTGGGCGCGTCGCGCCGGATCACTTTTTTGAGATGACCTACCTGAAAGCGGATGATCGCGACGTAAAGCGCGAAGAGGAGGAAGGCGGTCACGTAGGCCGTGCCAGCCCAGAGGAGACGACGGCGCCATTCCTTTTGCCTAACGAGAGCGATCCGCCGCTGACGCCACGCCTCGGGGGCGAGGTTCAACTTGACCGGCCGGGGCGGTGTTTCCATCTGCATCAGCGTGGGGCGCTGGGCAAACAGACGCTCGATCGTGTCGCGCGAGGAGAGGCATTCTTCACCGAGCAGGATGGTGGGGAAGGCGGTATCAATGCCCTGCAATTCGGCGCTCAGGGCCAGCTGCGGCAGGTCGCGTTGCAGCTGGTCGGCCTCGGCGCCGGCGAGGGTGCGGGTGAGGCTGAGTTTGCCATTCTCGGTGATGACCGAAATCATTTTCTCGCCCTCGCGATAAACAATCAGCGCCCGTCCATCCGCGGCGTGGAAGGCGGCGCGCTGCGCCGCGTAGACCGTCACCTGGCGCGGGATATGACCGCGGCTCAGGAGCGGCGCGGCCAGCTCGGCGAGTTTGGGCTGGTGCACCGCGACGACCGAGATCACACTCTCATTTTCGGTCTGCTCGATCACCTCGAAATCGCTCGTCACCTCCTCGGGCGGATAGGGAAAAGCCTTTTCCACCTGAAGCCGAACCATGCCGCCAAATTCCGTCGGATCGACCGTCGGCAGGCGCAGCCGCTGAGCCAGGATCGCGGTCACCGGCAGGGAGAGCACGATGTTATCACCGTCGGTCAGGAGCCCTGCGGCTTCATCGAGGTCGGCGACATTGGTAACGTCCCAGGTGCCGTTGTTGGCGCGGGCGCGGACCAGATTCCAGCCCCGGCCGGAGGGCATGATAAAAACAGGCTCGGGTGCTGGTTCGATATTAAAGTTCCTTCCAACGAATCATCTGGGGCTGCGCGCTTTTCCGGATAATCATCTCCACCGTCCGGCTGACGGCACCTGATTTTCCCACACTTACGACGCGCACCACCTGGTCTTTGAAGATGAGGAGAGGCTTAAGCTGCGCAAATTGCTCCGGTGTGAATCCCAGCGCAAGCCCAACCTGATCGAGCGATTCAAAGACCGGATCGTCCCCTGTCCCGTCCACTTTATCGGGGCCGCGGCGGTATTCCAGGAATCGATCGACAATCTGTTGGTTCATCCCCGGAAGAGAGAGCAGAACCTCCCGTGAAGCCCAGACGAGATCGACCGGTCCGGTGCTGTAGAGAGTGAAATCGGCGTCCCAATTGGGCTGGGCGGTGAATTTTTCCCAGCCTTTCACCTGCTTGAGTTGATCGAGGCGTTGCAGGAGCGAGTTCCGCGGCTCATAACCCGGCTCCGATTCCGCGCCGTTGAGCCGCGGCAGATCGTCCGGATCGACATAGTCGAGCAGGGTATCCATCATCCGATCGCGCTCGTTCAGGTCGATGCCTTTGACCTCGAGATACTGGCGCAGGATGGCGAGTCGTTGCAGATTTTCGCCAGCCACGATCCAATTCAGGTTCAGGCGGCCGCCCTCGCCCGTGATGCGGGCGTCGTAGGTTTGGTTTTTGCCTAACGAGCCGTGGAGCGCGCTGGACCCGGCCTCGACCGTGGGGCTCAGCGCCACCTCCGCGCCGGAGGCCGCCATCGCCTCCGCCTCCACCACCCGGCTGGCGTTGCCGGAAAGAGTAAGCCGCGAATCGATCTCCAGGGCCCAGGCGATGACCATCGCACTGAGCAAGAAAAGCGCCCAGAGCGCGAGCATGAGCGCGGCGCCGGATTGATTGTGGGCGGAGCGATGCATCATTCTCAGAGGGGGCTGCGCCGGAGCGGTAGCACCATTTCCCACGGCACCGAACTTCCCGCTCGATCAATTGTTAGGCGAACCAGGTGCGGCAGGGTGCTGCGATCGGTCCAGCGATCAACCCAGGAGTTGAGGCGCGGATCGAAATAGCGGATCTCCATGCTTTTCACGCCGGTCAGGAGCGAGACCCATGCCTTGTTCTCCGGCACCGCGTTGCCCTCGTCGTCCGACGCGCGCACGATCCCGAGCTCCATCTCGTCGCTCCGCTCAATCGGTCGCAGCCGCAGGGTGACGGCGAACTCGCCTGCGGCATAACGGGTCAGCAGGCCGGGGCCGGCCGAGCAAAACCAGGTCATCTCATCGCGCGAACGCCCGCTGAATTTATACGGCTCGCCCGCGAGCGCCCCCTGCCCTGGCGGCAGGTCCTGCAGTTGGGCAGTGAGCAGGTTTCCCAGCCCCTCGTAACGTCCGTCGATTTCATTCAGTTCAGTCGAGATCCGCACCGCGGTGAGATTGGCGCTGACAAAACGATAGATCGCCACCGCCATCATCCCAAGGATCGCGACGGCCAGGGTGATCTCGAGAAGGGTGAAGGCGCGCGCCCGATGCCGATCAACCCGCGCGATAGACATAGAAAACCAGTTGCTTGTTTTGTTTCGTGCCCTCGCGCGTCCATTCCGCGCGCAGTGTCACCCGGCTGATCCCGCTCACGATCGTGTTATCTTGCTCGAGCAACTCTTCGGGCACGGTTTTTTGGATTAGCTTTACGACACCGTAGCCGGTGTTGATGTTCATCTCCTTCTGCGCGTCGGGCCGGGCCGGGGTCGCCTGCAACTCCGCCATGCGGTTGGCCAGCACTTGCCGCACGCGATTTTCCTCTGCGCTCAGCGTGCTGGCATTCATGCAATTCTCCACCGCTCGGCCGAGCGCGAGCACGCCAACGACAAAGATCGTCAGGCCGAGCAGTACCTCGTAGAGGGCGAAACCGAGACGGTTTTTATTTCGTAGCATAACGAACAATCTCCGGCCGTGCCGAGAGCGGCGAATAGTGGACCTCCCAGGTGCCGTCGGGGCCTTTGAAGCGGACATCGGCGGGTTCGCACGTGCCGGAGGGCCAGAAAATCCATTGGGCAAGCGGGTCTTTCTCCAAGGCGACCGGCAGCGCGAGCACGTAGGCGTGGCGTTTATCGAGCGCGAGCGTGGCGGTAGGCGTTGCCGTGTCGTTCGGTCCGAGAGATTCCGGGCGCAAAATGACTTTTCCCTTCTGCCATTCGATCAGGTACGGGCGGCGCTCCTGCACGCTGCGTTCCTGCGCCAGGCGCACCATCTGGTTCATCGCGTCGAGCGAACGCTGCAGACGACGATTGGCCAGCACGCCCGTGACGCTCGGGATGGCGAGCAAAAGCAGAAGCATGAGAATGAAGACCGCAATGGCGATCTCAATCAGGGTGAAACCCTTCCGGCGCATGGGCGGATTTTACGACGGAGCCCGGAAATCACAACCGCTGGGCCCCGTCGGGCGCGGGGGCAGGCGCTCTTTATCATCCCGATCTGGCGCGGCGCGGAGAGGGACGTCGCAGTTGCGATAGAAGTCTGTGTGTCATGCGAAAGGTTTATTGCAATAGCGAGGCGGCAGTGGCGGGCGAGTTCATCATCCACCAAGCTTCGCCCGCACAGTGTACGCAATTCATCGCTAGAGAATAGCAATCCGCCGACAGCGTTTCTCTGCCGCTGTGATAATCTCGCTGGGTGATAACGACCGCTGTTGAGTCGCCTCCCCGGCCGGTCGCTGTCGCGCCGCCCGCGCTCCGCCTGCGCCCGCTGCACAAGGTTTTTCTCCTGCTCGGGGCTCTCGGAGTGATCGGAGCGATGACCTGGCAAGGCCTGACAACGGGCGGATCGCCCGACCCCACTCGCGCGAATATCAGTCCCGGCGTCGCCATGCTCGACATCGGCATTCTCGTTTTCCGGGAAGGATTGGAGTGCATTCTCGTCCTCGCCGCCATCACCGCCAGCATGACGGGCGCCCGAAGCACCTATCGCCGGCCGGTGGCTTGGGGCGCGGGTCTCGCCTTTCTCGCCACACTCGTCACCTGGATGATCGCGGTGCGCATCATGAGCGCGCTGGCCGACAACGTCTCCGCCCTCAACCTGCAGGCCGCCACCGGGCTCCTCGCGGTGATCGTCCTGCTCGTGATCATGAACTGGTTCTTCCACAAAATTTACTGGGGCGGCTGGATCCGCGCGCATAATCGCCGACGCAAGACTCTCCTCACCAGCGGCGCGGCGGCAAACGCATCGCAGGCTCGGCTGGTCTGGGGCCTAATCCTCCTCGGGTTTACCTCGCTCTACCGCGAAGGGTTCGAAGTAGTGCTCTTCCTGCAGACTTACAATCTGCGGCTCGGCGGCGCGGTCGTCTTGAAAGGCACGCTGCTGGGCCTTGGCCTCTCCGGCCTCGTTGCCATCCTTACTTTCGTCATGCAGCAGCGTCTCCCTTACCGCAACATGCTCGTGACAACGGGTGTCTTGTTAGGCGGCGTGCTCCTTGTCATGGTGGGAGAACAGGCGCAGGAGATGCAACTGGCCCATTGGATCTCGACCACGCCAGTCCCGTGGCTCGTTCCTCTGGTGCCCGATTGGGCCGGGCTCTGGTTCGCCGTTTTCCCCACCTACGAGACGCTGATCGCGCAACTGATCGCCGCGATCATTGTGGTCGGTTCCTATTACGCGGCGCGGCGGGTGCGCTGCACCGCTGAGCCGGCCGAGGTCTCGGCCCCTGCCTCAACCTCAGCCGTCCCAGGAAACTAGCGATGGGCGCGGCTGGCGCCCATCGCTGCGCTATCGCCCCCGAACAATCTTGTAGAAGTTGCAGACCCCGACGCCGAAATCGCTGATTTAAAGCTCACCTGCCGCGTCCTCGCCAAAAGAGGTCGGATTTTGCAACGGGAAATTTCCTCCGCGCTTCGGAAACAAATCAGCCGTGATGTCAGTAAAATCGGTCGCCGTCTGGGACGGGAGATCGAAGTTCGCTTGATCATGACGCGAAGGCAGTTTTACCCAATCTTATTTGCCTTTGGCAAGTAAAAAGGGTCCGACCACGGCTATTTCGCGGGTGAGATCAGATAGATCACGTGGATCTGCTGGCTGATCGTAATCGGAGCCAGACGGTACTGCGAGGGGTCGACTTTGCGTGCCATCTGCTCGGCCGCATAGGCCACCGGGCCTCCACCACCGCCGAAAATCCTTTGGCGAATCTCCGGAAAGGTAACGGGCGACAGGGCAAAGACGGAATCGATCTTCATCCCGGCAGCTTTCAATGTCCTGGTCGCGCTCTGGTTCGCGTTGGCCAGCGCCTTTTCCCTGACCTCATCCTCTAGTTTCTTCTCGTCGGAAAGTCCGGGTTCGATCCCGGACAAACTCTCTACACCCAGCGCGAGCAGATCGTTGACGAGCTGGGGAAACTTCCCGATTTCCCGCACCTTCACCGCGAACGGCCTTGTCACGACATAGCCGACAATGGTCCGACGCTGGCCCGGCGCATCTTCATTTCCCTGGTACTCCGCTTCGGATCGGAGGTCGCCTGCGACGACATCGTCTTGCGCGATCTTGCGGTCGTTGAGCAGGGCGAAAATCTTCGCGGCTTGCACCTGCACCTCCTCGTTCGCCTTGGCCTGAGTGGGATGGCGGGCGGCAATTTCGAAACGGAGCGTGACTATATCGGCCGGTTGCTCCATCTCCGCTTTCCCCTCTACGTAGATGTATGGCAGAGTGGGCAGTCCGCCATCCGCCAGCGCGCACAGAGGAAGACCCAGAATGAGCAAGAGCGAGAGCTTCATCCGGAAGAAGTGAACCACTCACCTCAAGTAGGCAAGCGAGACGGATAATAAATCCGCCTGAGACAGCGTCTCTGCCCTGAACACGGAAACTACGCGCAGCACGCTTGCGCGGGGAACGGACAGCCCGGCACCTCTACATTCCAGTTGAAGGTCGCCGGAACAGTTCCAGACTGTGCGATGCAAAAATATCTCAGGGCAGCCGGCACCGTTCTATTGTCCGGCTTAACCGTCTACGGATTCGCTTTTGGCCTAACGACGGCGGGAGCGGCGAAGCCAAAGAACTCTCCGGCCGGCGCGAGCCCATCGGTCGCGAACCGGTCGGCTTCCCCCGGCGCCAATCCGTCGCCCGAGACGAAAGGGCAATTCGACGAGAAGCTCTGGAGCGGAATGAAATGGCGCGAGGTCGGCCCATTTCGCGGCGGCCGCGCGGTCGCGATTGAGGGGGTACCGGGAGAGCCAAATACCTATTATTTCGGTGGCGTCGCGGGCGGCGTTTGGAAAACTACCGACGGCGGCGCGAACTGGCAGCCGATGTTCGACAAGCAGCATACGACGTCGTCGATCGGCGCAATCGCCGTCGCCCCCAGCGATCACAACACGATCTACGCCGGAGCGGGTGAGGCAGCCCTGCGCGGCAACATCACCTACGGCGACGGCGTCTATAAGTCAGTCGATGGCGGTCGCAACTGGCGCAACGTCGGTTTGAAAGACAGCCGCCATATCGGCGCCCTTATCGTGCATCCGGACAATGCCGACATCGTTTACGTCGCGGCGGTCGGGCACGCCTTCGGGCCTAACGAGGAGCGCGGAGTCTATCGCACGACCGATGGCGGCAAGAGCTGGACCAAGGTGCTGGGCAAGGATGAGAACACCGGGGCGATCGATGTCGTCTTCGATCCGCACAATCCCAACACGCTTTTTGCCGCGCTCTACCAGGTCCGGCGGCAACCCTGGTTCTTTTCCAGCGGCGGCGAAGGCAGCGGCCTCTATCGGTCGACCGATGGCGGAAACACCTGGCAGCATCTGCAAGGACACGGTTTGCCGGAAGGTGTCCTCGGGCGAATCGGGGTGACCGTCTCCGGTGCCGACTCCAATCGAGTCTATGCCATCGTCGAAGCCAAAGAGGGCGGCATCTTTCGCTCCGATGACGGCGGCGATAACTGGGAGAAGATCAATGACGATCTCCGCTTCCGACAGCGCGCCTGGTATTTCAGCAAGATCTACGCAGACCCTCAGGCGAGCGATACCCTCTATGTCCTGAACACCGGTCTCTTTCGTTCCGTGGACGGGGGCAAGGAGTTCAAGCTCCTCCCGGCGCGCCATGGCGATCATCACTGTCTCTGGATCGATCCAAAAGATCCCAAACGTCTCGCCAACGCGAATGACGGCGGCGGGAGTGTCTCAGTCGATGGAGGCCAGACCTGGTCGACGCAGAACAATCAACCCACCGCGCAGTTCTATCATGTGGCGGTCGACAATGCCTATCCCTATCATATCTACGGCGCGCAGCAGGATAACTCCAACCTCGGAATCGCCAGCCGTGGCGAGAGCGGCGTGATTGGCCGCGAAGACTGGTTTCAGGCGGGCGACGGCGAGACTGGGTTCGTCGTCCCGGATCCGCGCGACTGGCACCTCATCTATTCGAATAACGAAGGTTTCATTACTCGTTACGATAAGTCGAAGGAACTCTATCAGGACGTGAGTGTCTGGCCGCTCGATAACTCCGGCCATGGCGCGAGCGATCTGAAGCATCGTTTCCAGTGGGTCTCCCCGCTCTTTCTTTCGCCGCACGACCCGAATACGATCTACACCGCCGGCGAAGCAGTCTTTAAGTCGACCGACCAGGGCCACAGCTGGACCGCGATCAGTGAAGACCTTACCCGTAACGACAAGAGCAAACAGAAACCGAGCGGCGGCCCGATCCAGAACGACATCACGAGCATCGAATATTACGACGTCGTTTTCGCCCTGGCAGAATCGCCCTTGAAGAAAGGGATGCTTTGGGCCGGCACCGATGACGGTTTGCTCCATGTCACAACGGATGACGGTGCTACCTGGTCGCGCGTTACGCCAAGCATGCCGGAATGGAGCTGCGTGAGCATGATCGATCCTTCGCATTTCGACGCCGGGACCGCCTACGTCGCGGTCGATCGTCATCGGCTCGACGATTTCAAACCCTACATCTTTAAGACTAACGACACTGGGCATAGCTGGGCGGCAATCGCCAACGGCATCCCCGAGGGCGCCTATGTCCACGCGGTCCGGGAAGACCCGAAACATCGCGGCCTGCTCTACGCGGGGACGGAGCTTGGAGTCTATGTCTCCTTCGACGACGGCGCACACTGGCAGCCTTTGCAGCTTAACCTCCCGACTTCGCCGATCCGCGATCTCGTCGTGAAAGACGACGATCTCGTCGTCGCCACGCACGGGCGGGCCTTCTGGGTCCTCGATGACCTCACTCCGCTGCGCCAGGTCAATGACCAAGTCGCTCCGGCTGAGATGAAGTTGTACGAACCGCAGACCGCGGTGCGCCTTCATTATCCCGAGGAAATTGACACCCACCAGGCGGCCGGGACCAATCCTCCGCGGGGTGCGATCATCAACTATTACTTGAAGAGTGCGCCCAAGGGCGAAGTGACTCTCGACATCATGGATGCGCAGGGCAAACTAGTCCGGCACCTTTCCAACCAGGAAAAATCCGGCCACGAACAACCGCCCGAATGGCCCGACCAGATTGAAGCGCCGAAGACGATTCCGGCCAAGGACGGGATGAACCGGTTCGCCTGGGACCTACGGTACAACGACCCGGTCCAGACCGCGGGAGCGTTTTATTACGGGAGCGGCCCGCGAGGCGCGCTTGCCTTACTGGGAGAATATAAGGTCAAGCTCACGGCGAACGGGCAGAGCCAGACCGCGACGCTCCGCCTCGCAGCCGACCCCCGCCTGAAAGGGGCGGAGGAAGGGATGAAGGAGTCCTTCGCACTTTCCGTTAGGGTGAACGACCGCTTCTCGCAGCTGCACGAGGCGATCAACCAGATACGCGAAACCAAGTCGCAGCTCGATTCGCTGCACCAGCGCTTCGGCGAGAGCGAAGCTCTTCGACCGGCTTTCGCCGCGGCCGATGATTTGAAAAAGAAGATGTCGGCCGTGGAGGAAAAGCTCATCCAGGTGGACATGAAAAGCTCGGAGGGCAACCTGGTGTATCCCAATCAGCTCAATGAAGAGTTCTACACCTTCAGCCGCGTCATCGAAGCCGACGCGGCGCCGACCCAGTCGCAAGAGGAAGTCTTCAAATATCTCGATGGCCGGCTCGAGGAACAATTGAAGGCTTGGGCGCAGATCAAGAACGAAGAGGCGCCCAAGGTCAATCAGCTGATCAAGCAGGCGGACATTCCCGCCCTGACGGTGGCAGCCGGTAGCAAAGCGCCCGCCTCTGCGCCAACCCTGGCCCCCTCACCTGCGCCCGCTTCCACGGCTCCCCCGACGTCACCCATTCCGGGGCCGCCGAGCGAAGCCAAGCCACCCGCGGTCCCGGTTTCGTCGCCGCCCCAGTAGTCAGCCAAGGCGCGAAGGAGGTCCAAATATTGTTATCCCGGGCGCAACGAGGGACCTCACCGCTACAACGCAGGCATTCTCTGAACGCGAGATGACGATTGCACCTTCGGGCCGCGATAGCCGAAGCCTCCGCCGCCGCGACACAAACCCCGGAGAATGGTTGGCTTCGCTTTCAATCGCAGCGAAGATGGCTCGTTAAAGAGCTGCGATTTTCCAAGCGATGAGTCATTCCCATCAGCACCAGACCGATTTCGGCCGTGCCTTCGCCATCGGCATTCTTCTCAACACCGGCTTTATTGCCGCCGAGGTCGTCTTCGGGCTGCTCAGCGACTCGCTCACGCTCCTGGCTGACGCCGGGCACAACCTCAGTGATGTGATGGGCCTGCTCATCGCCTGGGGCGCGATCAATCTCGAGCGACGCAGCCCGACCAAACGGTTCACCTACGGTTTGCGCCGCACCTCCGTCCTCGCGGCACTGGCCAACGCCATCCTGCTTCTCGTCAGCGTCGGAGCGATCGCATGGGAAGCCATTCGCCGCCTGCGCGATCCCGCACCGGTCGCCGGCCTAACGATTATCTGGGTCGCGGCGCTCGGAGTTTTGATCAACGGAATCACAGCCTGGCTCTTCGTCGGCGGCCGCAAAGGCGACCTCAACATCCGCGGCGCTTTCCTCCACATGGCGGCGGATGCCGCGGTCTCCGCCGGCGTCGTGGTGGCTGGCATTCTTATCCTCCAGACCGGCTGGTCGCTAATAGATCCCATCAGCAGCTTGCTCATCGTCGTGATCATTCTCATCGGCACCTGGGGTCTGCTGCGCGATTCGATCAATCTCGTGCTCGACGCCGTCCCGCGCGGGATCGATCCCGGCGCGGTCCAAACTTTCCTCGAGGCACTGCCCGGCGTGGAAGGGATCCATCATCTCCACGTCTGGGGCTTGAGCACAACCGAGACGGCCTGCACCGCGCACGTCGTAAAACGTGAGCCGCAGCTCGACGACCAACTGCTCAAGACGATCGCCCACGAGTTGCACGAGCGCTTCGGGATCGAGCACACCACAATCCAGTTTGAACTTTGCGAAGGCGAGGATTGCCCGACCGAGCACGAAACCCACGCTCCCTCTCGATGAGCAAGCCGATCACCAGAGCGGTCCTCCTGGCCGCCGGCCGCGGCACCCGGATGCGCGACCTGACACTCGAGCTGCCGAAACCAATGATCGAGGTGCGCGGCAAACCGATTCTGCGACACATCATCGAGGGCCTGAGCGCGGCGGGGGTGCAGGAGTTCCTGCTCATCGTGGGATACCGCGCCGATGTCGTCAGGCAAACTTTCGGCGACGGGGCGGACCTCGGCGTCCGAATCAGCTACGCCACGCAGGTGGTGCAGGATGGCACCGGCAAAGTGGTGGAGCTGGCGCGGGATTTCGCCGGCGCGGAGCCGTTCGTCCTGAGTTATGGAGACATTATCGTGGAGCCATCCAACTATCCGCGCCTAACGAACCTGGAACCCGGGACCGAAGCGATCGTCACGGTCAAGCTGAGCGATGATGTGAGCCAGGGTGGCGCCGTCTTCGTGAACGAGCGCTTCGAGCTGGTCGATCTCCGCGAAAAACCAAAACCGGGCGAGCCGACCAGCTTTTGGTACAACGCCGGCATCTACGCCTTCCGGCCCAGCATCTTCGAGTTCGCCAGCCGGTTGGAACGTTCGCCGCGCGGCGAGTTCGAGCTGACCGACGCGATCCGCGCCCTCGCCCAATCGGGCGGAAAAGTGCAGGCGCTCGAGCTGAACGGCGCGTGGGCCGACGTGCGCGATCCCGAGATCCTCGCGCAGCTGAATCGTTAGGTAATTTCGTCCGCCTCTTCGTTCTCGGGCTGCTCCTCGCCGATCTCCTCCTCGATCACCCGTCGCCGCTTCGGAGAGAGAAACGGCCGCAGGAATCCGTAGAGCAGGTAGGTGAGGAAAATCACCGCCGCCATCCAGTGGTAAAATTTCACGGTCAGGGCGAGGAGCGCGATGAGGAAGAAGAAGCGCGGGATAGACTGGGTCGTGCGCCAGTTGAGCGCCTTGAAGCTCGGGTAGCGGAACTTGCTGAACATCATGAAGGAAAGAAAAATCATCAGCACCGGCAGGGCATATTTCCAGCGGCCGATCGTGCGCTGGCCTTCGTCGAGCCAGAGCATGAAAAGGGTGAGCGAGGCGATCACGCCGGCCGCGGCCGGGATGGGGAAGCCGGTAAAGTTCTTGTCCGGAGTGCTGGAGGAGCCGTCCGCCGCGATGCAGTTGAACCGCGCCAGCCGGAGCGCGCCGCAGGCCAGGTAAACGAAAGCGACCACCCAGCCAAGATTCTGGAACTCGCCCAGCACGATCTGGTAAACGAGCAGGGCTGGCGCCATGCCGAAGGAGACGATGTCGGCTAACGAATCGAACTCGCGCCCGAAAGGGCTCTCGTGTCCGCCCAATCGCGCCAGCCGGCCATCGAGCAAATCGAAAATGCAGGCCGCCAGGATGAACCAGATGGCGTCGTGAAAATCCGAGGCCGCCTTGATGAAATCCGTCTCCTGCGCGCCGTCATAGATCCGCAGGACCGCAGCAAAACCGCAAAAGAGATTACCCGCCGTCATCAGGTTCGGCAGCAGGTAAATTTTTGGACTCCGTCCTTCAGCCATAATCAGGAAAGCCGAGCGATCGGGCTCGAGCCGCCGGCGACGCGATCCCCTACCTTAACCAGCACCGTCGCGCTCAGGGGAAGGTAAACTTCGGTCCGCGAGCCAAATCGAATCATGCCGAAACGCTCGCCCTTCTGCAGGGTATCACCCACCCGCGACCAGCCCACGATCCGGCGCGCGATCGCCCCGGTGATCTGCCTAACGACGAGGGTGGCGCGCGGGTTCTCAAAAGCCCAGGTCATCGCTTCGTTCCGGACGGAGCACTCCGGATTGCGCGCGTCGAGGCAGAGCCCGGCGTGATGCTCGCGGTAGATGACGCGCCCGTCGATCGGCGCGCGATTGGTATGCACATCGAAGACGGACAGAAAAATCGCCACTCGCCGCATCTTTTGCCGAACGACCTCGGTTTCATCGAGCTCGGCGATCTCCACCACCACCCCATCGGCCGCGGCGACCACGACCTCCGGCTCGACCGGCGGGACGCGTTCCGGGTCGCGGAAGAAAGCGAAAGTGTAGAGGACGAGCGCGAGGAAGAGCAAGGCCAGCCAGGGCCAGATAAGCAGACTCAGCAGAGCGAGGATGAGCAGGACGGCAAAAATCCAGCGTGCTTCAAAGAGCGTTTGAAAGCGCATGCGAGGCAGCCAGTGTCGGGTTCCTCGATACTTGGGTCAAGGCCGCTCCGCTTTCGCCTGCTCTTGCTCCCACTCCCACTCCTGCTCCTAATCTCGTTAATCGTCAGATTAGGAGCAGGGACGAATTGCGACTCGTTGATTTTCTGATGACAAACACACCGCTCACGGCATCATCCGGAGATGAGCGCGTTGCGCCTCCTCGATCATCCGCTGGCGGCGGCGCAGCTCTCGATTCTACGATCGGAGACGACGGCCCCTAACGACTTCCGCGCTGCGCTGCACAAGATCGCGCTCTTGCTGCTGGTCGAAGCGGCGCGCCATTGGCCGACGACCAGTTCGACGATGCAGAGCCCGCTGGGAGATTTCACCGGCAGCGCACTTGCGAAAAAGGTCGTGCTGGTGCCGATTCTGCGAGCCGGCCTGGGATTACAGGAAGGAATGATGACACTGGTCCCGGAGGCGAGCACCGGCCACATCGGTCTATATCGCGATCCGGCGACGCTCTTGCCGGTGCAATATTATTCCCGCCTCCCGGAGAATCTCGCCAGCGCGCAGGTATTGGTGCTGGACCCGATGCTGGCGACCGGCCAGAGCGCGGTCAAAGCGGTCTCGATCCTGAAGGCAGCCGGAGCGACGCGGATGCAGTTCGTCTGCGTGCTTGCCTGCCCGCCCGGGGTCGAGACACTGCAGCGCGCGCATCCCGATGTCCCGATCATCACCGCCGCGGTAGATCCCGAGTTGAACGAAGTCGGCTACATCGTGCCCGGGCTCGGCGACGCGGGCGATCGCTACTTCGGCACCGTTTGATTCTCGTCTGGAAGAACAGCCTCTTTGTTCATCCATCCTTGCCTGCCCGGGTTGAACCTGCTTGGAATTCTCCATGGAACCGAACGATTCACGGATCGAACTTTTCGCACCTTTTGGCGAAGCCTTTGAGCTGACCACGAAAATCCTCTTCCGTCCCTTCAATCTGGGGAAGTGGTTCGTGATCGGTTTCGCCGCGTGGCTGGCCACTTTCGCCGGCGGCCTCACCTTCAACTTCCGCGGCATGGGGAAACAGGATTGGAACTGGAAGTCCTATTCCCACGGCGGGCAACACTCACTGCAGGATCTCCCGCCCTGGGTCATCCCGGTCGCCATCGTGGGCGTCCTGCTCGTCCTCGCCGTGATCGTCGTGCTCACTTGGATCAATGCGCGCGGCCGTTTTATGTTCACCGATTGCATCGTGCGCGATCGCGCCGCCATCGCCGAGCCGTGGCGGGAATATCGCCCCGAGGGGAACCGTTACTTCGTTTTCCAAATTGTGGTCACGCTGTGCAACCTCATCTTCTTTGGCGGAATTTTTTTCCTCATTGCCCTCGGCTGGTATTGGCAGCATCCGGTTGTCCCGCTGGCGCTGCTGATCCTCATCGGCGTCACCTACCTCCTGGTCGCGCTGATCATCCTGCTGGTCATGAAATTCATGGTGCCGGTGATGTACCGACAGCGTTGCGATGCGATCTCTGCATTTCGCCAGGTCTGGGCCCTGCTCGTGACGCGCCCCGGAATCTTCCTTCTGTTCGCGCTCTTTTACCTTCTTCTCTTTATCGCGTTTGGAATCATCGGCTGCGTCGCCGCCTGCGTGACATGCTGTATCGCAGCCCTGCCCTACATCGGCACGGTCATCCTGCTCCCGATCGTGATGTTTCTTTTTGCCTATCCGATCTGCTTCCTGCGCCAGTTCGGCGATGGCTATGATGCGTTCGCCGTCGCGAGGCCGGCCGAACCGCCTCCGCTCCTCATCCCGCCGGTGCAGCAGGACCAGCCGCCGCCCACGCCGTGATGCTCCGATCCGCTCCCAGTCTCGCTTCGCAGGAGAGGAAGTGGCGCGTCATCAATCTCGCGCTCCTGCCGACCGCCCTGGCCGGACTGGCTGTGATCCGGCCCGGATCACTCCCGGCCTGGATCCCATTCCCGAATTCCTGCGGCGCGGTCACCGGGTTGCCCTGTATCTTCTGCGGCACGACCCGCGCGGTTTATCACCTGTTGCATGGTGAGTTCGCCCAGGCGCTCTACTATAACTGGCTCGCTTTTCCTCTCTTGGCCGGAGCGTGCGGCCTCCTTCTGCTCCACGCCCTCGAGCTCCTCTTCGCGCGAAATCTCCTCGCTTGTCTACCCCGTCTTCGCCTCAGTCGAACGTCGTTAGGCGCAGTCACGGCCGGTTTCCTTTTGCTCTGGTGTTTTCAGGTTTACCTGGCTGTTTCGCAGCACAAGACGGAGCTGCTCAATCCGCGTGGACCGCTTTACTCGTTAGTCGTGCACTGACGCGCGCGGCTCTCCAGGTTTTACTGGATTTCCGTCTCGGCCCAGAACTTTCGAAACGCGCTCGGCCAACTCCGATCCTCCACGCTGCGGCGGGCGGCGGCGCTCATTTGACTGCGCAAAGTCTCGTCTTCCACAAGACGGCGGATGGCAGCGGTAAAATCAGCCACATCAAGCGCGCGGGTAACGAGGCCGGTGACACCGTCGTTCACGAGCTCGCGCGGTCCGCCTACATCGGAAACAACTGCCGGCAATCCCGCCGCCTGCGCTTCGATGATGACGTTGCCGAAGGTGTCGGTCGTGCTCGGAAAAACAAAGATATCGGAAGAGGCATAGGCCTTCGCTAGCTCGGTCCCGCCGAGGTAACCGGTATAACAGGCCTCCGGCATGATCTGGGAGAGCGCGGCGGAGTAAGGGCCGTGCCCGACGATGGAGAGCTCCACGGGAACGTTCTCCCGGCGCAAATTGCGAAAGGCCTGGACCAGAGTGTCGAGGTCTTTCTCCTTCGAGACTCGCCCAACGAACAAAAGCCGGACGCCATCGCCGTTGCTGCCGAATTGTTTCCAGAAACCGGGCTCACTCCGCCCTGGCGTAAAGAGCTGGGTGTCGAGTCCGCGCGGGAGGATCCGGAGCTTGGCCGGCTCGATCCCACGGGCGATCCAGCTCTCGCGATACTGCTCGGAATTGACGAAAATGACGTCGAGCTGGCCGTAGAACCAGTGCATGTATTTCCAGGCCAGGCTCTCGAGGAAGCTGTCCTCGGTCAGGATGCGGATGTATTGCGGAAAATCGGTGTGGTAGATGCCGCTCGTTTCCAGGTTCAGCATCTTGCCCGCGAGAAGCGCGGTCAGCCCGATCGGGCCGGGCGTGCTGATGATGATCTCGGCAAAGTTCTCCCGCTGGATGTAATCGAGCATCTGCAGGATCGGCGGGAAGCTCAGTTTTTGCAGCTCATACTCGGGCAGCTCGAACTCGCCGATCGGCTTGAAGTTCATAATCGGCAGCCCGTCGAGCGTGAGCTCTCCGCGCGAGGTGACCACGACGAGTTCTTCCCCGGCGTCGCGCGCTTCCGCGGCCATTTTGCGGATGGTGGTAGAGACGCCATTTACGTCCTCGAGCGTGTCGGTGAACCAGGCGCGCTTCCTGTTCTGCAAAACGGGCGGAATCGTGCCGGTAAAGTCGCGACATATTTCGCGGAGCCAGCGGCGGGACGGCGCCTGGCTGTGAAAGGCGTAGATGTAGGGCGCCAGCACGACGAGGATCGGGGCGATGCTGGCGAGCGCCTGGATGCTCTCGATCACATTTCCTGCGCGGATTTGTTCGACGAACTTTTCAAAAAAACGGAACGCGAGCTGCTCGCAGGCTGCGTTGGCCATGAGGAACGTGCGCCGCTCCGGTTCGGTCACACCGGCGACCTCGCGGGCCAGCTGCGCCTTGACTTCCGGCTGGGCGAAAGCGCGCGAAAGCTCGCGCCAGAGTGAGATGTTGGCCGGTTTGGCCAGCTCAAAGATCTTGCCGGAGAGAACGCCCTGCGCGACGAAGCCAGCCTTTTCCCCCAGGGTGAACTCGGTCGGGTCGCGTCCCTCCATGAAGCGCGAAAACATCTTTTCCACAAAGCCCGCATTGGAACCCAGCTTCGCGGTGAAGCGATCCTGGATGAAGCGCGAGAGCGTGTTGTAGAAGCCGTGCGAAAGAGCGAGCGGCGTTCCGCCTTCGCCATGCACGCGGCAGCGGCCGTCCCGAATGTGGGCAAGGAACTCCGTAGCTGTTTTGGCCGCCGGCGTCTCGGTAAAGACCGAGCCAACGAAGATGCCGCCGTGATCGTCGGAGCCACCGACGAGGATTTTCTTCCACGGTTCGGGATGGGTTGGCTCGAGTCGATGGCGTTCCGCGAATTCCCCCACTTTTTCCGGCGTCAGCTGCGCGAGGAGATGCTGCGCCAGGTCGCTCAGGAGGGCGTCACGCAGGCCGTTGACCCCTTCAAAATGCTGGAAGAGCAGGACCAACCGCTCCAGATGCGAGGTGCTCAGCTTGCCGTTGATGCTGTAGAGCGGATGGGCCACGGCGTGGGCCAGTTGTTGTTCCTGCAGGTAGGATTGGAGATCGAAAATGTTGTCGTGCAGGCGGGCGATCTCGCCGTGCTGTGCCTCCGATAGCCCCCAAACAAGCAGATTTATTTTGCAAGGATCCTGCGGGAAAAAAGTCGTAACCTGCTCGCTAATAAATGTATCTCTAAATTTCTCGATCTCGAGGCAGCCCTCGATCGTGTCGTGATCGGTAATCGTGACAAAATCCATCCCGGCGGCTTTCGCCTGCGCATAGAGCGCTTTGGGATCGGAGTAGCTGTCGGGAAAATCGAACCGGCGAAAAATCCAATCCTCGGATCGATCGCTAAATTTCGAGTGAAGGTGAAGGTCGCAGCGGCTCATGCGATTTCGAGAGGCGTGCCACTGAGGGTGGCAGGCTGCGCCAGCCAACCTTGATAAGTCATCGGAATCCGGTCGCGCAGGGCTTTGCCGGCGAGGAGGCAGATCTGTTCCCAGATCGCAGAGTGCTCCAGATCGGGCGGGTGAACGCCAAGGCGGAGGAGCGGGTTCGGCGCGAGGCGACGAAAGAGCATCCGGTTCCAGGCGAGGCTGGAGACCCGCCGCCATTCGCTGCGCACACTGTAAACGAGAGATTGCGAGGTGATGACGCGACGGGCGGCGTAGTCGCGCACCGTCCGCAACGTGGTGGTGTATTTCATGCCGGAATCGATCACGGCGCGCTCCGCCGCCGGCCCGAGCAGCCAGGCCGGCGCCACGAACCCTGCGGGCTGGAAACCATTCGCCTCGAATTCAGCCTGGGCCGTCTGGAGTAAACCAAGCGCATCCTCATACCCGAGATCGAAGAACTCGCCTTCGTCCGCTGTATAAATGCGGGTGACGAACTTTGCCCGGGTCGTCTCCCCCGAACGCCGCACTCGCTCATGGAAGAAACCGTGAATGACAATTTCGTGCCCGGTCGCCTCGAGCGCGCGGAGCCACGTGCGGAAGCCTGCATCCGCCATCGAGCGGCCCTGCCGATGATAATCGGGCACAACGAGAAGCGAGCAATTCCTGACGCCCTCGCGCAAGAGACCCGCCAAGATCTTCTCCACCGCATCCCGGGTAGAGGGAGCGACATCATGGATCGAGACGACAAAAGCGCGCGGCATGGCGCTAGCCTCGCTCGCACCTGACCGCCGCTACAAGCGACAAATCAAATCAAACTCCGCTTTGCCTAACGGCTGGACGGACAGACGCGAGTTCCGCAACAACGCGATCTCACGTAGCTTCGGTTCGCCTTTGATCCGCTCCAGCGTGACCGGGCTCTTTAACGCCTTGACCGGCTTCAGTTCGACTGCGCTCCAGTCCCCCTCCTTTGCCGTCGGATCAGGGAAGGCCTCGCGCGTCACCTGTGCGATTCCCACCACCGCCTTGTCGCTCACGCTGTGATAAAACAGAACGGCGTCCCCCTTGCGCATCGCGCGCAGGTTATTGCGCGCCTGAAAATTTCGCACGCCGGTCCACTGCGTCACGCCGTCGCGCACGAAATCGTCCCATGAATAAGCCTCAGGTTCCTGTTTGACCAGCCAGTGATTTTTCATCGCGAGAGTTCGATAACATAGTCGTCACGGCGGTCCAAGCTGCGATATGCTCCCGCCATGATTTCCCGATGGTGGCCGGCTCTTCTGGTCTTTTCCCTTCTCCTCCCGTTCGGCGCCGGCGCGGCGGATTATCCTCGGCCTAACGAAGGCGATTTTATCCTGCGCGACTTCAATTTTGGCTCCGGAGAGACGCTGCCGGAACTGCGCATCCATTACCGAACGCTCGGGAAACCGGCGAAGAATGCGCCAGACGTGACGCAAAATGCCGTCCTCATCATGCACGGTACCACCGGCAGCGGCGCGCAATTCATCCGACCCGAATTCGCCGGCGAACTCTTCGGCCCGGGAAAGCCTCTCGACGCGACAAAGTTTTTCATCATTCTGCCGGACGACATCGGGCACGGGAAATCGAGCAAACCGAGCGACGGGTTACGCGGGAAGTTTCCTCACTACGGCTATCGCGACATGGTCGAGGCGGAATATCGCCTGGTCATGCAAGGCCTCGGAGTGAATCACGCCCGCCTCGTCATGGGCACTTCGATGGGCGGCATGCATACCTGGATGTGGGGCGAGATTCATCCCGACTTCATGGATGCGCTTATGCCGCTGGCCAGTTTGCCGACGCAGATCTCCGGCCGCAACCGCGCCTGGCGCAGGATTGTGATTGACGCGATTCGCCACGACCCAGACTGGAACGGCGGCAATTACAAGGAGCAACCGCCGAGTCTGCGGACCGCGGCCGAGATGCTTTGGTTCATGAGCAGCAATCCGGGCCTCCGCCAAAACGAGGCCCCCACCCTCGCCGCAACCGATGCCGTCCTCGACAAGTATGTGAGCGAATACATCAAAACGAGCGACGCGAACGACGTCCTTTACGCGGTCGCCGCCTCGCATGACTACGATCCAGGACCGGACCTGGAAAAGATTCGTGCCCCGCTGCTCGCGATCAATTCCGCCGACGACCTGATCAACCCGCCCGAGCTCGGCATTCTTGAGCGGGAGATCAAGCGTGTGCCGAAGGGCCGTGCCGTCGTGCTGCAACTGAGCGAAAAGACGCGTGGGCACGGCAGCCACACCGTCGCGGACCTCTGGAAAAACGAGCTTATCGACCTGCTCAAGCGATCCGCTCCTTAGCCCTGTAAATCGACCGAACTGCGCACACCCGGGTGGTCCAAAAAACGGAGGTCGGTAAGATTCGACAATCGCCGGGATCTGAATCAAGATCGGGCACATGCCGCGCCTCCCTTTCATCACTTTCGAAGGCTCCGAGGGCTGTGGTAAATCTACCCAGGTCAGCCTGCTCGCTTCGCGCCTAACGAACGCGAACGTGCCCCTCCTCGTTACGCGCGAGCCCGGCGGCACCGCGATCGGGGAAAAGATTCGCCATCTCCTCCAGTTCGCCCCGGAAAGCGTGGCCATGACGCCCGAGACAGAGCTGCTCCTTTTCGAAGCCAGCCGGAGCCAGCTCGTCCGGGAAGTGATCCAGCCTGCGCTCGATCGCGGCACCGTCGTTATCTCCGACCGGTTCGCCGATTCCACCACGGTTTATCAGGGCGTGGCGCGCCGCCTCGACCAGGAGATGGTCGGCCACCTCAACGCCTTTGCGGTTGGCCAATGCTGGCCGGATCTCACCTTCCTGCTCGACATCGATGTGGAGACTGCGCGCGCGCGCATGATGCGGCGTGTCCGGCCCGCTGCGGGGATCGATCGGATGGAACAAGAGCCGCTCAATTTTTACGAAGCCGTCTGCGTGGCTTACCGCGGGCTCGCCGCGCGCCAGCCCTATCGCATCCGGGTGATCGATGCGACGCGCCCGATCGACGAGATTGAAAAAGAAATCTGGGAAGTCATTTCGACGCGCTTCAGCCAGCTCGCCCAAATGATTCCTGCGCGCCGCCGTTTCCGGCAATCCTGAACCGTGGCCTTCACACCGGAGGTCGCATTGAATTACCTGGCCGGCGCCCAGGAGCGCGACCGGCTCGCCCATGCCTATCTTATTACGGGCGCACCGGGGAGCGGGAAGCGGGAGGTCGCCGCCGAGCTGGCGCACCAGGTCAACGGCGCGCCGAAGGAGAAAATCTTCGCCGGTGGTGCACCGGGCGTGCATCTCGCCAGCCCGGAATCGAAGTCGCGCCGGATCGTGATCGAACAGATCCGGGAGCTCGAGCATGCGTTGCAGATGCAGACGAGCGATGGGCGGCGCAAAGTGGCGATCATCTCGCAGGCGGACCGGATGGTTACGCAGGCAGCCAACGCTTTTCTCAAGACTCTGGAGGAACCGCCTAACAACTCCCTCCTCCTACTCCTCAGCGGGATGCCGGAGGTTTTGCCCGAGACGATCCTTTCGCGCTGCATCGAGATTCCCCTCGTCACCCCGGACGATGTCGCGCTTTCGCCGGAGCAGCTGGAACTGGTTGAACTGCTCAACGGCCTAACGAACTCGGCTGACGGCAGCGTGCACGAAGCCTATCGCGTGGTCCAGGGCGTCCAGCGGTTGCTGGGCCAGATGCGCCAGAGCATCCAGGAAGAGAACGCTGCGGCGCTCAAGCGCGAGCATACCCACTACAAGAGCACGACTGACGGCAGCTGGCTCGATGGTCGCGAGGACCACTACAAGTCGCTCACGGAAAGTTTGTATCTGCAGCAGCGCGCCCAGCTGGTCGAGACGCTTTTCCTCTGGTGGGGCGATACTCTGCGCGCCAGCACCGGCGTCGCCGCGCGGGAGCTGGCGGCGGCGCGCGCTGCGACCGAAGCGATGGCGCGACGCCTCACCACGGCGGAGATTCTGCGGCGCCTCCGGCGGCTCGAAGAATTGCGAGATCACCTCGGTCGCAGTATCCAGGAGGCCCTCGCGCTCGAAGTCGCCTTTCTCCAGATCTTCCGTTTCTAGCGCATGCCGGCGCGTCGCACGCTTCGAGTTGGCCTGATCGGCCATGGTTTCATGGGCAAAGCCCATTCCAACGCCTGGCGCCAGGCCCCGCGCTTTTTCGATTTACCCGCCGATATCCAGCTCAGCGCTCTTTGCGGCCGCGACCGGTGCTCGCTCGGCCGGGCGGCGGCCGAGTATGGCTGGGAAAAAACGGCAACCGACTGGCGTGCGGTGGGTCAGCGATCCCTCAATCGACATCATCGATATCACGACGCCTAACGAGTCCCATTGCGAAATCGCGCTCGCCGCGGCCGCCGCGGGTAAGGCAATCCTCTGTGAAAAACCGCTCGCCAGGACCGTGGCGGGAGCGGAGCGGATGGCCGCCGCGGTGCGCAAAGCGCGCGTCGCGAACATGGTCTGCCACAACTATCGCTGGGTGCCCTCGCGCGCGAGATGATCGCGAGTGGCCGATTAGGCGATCGACTCTTCCATTTTCGCGCCCGCTACGCGCAGGATTGGATTGTCGATCCGGCGTTCCCCCTCGTCTGGCGTCCGCAGTCGGGCCCGGCCGGTTTGGGTGCGTTAGGCGATCTCGGCTCACACGTGGTCGATCTTGCGCGCTATCTCGTTGGTGAATTCCGGGAAGTGTGCGCGACGCTCGAGACGTTCGTAAAAAGAACGCCCGCTCCCTGGAAAACCAGCCCGCCGTGCCCGCGTCACAGTCGACGATGCCGTCGCTGTCCTCGGGCGATTCCGCAGCGACGCTTTGGCCACGATCGAAGCGACTCGCTTCGCGCCCGGACGCAAAAACGGCCTGACGATCGAAATCAACGGGAGCGGAGGATCGCTCCTCTTCGACCTCGAACAGATGAACCGCCTCCAGTTCTACCGGGCCGATGATCCGGCAAAGGAGCGCGGGTTTTGCGACATCATCGTGACTGAAAAAGAGCACCCCTACCTGGAGTCATGGTGGCCGCCGGGTCATCTGCTCGGGTACGAGCACAGCTTCGTGCACACCATGGCGGACTTCGTTAGGGCAGTCGTCACGCGAAAGAAATCTCCCCCGACCTTTGCCGACGGCCTTGCCACCCAGCGCGTGCTGGCCGCGATCGAACGCAGCGCAAATGAACGAACTTGGACGCGGCTTTAAATCTAGGGAGCGCGCGGAGCGCCTGCGCTCCCCTAGCCTCCTCCGCGCCCTGCTGCTCTTTCCGGCGAGGCCGTCTGTGCGCGGGGGCGGAAATTGAGCATCAGCGGGAGCCCGGGATAAGGCTGCGAGGCCCGAATCTGCGCCTCGAGGTAACGGGCGTAGGTCTCGCCTAACAAATTCGGATCGTTCACGAAGAGGACAAACTCGGGCGTGGCCAGCGTTCGATTCTCGCTCCGCGGCTGCGTCGCGTAGAAAAGTTTGAGCCGGTGATTCGCCACCATCGGCGGCGGGTTCACCGCGAAGGCCTCGCGCAGAAGCCGGTTGAGCACACCCGTGCCGATCCGCTCGTCGGAGGCGCGCCGGATCTTTCGAATCGCGCTGAAGAGCCGGTCGACATTTTCGCCAGTCAGTGCGGAAGCGACGAGGACAGGCGCGTAGGGCAAAAAGAAAAGTCGTTCCCGGGCCTCCTCGAGCACCGCCGCGAGCGTCTTCTTCGAACCGTGCTCCGGTTTCACCAGATCCCATTTGTTGACCAGGATGATCGACGGCTTCTGTGCCTTTTGCATGAGCGCGGCGATCTTCTTGTCCTGCGCGGTCACGCCCATCGTGGCATCGATCACGAGGACGCAGAGATCGGCGCGGCGAATCGTGCGCTCGGAGCGCATCACGCTGAAGACCTCCACCGAAGTTGCATGCTTGCCGCGCGGGCGAATGCCTGCCGTGTCGATCAGCACAAATCGGTCGTTGCCCCTCCGGTAGGCGATGTCAACCGCATCGCGCGTCGTGCCCGGGAGATTGCTCACGATGGTGCGGCGGTCGCTCAGGATCGCGTTGATAAGAGACGATTTGCCGACGTTAGGCCGACCGACGATCGCGAGCGAAAGCGCCGGCGCCTCTTCGGTTTCAGAAGCCGCCTTTGGAAGTAGCTGCTCGATCGTTGCCACTAACGAACCAACCCCAAGACCGTGCGCGGCACTGATCGAGATGACTTCGGCAAAGCCGAGCCGGGAAAATTCGCCCGCCAAGTCCTCGTGCTTAGGGTGATCGATCTTGTTCACGACAAGCACGACCGGTCGCTTGGAACGGCGCAGGAGACGAGCCAGTTCCTGGTCGATCGGAGTCAGGCCCTGCTGCGCATCGACGACGAAAAGGATGACGTCGGCTTCGCGCATCGCGGCGTCCGCCGCCGTGCGCACTTCCTTGAGCAACTCGGTCTCGCCATGGCCCCCGATGCCGCCCGTGTCCCAGATCGTGAATGGCTCGTCGCCGCGCCGGCTCAGCGCGGAGATGCGATCGCGGGTAATCCCCGGCTGATCGTGCACGATGGCGATGTTTCGTTCCGCCAGCCGATTGAAGAGGGCGGATTTGCCGACGTTAGGCCGGCCCACGATCGCGACCTGACGGCTCCCGGGTGTTTCCATGCCTACGGTTTAGGCGGGTTGGTTTCGGTATTCGCCTGCCCCTGCGCACCGAGCTGGCGAAAGCCGTCCGCAACGTAGACGACGCCGGAGACAAAGGTGAAAAAGCCGGCTGCTGCGACGACGTAGATAAGCGGGATGAACATCAACTGCAGCATAACCCACGCAATGGCCGTCATCTGGAGAAAGGTGGCGACCTTCCCCGTCCAGGCCGGTCGCACCCGCACCTTGCCGATGAGCAGATGCAGCACTGCGCTGCCGATGAGAATGACCGCGTCGCGACTGATCACCAGGACCGGAAACCAGGTCGGAAATTGCCCATATTGCGGAGCGACATCGCTCCAATTGCTGATGCTCAGCGTGATGATCCCACTGAGGAGAAGACCCTTGTCCGCGATTGGATCGAGGATAACACCGAGCGCGCTCTTCTGGTTGTAACGACGCGCGATGTAGCCGTCGAGACCGTCGCTCGCCGCGGCTACCAGAAAAATAATGATCGCGGCATAGCGTTGCCACTCGGCCGGTTCGCCGCGCTTGATGCTCTCGCCGTAGTAGATCGCCATCAGGACAAACGCCGGAATCATCAGGATGCGGGCGAGGGTGATCTTGTTCGCAGTCGTCATGGCGAGTGCATTATGACTACAGCCCGGGCGTAAAAGAAAGCGCGCAGCCGCCGGCGCGGCGTTCAAGCGCGCCGCCGCCGGCCAACCGCGCCTGAGGGCCGAGTAACCTAACGCATCATGTCTCGAGCGTGATAGTCGCGGTCTTTTGTCCCGGTCGCGTGCCTGCCGTCAGGTGTTTTCCCTCGGCAAACTCCTCGATCATCTTTTTGTTGAAGGCAGGGATATCGTCCGGCTTGCGGCTCGTAACAAGACCATTGTCCACCACTACCTCCTCGTCCACCCAGGTGGCGCCGGCATTCTTCAGGTCGGTCTGGATGGCCGGCCAGGAAGTAACGGTGCGGTCGCGTGCCACGCCCGCATCGACCAGGACCCATGGGCCATGGCAGATCGCCGCAACCGGTTTGCCGGTCTGGAAAAAGTGGCGGGTAAACTCGAGCGCAGCCTCGTTCGAGCGGAGGGTATCGGGATTCATCGTCCCGCCGGGGATCATTAGGGCGTCGTAATCCTTCGGGTTGGCCTTATCGAGCGCGACGTCGACCTCAAATTCGTCGCCTTTGTCGGCGTGGTTCATCCCGCGAATCTTGCCGGAATCGGGCGACACGATCGTCACCTCGGCGCCCGCTTCCTCGAGCGCTTTCCGCGGCTTGGTCAACTCGACCTGCTCAAAAAAATCCGCGACAAGGATTGCCACTTTTTTTCCTTTCAATTCGTTAGCCATGAGTTTTTCTTTTCTAAATGTTGTGTCGTTTGACTCGCGCACCGGGCGCCCACTTAGGCTTCGCTTCCCGCGGCACCGCCAGATGTAGGCGCAATCACGTGGCCCGGGACGCCCGAGTCAATTTCCTTTCGCCGCGCCCACGCTTCCCGCTTAGAGTCGGCACAACATCGGCCGATGTGGCGAAATGGCAGACGCAACGGACTTAAAATCCGTTGGGCTTAACGGCCCGTGCCGGTTCGAGTCCGGCCATCGGTACCACCCTGTGAAAAAATTCAGCTTAACGGGTTCGCGATGGACCTGACGGAACGCAAACGCCGTCTCGGAATATCTGAAGACGATCTCGATGAAAGCTTTGCCCGTTCGTCCGGTCCGGGCGGCCAACATGTGAACAAGGTTTCCAGCGCAGTTACCTTGAAGCATCGTCCAACTGGGCTGGCCGTGACCGTGCAGGATTCCCGGTCGCAGGCACGCAATCGCGTGCTCGCACAGGAGCGCCTGCTCGACGCCCTGGAACGCCGGAAGGTCGAAGCGCGGCAGCGGAAGCGGGCGGAGGCCGTCCAGGAACGGCGACGTAATTCGCCGCGCCCGCCGCGCTTGAAAAGGAAGATCCTCGAGGGCAAGCGGAAGCGCTCGGAGCTGAAGAAACTTCGCGCAAAAGCGATCGATTGAACCATCGTCCGCTGGTGAAAAAGAAGCGGTGGCGGGTGGGAATCATCGGTGCCGGCTGGCCGGGGCAGCAACATGCGCGAGCCATCGGAGCGCTGCCGGGCGCCGCTTTGGAGGCGCTGGCTGAGCCTAACGAGGAACGCGCCGCGGAGTTTGCGCGGGACTACGCTCCGCGCAAAACCTACCCCGATTACGGGGCCTTGTTAGGCGATCCAAATGTGGAGGCAGTCGTCATCTGTCTTCCGAACCATTTGCATTTCCCCGCCACCCTCTCGGCGCTTCGCGCGGGCAAACATGTCCTGTGCGAAAAGCCCCCCACCCTGGACGGAGCGGAAATGCGGGTCGTGCGGGAGGAAGCGGAAAAGCGGAACTTGATCTACTTCTTCAGCCGCCAGTTTAGGTTCACGCCCGCCATGCGCCGGGCCCATGAGCTGATCGTCCGGGAAGAGCTCGGGACGATCTATTTCGTGGAGGCGATCTGGGTCCGCTCGCGCGGAATCCCGTCCGGGATCGGGGGCTGGTTCACGGAAAAGAAACGCTCGGGCGGCGGCGCGTTGATCGACATCGGCGTGCACGCGCTCGATTCCGCCTGGTATCTCATGGGCTCGCCCCGCCCGGTCTCGATCACGGCCTCCGTCTTCCAGAACTTCAGGCACCTTGTGCAAACGCCGGTCTTCGACGTTGAAGATGCGGCTTTTGCCTTCATCCGCTTCGCGAACGACGCAGTCGTGCAGCCGAAAACCTGCTGGGCTGGGAACCTGACGGACGGGATTCCCCAGGGCCTTTCTTTTGGCCGCGAACTCAATAACTGCACCGTTTACGGGACCAAGGCGACGGTGCGTTTAAAGCCGCTCACCCTCTTTCGGGACGAGGACGGTACGCTGGTCGATGAGGAACTGCAGCCGAAGAACGAGGCCGATTCATTCGAGCTGCAAATGCAGAACTTCATCGATGCGATCGCAGGCCGCGCCGCGCCGGTCAACGATGCGCAGCAGGCGGTCTACCTGATGGAAATGCTCGATGCGATCTATCTCTCCAGCAGCACGAGGCGCGAAGTGCCCATCGCCCGCGCCTGAAAAAGCGATTCTAATCCATCCACTGACGGCACTTCTGCCGAATCTGGTTTGTTAGCATCAAACCTATTATGAAAAAACTTATCCTGTTAATCCCGGTATTGCCCGCTTTTGCGCTGGTTCTCTCTTCCTGCACGACCGTGGTCAAAGAACCCGCTCCGACCACTACCACCACGACGCACACTGAGACCGCGGTGGAACGCGCACCGACCAGCACCAGCACGACGGTGACTCGTCAGAGTGCGGGCGGCTACTAAGAGATAGCCAAATCAGTCTTGCGGAAGGGAGACGCCAAGGCGTCTCCCTTTTCGTGAGCGGCGGCCGCGTCAGCGGCTGGCCGCTGCGTCGATCACGGGAGGAGTTCAGTCTGATCTCAGAGCGATGCTGCGGCCGACACGGCCGCCGCTACACTTCTTCGACTTCAGCGTCCTCCGTCGCTTGACTAACGACCGGCGCAATCGCCTGAAGCTTTTCGGCCCCGCGCAGGTCCATCAGTTTCACGCCCATCGTGTTCCGGCCAACGGCGCGAATCTCCGCGATCCGCGTCCGCACCATCTGGCCTTTGGTCGTGATCAGCATGAGCTCATCCTGCTCGGTCACGGTGAGGGCGCCGACGACGCGGCCGGTTTTGTCGCCGGTCTTCATCGTGATAATGCCTTTGCCGCCACGTTTCTGGGTCCGGTAATTATCGAATGCGGTCCGCTTGCCGACGCCGTTCTCGCCCGCGACCAGGAGCATGGCGTCGTTGTTGACCAGCGCGATCGCGACGATGTGATCGCCTTTGACCGGACGAATCCCCCAGACGCCAACCGTGTTCCGCCCCTGGTCGCGCAGTTGATCCTCGTGAAAACGCAGGCTCATCCCGCCGGAAGTGATCAGGACGATTTCGTGATCCCCGTTCGTGAGCA
>JBDTOL010000103.1:0-10908 GCA_039933235.1 Spartobacteria bacterium | reverse complement strand
CCGGCCGGCGCAATGGCTCGGGGCTCGCCCAAGGAGGAAAACGGCACCGACGAGACCAGCAGTCTTCCCAGTCGAGCGATGACAGCCCGGCGACCACAATCGCGTGAGGCAAGGGACAACGAGCGTGGCCGGGGGGACCGGAGAGAAAAGCGTGGTAAGCGAAAGAGGTCTTCCGGAAAGAAGGGTGATGGAAGGAGACGGGAGCGGCCTGAGAACTAACAGCAGCCTTCCGCGCAGTCCTCGCCGAGCCCAACGCCTCGCTAGTTCGTCTCAAGCTTCCCGGTGCAGCCACAGCCCAGCTCGCCCAGGAGCGAACGAATTGAGGTGTGGACGCGCCGCGATTCCGTCACTGCCGGATCAGAGCCATTGCCCGTGGAGCTCGTGAAACCAGCAGGGCTATTGGCTTGCCAGATTATAGACTTCGACCAGAGCCACGCCGGTTTCATCCGCCTGACCCCTTATGACCGCGGTATAATTCCCCGGTGGCAGGGTCGCGACTATGGCTGCTTCGCGATCGTCAGTTGGCGAAAGGCCGCTGTCGAGCAGTTCTTGCTCCTGCTCGGCGCGCCAGCCGTTATTCGCGTAGATAAGTGAACCATCCGCACTGTGCAGCTCGAGGACCGGGTCGGCCAGGGCCCCCTCGACTCCGAAAAGGGCAAGAGAAGGTCCGATGGCGCGGATCACCACCTGTGTAGGCTCCTCACCTCCGATGATGAAGCCGCCGATCAGGACGTTATCCCCTTGTTCGACCTTTCCACGGGTCGAGATATTGAGAACAGACGACCCGGACGAGTCGAGATCGTAAAGCTCGCACAAGGCGACGCCGGTTGATCCATCAACCCCGCGCAGAACAGCGGTGTAGCTGCCCGGTGGCAGAGTGTCAGTGATGAGGGCTTCGTTTGGATCAGACGGCTCAAAGCCAACCGGGATGCTGCCTGTGGCGAGTGCGGTCCAATTGTCGTTCTGGCCGAGCAAGCGTCCGGCCGCGTCATAGAGCTCCAGAGAGGGATTGGCGAGCACGTCCTTGATCCCGGCACTGGCCAGCGATGGTCCCAGGCCGCGGATCAACACCGTCTTGTCGATATCGCCGCTGACGATGAAGCCTTCGATCATGACATTCTGGTCGTTGGAAACCGCGAGTCGGGTAGAGACGTTGACCAGGCTTTTGTCCTTGCCCTTGCCATTGCCGCCGCCCTTACCTTTGTCTTTCGGGGTGGCGGTCGGTGTTGGTGTGGCGGTGGGTGTTGGTGTGGCGGTCGGTGTTGGTGTGGCGGTGGGTGTTGGTGTCGCGGTGGGTGTTGGTGTCGCGGTGGGAGTTGGTGTCGCGGTGGGTGTCGGGGTCGCGGTTGGTGTTGGTGTCGGCGTGGAGTCCGGCGGAATGACTGCTGATACTTCGACAGAATACGGGCTTTCCATGCCGGCGGTATTGTAAGCTGTGACAACAAAGTAATAGGTCAAACTGGAGGTGAGATTGGCGACTTTTGCGGTGAGCTGATTACCCACCTTCAGGGTGCTCGAATAGCCGCCGCTGGCGGTACCGTAGTAGACGCGGTAGCCGGCGATGTCGTTTTCTGAATTGGCGTTCCAAGTCAAGGTGACGCTGCCCGTAGCAAGGGCGGACGTTGTGTTAGCGAGGAGGGCAAAGAGGGAGAGGGCGACGAGTTTAGGCAAAGAAGTAAGCATGCTAGAAGATGTGTGGAATCTATGGTAATTATAGCAGTGCCCGTGCCGCATTTGGAGCAGAGGCAAAGGGAAAGGCGCAGCCGTGCGCCGCATCTGGTGGGGATCGGCCAAGCCAGCTCGAGCCATCCCGGGAAGGGGCGGAAATTCCAAGCGTCGGGGCGAAAAAGCGCCCCTTGCGCAGCACTGTCGCTAGTTCACCGGGACCGGTGCGATCTCCCGGAGTAAACCGGGACCGCGGTAGATAAACCCAGTGTAGATCTGAAGGAGTTGGGCGCCTGCGTTTACCATCTCCTCCGCGGAAGCACGGTCGGCGATTCCGCCCACGCCGATGATAGGCAGTGCGGTTTCCATGCGCAGGAAACGCACAACAGCCCGTGCGCGTTCCCGCAACGGCTGGCCGCTCAATCCGCCGCTTTCATCGGGCTCCCCGCCAAGGGCTGAGTGATCGAGTGTCGTGTTCGTCGCGATCAAGCCGGAGAGACCGAATTCTTCCGCCGCCCGCACGATCTCTTTCAGTCCCTCGTCGGAAAGATCGGGGGCGAGCTTAAGGAAGATCGGTCTAGGGGAGGGAAGCTGCGCATTTTCGTGGGTGATGGCGCGGAGCAATGCGACCAGGGCGTCGTAGCCCTGCAGATCGCGCAGCCCGGGCGTGTTCGGGGAGCTGACGTTGAGGGCGATATAATCAGCCACTGCGTGGAGCTGCCGGAAGCTGAAAAGATAATCGGTGGCTGCCTCTTCGAGCGGAGTGACTTTCGATTTGCCGAGGTTGACTCCTATCGGGATGGAAGGCCGGAGCGCGCTCGCCCGCAGCAGGCGCAATCGTTCCGCGACCACTTCGGCGCCGTCGTTGTTGAAGCCGAGACGATTGATCAACGCCCGCTGCCTCGGGTAACGAAAGATGCGCGGTCGCGGATTGCCCGGCTGCGGCCGGGCCGTCACGGTGCCGATCTCGACGAAGCCGAATCCAAGCGCTTCCCAGGCGGGAAGGGCGACGCCATTCTTGTCGAAACCCGCCGCGAGTCCGACAGGATTGCGGAAGGTCAGGCCGAAGAGTGTGCGCGGTTCTTCGGGCGGAGAAAACCTGCGCAAGAAGGCGAGACCGCCCGGCACCTGTGGCGCCGCCCACAGCAGACGGAGAACGAAATGATGCGCGGTCTCCGGATCGAGCCGGAAGAGGAGCGACTTCGCGAAGTGCTCGTACCAGCCGCTCGTTAGGCTCATCATTTTCCGATGCAAAAAGTGGCGAAGAGCGCGTCGAGAATTTGCTCCATGTTGGCCTGCCCGACGACTTCGCCGACCGCGTGTAACGCGCCCCGCAGATCGACCGCGACCAGTTCCGGCGCGAGATTTTGGGTGAAGGCATGGCGGGCTTCGTCGCAGGCGGCGAGCGCGCGGCGCAGACAGTCGCGATGGCGTGCATTGATCGCGACCGCGCTCGGGACGTCCCAGCGCTGCTCGCTCACCTTGGCCAGGATCTTTTCATCGAGCCCGGCGATGCCATTTTCGCTCGTGCAGGAGATGCGGATCGCGTCGCAATCCTGCCAGTCCGGATGTTCGGGAAGATCGCGCTTGTTCAGGAGCAGCAGCTCGGCCCGGTCGCTCGGCGTGGAATCGAAACGGGCCGGCTTCGCCGCGTTCGCATCGATCACGTGCAGGATGAGGTCGGCGTTGGCCAGCGAGCGCTCGGTCCGCGCGATCCCCTCGTTCTCCACCGCGTCTGTGCCAGCGCGGCGCAGACCAGCTGTGTCGGTCAGGCGCAGCGCGATCCCGCGCAGGTTCACCACTTCCTCGATCGTATCGCGGGTCGTCCCGGGCGTCTCGCTTACGATGGCGCGGGGAAATCCGAGCAGCCGATTGAGCAGGCTCGACTTCCCGGCATTGGTCGCGCCGTAGATCACCACGCGCACGCCTTCGCGAAAGATTCGGCCTTGGTCGGCGGTGGCGAGCAACCCTTCAATCTGCCCCCGAATTCCATCCAACCGCGCCAGGAACGCAGCGCCGACATCGGGTTCGATGTCTTCGTCGGGAAAATCGATGTAGGCCTCGAGGTTGGCGATGATTGAGATGAGCTCTTCCCGCAGTTGCGAAATCTTTTCTCCGAGCCGCCCCTCCAATTGTTCTGCCGCGGAACGCAGCGCGAGATCGGTTTGCGCGCGGATCAGGTCGATCACCGCTTCGGCCTGAGTAAGGTCGAGCTTGCCATTAAGGAAAGCGCGCTCCGTGAACTCGCCGGCCCGCGCGGCCCGCGCGCCAGCGTGGAGACAGGCCTCCCAGACTCTCGCGGTCACGAGCACACCGCCGTGGCAGCTGATCTCGACCACATCTTCGCCCGTGTAACTCGATGGGGCGCGGTGAACCGAGAGCAACACCTGGTCGATGACGCGGTCTCCTTCGACGACCTCGCCGAACTGCTGGAGATGCGAGTTTGCGTCCGAAGGTTTTTGTTTGCCGCGGAAAACATGGTCCGCGACCGCCACGGCTTGCGGACCCGAGAGCCTGACGAGCGCGATGGCGCCCTCGCCCGGCGGAGTCGAGACGGCGGCGATAGTCGCCGTGGTCTCGTTAGGCATCATGCTGCCAGCACCTCGCGAAGCGCGGCGATGCACCTGCGATTCTGTGCCATCGTGCCGACGGAGATCCGCACCCACTCCGGCAGATCGTAGCCACCGAGGGCGCGCACGATCACGCCGTGGCGGAGAAGTTTTTCGAAGAGCGCTTTGCCGTCGCCCACCTTCACGAGGACGAAGTTGGCCACGCTCGGAAGGTAAGGGAGCTGCAGCGTCGCGAATTCCTCCTCGAGATAACGGCGCCCTTCGTCTGTCATGCGTTTCGATTCCGCCTGATGCTCGAGGTCGGCCAGCGCCGCCACCGCACCGGCCTGGGCGATGCCGTTGGTATTGAAAGGTTCGCGCGTTTTCTGCACCACCCGGATCAACTCGGGCCGCGCCATCCCGTAGCCGAGACGGACATTGGCCAGTGCGTGGATTTTCGAAAAAGTGCGCAGCACGATCACGTCGCGGTTTTGCCTGACGAACTTGAGCGTCTCGGGAGGATCGTCCAGGTACTCGTGGTAGGCCTGATCGAAGACGACCACGACTTCAGCCGGCACCCGCTCCATGAACCGGTCGATCTCTTCCTGCCCGACCAGCGTTCCGGTGGGATTATTTGGGTTGGCGATGAAGACCACCCGGGTGCGCGGTGTGATCGCCGCCGCGATCGCCTCGAGGTCAAAGCGATACTCGCGATCCGGGACCGCCACGGTCTCCGCTCCGAAGAGCGAGGCGACCAGCCGATAGGCGATAAAGGCGTTTTCCGAGGTGACCATTTCCACCCCGGGACGAAGGAAGGCGTGGCCAATGAACTCGATGATTTCGTTCGAACCATTCCCGAGGATGATGTGCTCCGGGCCAACCTTCAGGTAGTCGGCCAGCGCGGCGCGCAGAAAATAACCGCCGCCATCGGGATAAAAATGGGCGCCGGCGAGAGCTTCCTGCATCGCGGCGCGCGCGCGAGGGGAGGGGCCAAGCGGGTTCTCGTTCGAAGCGAGTTTGATGATCTGATCGGGTCGCAGCCCCGATTCGCGGGCGGTTTCCTCGATCGGTTTGCCCGGTTCGTAGAGCGCGAGGTCGCGCAGGTGCGGGTTGGCCTGATCCCAGATCGAATCCATCGCAGGAGTCTAACGAAGTTTCTGCCGTTGAACAGCGAGCGCGCGCCGCGCCGACGGGGTGCGCGCGAAAAAAAGCTGTTCACCCCGCGGGTTCTGCCCAACCGTTCCGACCATATGAACGCTCCTGATCTCGCTGCCGCCGGCGAATTTCTGCACATCACCCTGACCCCGTGGAAAATTGTCGGCCTGACCGGCAGCCTCATTTTCGGCCTCCGTTTCGTCATCCAATGGGTCGCCTCCGAGCGCGCGAAGAAGAGCGTGATCCCGATCGGTTTTTGGGAATGCAGTGCGATCGGGTCGCTCCTGACCCTGAGTTATTTCGCGATCTACCGCCACGACTCGGTCGGGATTCTCCAGACCGCGCTGCCGCTCCCGATCTACTTGCGGAATTTGTACTTCCGTTGGACTCATCATCATGCGCAACATCCAGGGAACGAACCGCGCCCGCCGGAATAGCGGATCCTGTCCTTTTACAACAGAGGTTTACCATGCCTGCCCCGCACGAAGTCATCTATCTCGATAACAACTCCAGCACACGGATCGATCCGGAAGTGCTCGCGGAAATGATGCCGTTCCTGACCACCCAGTATGGGAATCCATCCGGGTCGCACCGTTTCGGGGCGCAGGTCAAGGAGGCGACCGAGCTGGCGCACGAACGGGTGGCGGCCCTCCTCGGGTGCGAGCCTAACGAGATCGTTTTTACGAGCGGCGGGACCGAGTCGGATAACACCGCGCTCCATTCCGCCCTCCAGATGTCGCCCGAGCGGCGCCACATCGTCACCACCGCGGTGGAACACAACGCGGTCCTGAACTACTGCGAAGCACTCGTTAGGCGGGGCTGCGAGGCGACGATTGTGCCGGTCGATGAGCAGGGCCACCTCGATCTCGCTGAGTTGGAACGCGCCATCCGGCCCGACACTGCCGTCGTCTCGGTGATGTGGGCGAATAACGAGACCGGTGTCATCTACCCGCTCGCGGAAATCGCCGCGCTCTGCCGCACCAAGGGCGTCTTCTTTCATACCGACGCAGTGCAGACGGTCGGGAAGATGCCGATCGACCTGAAGGAGTTGCCGGTGCATTTTCTCTCCCTCTCCGGGCACAAGCTGCACGCCTCGAAAGGCGTCGGCGCCCTTTTCGTCAACCGCAAGGCGCGCTTCCAGCCGCTCCTCGTCGGCGGCCCGCAGGAAGGCGGCCGGCGCGCCGGGACCGACAACGTCGCCTCCATTGTGGGACTCGGAAAAGCCGCCGAGCTGGCGCGTAGCACGATCGAGGAGGAGAACACGCGGGTGCGCGCGCTGCGGGACCGGTTCGAAAGCACCCTGCGAAGCGAGCTCGACCAGGTGGAAATCAACGGCGATCCTGCTGCGCGGCTGCCCAACACCTCCAACCTCGCCTTTCTTGGAATCGACGCGCAGGCCATCCTGCTCAAGCTCGATCAGGAAGGCGTCTGTTGCTCGTTAGGCTCCTCCTGCACGACGGGCGCGGTGCAGCCCTCCCACGTCCTGCGCGCGATGCATTTCTCGAACGAGCGCGCCCGCAGCAGCCTCCGGTTTTCCTTCGGTCGCTACAATACCGAGGAAGAATTGGACCGGGTTTTGGAGATCATTCCCCGCATCGTGCGCAAGCTGCGCCAGCTTTCCGCCGCGCCGGCTTCCGCCTGAACCCTGCCCACGCGGTCGCCCGGCTTTTTCCTTACTGCCAGGCGAGAGTGAAGAGGCTGGCCCGAAAAGCACGGTGCACCTTTTCGAAGTCCGCTTTGCGGGCCACGGTACGGAAGCGCAATTGTGTGTCGGCCAGATTGGCGAAGAGGACGCTCAACTGGTAGTCCTGGCCGGCGCGGTCAGGCGTGACTGTTCCATCATGACCCGCGCTTGGGAGACGTCGGGCGGAGTCAGGGTCAGCGCAGAGGTGTTGCCGGTGACGGTCGATACGCGGGGTTGTTCGTAGGAGATGCCGTGTCCGTCGTGATGGAAGAGGATTTGCTTGAAAACGATGCCTTCGAGGACGCGTTCTCCAGCGATTGGGGTGAAGTCTACGCCAGCGCGTGCTCCCAGGATCAACGCCAGGACAAGAAGGGCCAGGATAAATCGCATTTTCGAGTTCGTTAGGCCAGCGCGCTGCCGGCGAGTCAGGGGCCTCCCGCGGCGACGTGGCTGGCCGCAGGCGCTGAAAAAGCAGGAGATGTCCGCGGAGGCCGTTACTGCCGCGCCAGGGCCGCCTTGGCCCGGTCTACGAGTTCCTCTTCCTCTGGCAATAACTTCGCTTTCCCGGCCAGCTCCAGATACTCCGAGGCGGCGTCGTTCTGCGCGGCGGCGGCGAGGAAGATTCCGTAGTAAGCCGCCACGGAGGGATCGTGCAATTGCTCCCGCGTCAGCTGACTCATGATCTTGAGCGCGCCCTGGAGGTCGCTGGATTGGTAGAGGGCGAATGCGTAAGTCGAGGCGAAAGCTGCCTCGTTCGGATGCGTCTCGTAGAGGTCCCGAGCCATCCCGAGCGCCCGGAACGTCTCCGCCTTCAAGAGGAGCGAAATCTGCGCGAAATTATTGCGCACGGCAGGATCGTCCGGCATGACCGCGACGAGTCGCGAGAGCGCGCGAAAGAGCCCGGTCGTGTCGCGCTGCCCCGCGTAGTAGCGATAGAGCGCCTGCAGGGCGTCGCGCTGGGCGTTTGGATTTTCCGCCAGCATCCACAGCACCGCGACTCCTTTCTCGGGCCAGTTCCATTGAAACGCGATCGTCTGAAGCAGGTTCAGCCGGGCCGGATCGTTCTCGGCGGCGGCCACAGCAGCCAGCCACTTTTTCTCAAAGTCGATGTCGTCCCCCGTCTCGCGCGCGACCTTGGCCTGGAACGCGCGCCGGATCGGTTCGCCCCGTTCCCAACCGCCGCGCTGCAATACCACTTTGAGGGCTTGCCAGTCGCGCAGACGGACGTAGGCGTCGGCCAGGGCGAAGCGGAGCGGGACGCTGCCGAGCATTTCCGGCGGCAACCGCTTGCTCCAGTCGATCGCGAGCAGAGCGAGCCCGTGGGTGTTCATCCAATTGACCAGCTTCACCGCCTTCTCCGCCGACTGGGCCGACTCGGATTCGAGCCGGCTGAGCGCGGCCGTAAAAGCCGGATCGTTCAGGCCGCGAAGGAGTCCGAGCCCGAGCAGCCGATCGGCAAAACTGGCGTCCGGCAACACCTCGAGTTCCTTGGCCAGCGCCACGCTGCCCGAGCCATCGCGCCAGCGGACCGCGTCGTTGATCAGCACGTGGTAGGCGTCGAGGCGCACCTTGGGATTGTCCTTCAGCCCTTCAGCCAGCGCTCGGCCGGCGGCCCGCTTCCCGCGGTCGTCCGAACGCACCTGAAATTCCGCCAGCTCGAGCTGGAGGCGAGGGTCGTCAGGCGCGAGCCGCACGGCTGCTTCGAGGTGCTGTTCGGCGGTCGGCAGGTCGTCTTTCGTTAGGGCCAGATGCGCCGCGGTGGATTGATAGCGCGGGTCATTTTGCTGCGCCGGCGGCACTTTGGCCAGCGCCTCGGTGGCGATCGCCGGCTGCCTGAAACGAAGCGCGCTTTCCACCAGCGCGATGCGGTCGGGCATCGAGCCGGGTGCCAGCGCGACCGCCCGGCGGCGCCAGTCGAGCGCTTCGGGGCTGTTTTGTTTCTCGGCGATCGCCGCGAGGGTGCGACAGGCGTCCACGCTCTCGGGCTCCATCGCATAAGCTCGTTGTGCGGCCATCGACGCCCAGCGCAGATCGTTCTTGTCGAACGCGACGTGCGCCTGCCGCATCAACTTGTGTTCCTGCCAGCGAACATAAAAGCGATGCCCGATCCAGCTTACCGCGACGAGCAGGCAAAGCGCGCCGATGACGGCCAGCCAGAGCTTGACGTAGGTGCGCTCGGTCCTCTGCAGGGAGGTCTCGAATTTCGAATCGGAAGGGCGGGCCATGGTTGCAGGTTGGCGCGCGTCGGCCGCCCGCGGTGGCGTAGAGGCGCACAAACTGCTAAGAAATTAGCATGTCCCATTCCATCGCGGTAGCGCCGGCAGGGGAAGGCGCGGCGAGGGCGGGCATGATCTTTCGCTGGCCGCTCGTGGTGGCCGTGCTCGCGTTCCTCCTACTCTGGCTCGAGGTGATTTTCCAACTCCAGAGCGAATGGTCGCTCAATCCCCAGTATGGCTACGGATGGACCGTGCCGTTCCTGGCCGCCTGGCTCTTTTACCAGCGCTGGATCGGCCGGCCCGCGCCGCAGGCCGCGCGCGCGCCTGGCCTAACGATAAGCTGTGCCGTCCTGGCCGCTCTGGTTTTCCTCCCAGCTCGCCTCGTCGCCGTGGCGAACCCGGACTGGCGCCTGCTCAGCTGGACGATCGCGCTCCTCGCCGTCGTGCTCTCACTCGGCGCGCTCTATCTCGCTGGGGGCGTCCCCTGGCTGCGACATTTTGCTTTTCCGGTTCTTTTCTTTCTCGTTGCCGTGCCCTGGCCAGCCCAGCTCGAGCAGCTCGTCGTGCAATCGCTCATGCGAGCCGACGCCGCGATCACGATCCAAATCCTGAACTTCATCGGCACGCTCGCCGTCCGTCACGGTAACGTGATTGAGCTGAGCACCGGGCAGGTCGGGATCGACGACGCCTGCACCGGGGTGCGCTCCCTCCAGGCCACCCTCATGCTCGCGCTTTTCCTCGGCGAATTTTATCGATTGCGACCCGGTCAGCGGATCGTGCTCATCATTGCCGGGGCAGTCGTCGCATTCGTCTGCAACATCGGGCGCACCTTCCTCCTCTGCGAGGTTGCGGCGAGCTCCGGCATCGCCGCGATCCATCGCTGGCATGACCCGGCCGGCTTCACGATTCTCACCGTCTGCCTCTTCGCACTCTGGGGGATGAGCCTGTGGCTGCAACCGCGCCGGTCGCCCGATTCGCCCGTTCACGCGGGCGCCTGGGCTCGACCGTTCGCGGGCGGAGTTTGGCTCTCGGGCGCCTTGCTGCTCTGGATTCTACTCGCCGAAATTGCCGTGGCCGCATGGTATGCCCCGGTGCGCGCCGAGGAGGTCACCCCCGCGGCCTGGAGCGTCAGTTGGCCCGCCGACGAACCGGATTTTCGCCGCGAACCGATCGCGGACGCGGTCGAAACGCTGCTGCGTTACAACGAGGGCGGCGCGGCCACCTGGCGCTCGGCCGACGACCGCCGTTGGATGATGTATTCCTTTCGCTGGCTCCCCGGTCGCACCGCCGCCCTCTTTGTGAAAAATCACCGGCCGGATATCTGTCTGCCGGCCAGCGGCCTAACGATGGAGCGGGAGGACGGCGTGCACCTCGTCACGGTGAACGGCGTGAATCTTCCGATCCGGTCCTACCGTTTCGACGACAACGGCCGGCCGCTCCACGTTTTCTATTGTTATTGGGACGGGCGTTCTTCCTATGTCGATGACGCCACGGCGGCGTCGGAGGACTGGACCGCGCGCGGACGTTTGCGCGCGGCCTGGCAGGGGAAGCGTGAGATCGGCGCGCGGATGCTGGAGCTGGCGGTCTGGGGGCATGAGGACGATGCGCAGGCCGAAGCGGCGCTCGAGCGCGAAGTAAC
>JBDTOL010000102.1:0-7775 GCA_039933235.1 Spartobacteria bacterium | reverse complement strand
CCGGCTTCTTGTTATCCCAATAAGCGTTCTTAAACGGCGGCTCCGTTCCATTATTTTGCGTCACCTCATATTGCAGAGAAGTGAGCCGCGCCTTGAGCACTTCCTTCGAGGGAACTTTCTCCCCATCCGCCCGGGCCTCCGGCGCGGGCCATCCGCTCGCCAGAATCAGTAACGCAGCCGCCAACCGGCCAATAATCAAAGTTTTCATACCCTCGTAGGAGTGAGCGAAGCCCCAATTAATTCCTTCTCTTTCGCCGTCCGCCGGAAGCTTCACCCTTCTGCCTTCATATTTTACGTCCTCTGTCCTCTGACGTCCGCTTTGATGCGCTCACAGCCTGTTCGCACACCGCTGCCTCGCGGCTGCCCGTTTACGTCGCTCCGTTCCACGAGCTCCGTTCAGCTTTCAGATGTCAGAGGTCAGCTTTTCCTACTTCTTCCTTCAGGCTTTCTTCGCCCCAAACGCCAGTTACCGGATCCGCTGTTTGAGCTCCCACACCCGCAAAGCGGCCAGGAGCAAACGCTTCGTGCGCTCGAGTGAACCGGCGTGCCGCTCGGGAGCGGGCTCCTCGGTGTTGCGGGCAGTTTTGGGATCACCTTTTCGCTTCGTTCCGACCGACCGACGCGCTCCTTTGTTCCTGCGCTGGACGCCGTTTTTCGAGCCGGCCGACTCCGTCTTCTCGCGCGCTTCAGCCGAGTCGGCATCGGGCGGCGAAACATCCGACCTTCCATCCAAGCGATTGTCCGGTTCCACGCAATAACCAGACGCAGGCAGCTCTTCCATATTCACTAGAAAATTCGGTTTTTCTGCTGGCGTTGGAGTGGTCCATGACTTCCGCCATCTCGCCCGGGTGCCGCTCGCCGTGAATGGAGTAGCTGGGGAGCTGCGACAACGACGGAAAGCCGCGAGGTGGCGGTGATGAGTGGTCGCGTCGTACACCTGCTCGAGGAGATTTTTTCGGCTTGCCTTTAATTGCAGATATTTTGGGTCGCATTCTCGTTAGGCGCAACACAGAGATTGCGAAGCCCGCAAGAGCAACGAGGATTGCAAAGTGGCTTCCTGAACCATGATCCGCCGCCGCGTTATCGAGAACTTCAAGAACCAGCAGTGGACTGCCGTCGTTATTGAGCTGGTTATTGTCGTGCTTGGCGTCTTTATTGGTCTCCAAGCGTCAAACTGGAACCAGGAACGCGCCAGCACGGGACAAGCCGCGAACTTCGCTGAGCGCCTCAAGGCAGACCTGCGCGAGGAAGATTGGTGCTACCAGCTACAGATCGCCTACAACCGCCAAGTCTTGGAGAACGCGAGTCGCGCCGCTAGCGCGTTGGAGGGCAACGTGACGATGTCAGACGAGGCCTTACTGATCAATGCTTACCGCGCCACTCAGTATAAGCAGAGGCCCCGTCGTCGTTCGACCTACGACGAGTTGATATCGACCGGCACCATTGGCCTGATCCGAGACCGGGCGTTGCGCGACACCGCCATGCGGCTATACAACAGTCCCACTCTTGAGAATATGGCTCGAGAGGGTATGCAGTCACGATACCGCGAGGCCTTCCGCATGAGTTTGCCAAACGACGTGCAACGCGCCCTGGCCAAGAATTGCGGCGACCGATATGTCGAAACCGGAGACTACAACGCCATCACCGGCATTCTCGATTATCCCTGCACCACCGGACTCTCCGAACAGTCCATCTACGAATCCGTCAAAGCGCTCAGGTCCACTCAGAATCTGCTGGCGCTGCTGCGCCTGCGTATCGCCGACATCGAAACCCGCCTCGTGGACCTGACCAGTAACAACCGAGACATCATGGATCACCTCCGTGTCATCGCGGGTGAGAGTTCTCGTTAGATGGGGATGCCAGTCAACGCGGAGTTTGTCGGTGAGTTCGCAAAGCAGATTACCTCTGTCAGTGCTTTCCTGGGCGCGTCGGATTCTAATGTTTTCCTTGGCGGTCTGAGTGGCTGGATTCGCACCGGCCTTTGGGCCTCGTGACATCCATTGCCGCATTGGTGTCGGGCGTCGTCGTGTGAACCTTTGTGCGTTGGCAGTAGCCTCTTTCCTGCTGCGTCCTGCAAAGCATCCAACAAGGCAGAGCGGCGGCGGAGAATTCGAGAAAGGGACGGAGAACCGCCCTGAAGCTGTCGCTCGAGTTCAGGGTGGGTCGACCGTGTCCAACGCGATGGTCTGGGGTTGATTCAAATATTGGACGGTGACGGTCTGCGCGCTGCGGGATAGGACAGGTAGCCTGGTCCCGCGCGGAACGATGGTCGAGCCATAGGGGATGTTGATCGTGACCAGACGAATGAGCGTGGCGAACATTTGGGCTGGTGCCGGCCTCTCCGCCGGAGCGATGCTGGAAGCTGCTTCTGGAACAGGTGACGAGGTGGCTTAATCGTTCATCGTATCCACGGCGGGAGAGTCGAGCACCTCGATCTTTGTGACCGGATGGATCTCCCAGGCGGTCGAGCGCCAGGGATTGTGGTAACCGATTGCTCCGATAGTGCGGACGGTCGTGCCTACGTCGGCCACGCCGTTGTGATCGTCGTCCCAGAGTAGCTGGCCGGTGATGCGGACTCTGCGCGCGGGATGCCCGGTGGGCTCGTAACTCAGGTCAGGCGCACGGATGAAGGCGGCTAACTCTTGCACGCGGATCCCGGCGCGATAGAGATCGTTCTGAACGCGAGGCGTTATCTCGCAGATGATCGCTGTGGGATCGCCCGGGCGCGGCGGGTGGTCGGAAGGTTTCTCGAAAAGTTCGAGGTGCCAATCGTGGAAGTCGGCGCTGGCGCAGTTGGTCGATTCAGGTGGGCCGGCATAGGCAAGGACGAGGTAGCCGGTGAGTGAGACGATCTGTTTTTCGCGCTGGTCGAGGATGGCGCGCTGCGCAGCTGACAGGTCATTGCGGCGTTTGCCTTTCGTGCCGGCCTCGAACTCTGCCGCAGCGCGAAGGAAAGCCGCCGCCGTATCCATCTTCTCGATCGAGGCGCCGGCGAGGTTGGCCGCGTTACGGTTCTTGAGCCGGTTGCGCTCGACGCCATCGGGCGTTTTTGCCGTCCCTTCCAGCCGATCGAGACAGTCCCAACCGGTGAGGTCGATTTTCTTGAGCTCACGATCTTCCGAGATGGCCGGGCGCTCGGCGTAGGCGGCCTCGCTTAGGAAGAAGGCACAGCAATAGCCGGCGAGCAAGAGGCTGTGACAGTTCACACGAGGCAAAGGGCAAATTTCAGCGAGGCGAGCTCAAGACAGACGAAGAGCGTAGCACAACCGGCCCAGCGAAGTCTCGTGTCGTAGGCGAAGGCCGGACCGCACGACCTCCCGCCGCCGTCCCATGCCAGATGATGCCTGGCTCACTCGCCTTTCCGCCACCTTAACCCCCGGCAGAGACGGACGGGAAGCGGCCGGAGTGGCTCAATTCAATTGGAGGACTCTCCGATGTGCCCCAGGTTTTAGACTTCGACCAGCGCGACGCCGGTTGTATCTCCCTGACCCCGCATGATCGCGGTGTAACTGCCCGGTGAAAGCGTGGCGAGGACGGCTGACTCCCGGTCGTCGGCCGGTCGCTAAGATTTTCGCCGGTTGGGTAGCACGCCCATTGGGACGCCGTCGCCAGCACACGAGACGTGTGCGCTACCCAGGAGCGCAATCCGCCGCTCGCCCTGGGCCGTTAGCGGAAGAAGAAGAGGTAAACGAGGAGGCAGAGGAACACGACCGCAGACGCGATTTGCCAGAGAAGTTTCGCGTCGAACGATCTCGTGGAAGTGCTAATGGCGAAGGGTGCCGGGCAATGCCGGCACTGATTCCCGAGAGTAGAAAGGGCGTAGCCACAGGTCGGGCAAGCTTCCAAAGACATCAGAACCAATCGCAGAAGTCAGCCGCTTTGCGAGCGCTCATCGTTGGCGCCCCGGCGGTGCGCCTGCTTTCAGTGGCGCGCAGCGCAGGGGGATGCTTAGACTAAACGTATGTCCAAGCCTGAAACGGTCCTCGCGCCTGATCACATCCTGCAGACCGGCTTTGCTTTCTGGTCTTCGAAAGTCCTGCTCACCGCCGTGGAGTTCGGCCTTTTCACCCAGCTCGGCGAACGACGCCTAACGGGCGCAGCACTGGGCGAAGCCCTTGGGTTGCATCCACGCGCGATCGGAGACTTCCTCGATGCGCTGGTCGCGATGAAATTCCTGGAGCGCCAAGGCGACGGGCCGGGCGCGAAGTATGCCAATACTCCGGAGAGCGCACTCTACCTCGAAGAGAAGAGTCCGCGCTACATCGGGGGAATCCTGATCATGCTCAACGCGCGGCTCTTCAAGTTCTGGAACGATCTCCCGGAGGCGTTGCGCACCGGAAAACCACAGAACGAGACCAAGCATGGCGAGAAAGGAATCTTCGAGGAACTCTACGCGGATCAGGCGAAGCTGGAGCAGTTCCTCGGTGCGATGACCGGCTTGTCGCGGATCAATTTCGAGGCGCTGGCGGATGAGTTCGACTTCTCGAAATTCAAGACCCTCTGCGATGTGGGCGGAGCGACCGGCTTGCTCTGCCTCGAGGTGGCAAAGAAACACCCGAATCTGCAGTGCATCTCGTTCGACCTTCCACCGGTGGAACCGATCGCGCGGCAGCACATCGCCGCGGCCGGCCTGGGAGACCGGGTCATAACAGCCAAGGGTGACTTCTTTGCCGATCCGCTTCCCAAGGCGGACGTGATCACGATGGGGATGATCCTGCACGACTGGAATCTCGAGAAGAAAATGCACCTCATTCGCGCCGCCTACGATGCGCTGCCGCAAGGAGGAGCGCTGATCGCGGTGGAAGCGCTGATCGACGACGCGCGGCGGGAAAATGTCTTTGGGCTCCTCATGTCGCTCAATATGCTGATCGAGTTTGGCGAGGCGTTTGATTATTCCGGGGCGGATTTCCGGAAATGGTGCGAGAAGGCCGGCTTTTCCCGCTTCGAAGTCATCCACCTGGCCGGACCATCGAGCGCAGCGATTGCCTATAAGTGAGTGTGATCGTTTTCCGCGACACTGCGAAACCGCTTGGAACTCGCTCATTGCCGGGTGAGTATGAGCAATCATGGGAAACAGCCAAGGCAGAGACAACGTCAGGAAACGCGCGGCACGGCGCAAAAAGACGGAGCGCCTCGCGGCCGCCAAAGCGGAGAAGAAAAAGGCGGCAAAATAGCGGTCTGCGCGTTGGGTTAGCGACTCCGGTGTTGTAATGCCGAAGAAAGAATCGGAGATCGTGCGGCGAGCCAGGCTCCTGGTGCTGGTGGACGAATCGAATGTCGGCAGCTCCGTGCGGACGGCGGGGCGCGGACTGGACTGGCTGAGGTTGCGCCAGTTTCTGAGCGGGACCGAGACAGGTCGCGACCTGATCGAGATGGTCGTCTACGCCGGGTTGCCGCCGCCCATCCCCCTCTGGCAAGAGGAACGCGATAAGAAGAACAAATTCGTCTACTGGCTGCGCTCCAACGGCTTCATGGTGGTAACCAAGGACGGGGCGCCGGCTGAGGAAGGTCATTACAAGGCCAACGTCGATGTGATGATGGCGATCGACGCGCTGGAGTTATCCGTCGAGATGCAGCCTGATGTCGTAATCCTCGTCACAGGGGACGCCGATTTTGCCTACCTCGCGACCAAGCTGCGCCGGCGGGGAATCCGGGTGGAAGTAGCATCGGTGAGTCAGAACCTGGGCGGCGTGCTGAAGGCGGCGTCGAACGACGTGATCGACCTGGCGCCTTTGTTTCGGACGTTTGAGCTGATGCCCGTGGCTGATTCGCCAAGCCCGTCGGGCCGGCGCAAGCGGCCATAACGGCACTCTTCCGCGCCGCTCACTCGGCCGTTTGGTCGATCGATTGGTTCCATCATAGTCTAAAGCGAAAACGAGAACGAAAACCGACATTTTTTGCCTACGGCGGCACTAACGCGGGTGACATGGCAAAGCCGGCCACTAATTCGGCACCAGGAGAGATCTCCTGGATTCCATCCTTTTCCTCAAAGGGTCGCTGCTCATGCCGATCTGTCAGGCCCCAGCAAGGCTCGACGCAGAGGAATGGTCCGCCATCGGACCAGAGCGTGCAGTAAGGGACGCCGCTGAGATCGATCACGACCCGGCGCCCGCTCGGCGGATCGCGATAGACGAAGGTGCGATTCGGCACGTCGAGGAACTCCAGGATGTAGGAGCCGGAGAGCCGTGCACGCGCGAAAGGCATTGCCCCGCCCGCGAAATCGATCTCCTCCGTCTCGCCGGAGAGATAATTCCCCGGAGATAACCAGCGGCGATAGCGGCCGGGAGGCATCTCGAGCTGGAAGATCTCGAAGGTTGTCGCGCCGAACCCTGGATGCAGGCCGAACTCAAGGTGCGCGGTCAACTCCGGTTCTTCGTTGCGGAAGCGGAACTGCACCTCAACTCCGCCGCGGCGCAGCGTGTAAGTGAGGGCGAGAGAAACTTTGAGCGGATATTCCTCCGGTGCGATCTCGTTAGGCGAAATGCGATAGGTAACCGATGCCCCCGCGCCTGCTCCGGGGTCGACCGTGACATCGGTAAACATTTTATGGCGCAGAAAACTGTGCGTGCCGCCACGGATCTCGCGGCCGCGGTAGAGACTGCGCTCATCCTTGAGCCGGTGCAGAAAGTATCCCATCACTGTGGCGTGATTCCCCCACCCGGCGGCCGGCTTGCTCAGGTCGTTATCGCGGTAGAGGAAACCGGTCCAGGTTCCGTCCGGGGCGCGGCGCGCCAGACTAACGAGTTCCGCACCGAGCCGGGCCACGACGACGCGCAACCCGGCTGCATCGTCGGTCAGGATATCGAGAAGATGGCCCTCCCGTTTCTCCTCGCTATGACTGGATTGCATGCGCCCGATGATGAAGCGAACAAGTCCCGGCGTAAAGGAGAGAGAAGAGAGCTCCCGGTAGAGCGAGACTCCGTCGAGCTTGGGCGTGGATATCGCCGTCGGGAGAGAGACGGTTCATCCCCGGCTCGACGGAGTCTCGCTCCACCACGACAAAAGCAGTTCGCCTTCTTACGGAAACAAACCGCGGGTGTGCTTGGCTTTCATGACGCGCTCGACGCCGATCGCCATCGCCGCGGTCCGGTGCGAGACGTTGTCTCTTTTCGCCCGTTTGATCACCTGCACGAAAGAATGCTCGAGAATGCGGAAGAGTTTGTCCGTCACCTCCGTCTCGGTCCACATGAAGGCCTGCAAACCCTGCACCCATTCGAAATATGAAACGATCACGCCACCCGCGTTGCAGAGAATGTCGGGAATGACAAAGACTTCGTCCCAGCGTTTGTTCAAAAGGAGATCGGCCTCCGGGCTGGTCGGCCCGTTCGCGCCTTCCGCCAGGATGCGACATTTGATCTTGTCCGCATTCTTCACCGTGATGACGCGGTCGACCGCGCACGGCGCGAGGACATCGCACGGCATCTCGAGGAGTTCCCCCGGATCGATCCGGTCGCCCTGTGAAAAGGCGCGCAGATTGCCCTTCTTTCGCACGTGCAGCTCGGCTGCTTTCACATCGATCCCCTTCGGATTGTAAAGCGCGGCGGTGTGGTCGCTGATGCCGACGATCTTGACCCCGGTCTTCAAGCCTAACGATAAGGCCGCGACCGAGCCGACGTTTCCGAAGCCCTGGATGATCGCGGTCGATTTCTCCGGGTCCATCTTCAGCATGTCCATCGCACGCTCGATCAGGTAGACGACGCCGCGCCCGGTCGATTCGCGTCGGCCTTCCGTGCCGCCGACCGAGACCGGCTTTCCGGTAACGATCTCGTTCACGC
>JBDTOL010000101.1:0-14704 GCA_039933235.1 Spartobacteria bacterium | reverse complement strand
ACTAACGACGTCCCGTGATGCTGCTGGATGACGTCGATGACCTGCTGGTTAAGACCGTGCTTGAGCGCGAGATCGACCCCTTCCTTGACGTGCGCGATGATGATGAGCGCGCTCATGGTCGGCGCGAGATCGTCGTGCGGGTTGCGCTCGAAGTTCATGTTCTCGGTGAAATAATCCGGCTTCACCAGCTTGCCGATATCGTGAAAGTAGGAGCAGACGCGGCACAGGGTGGCGTTGGCGCCGATCGCTTCCGCGGCCGACTCAGCCAGGTTGGCCACCACGAGGCTGTGGTGATAGGTGCCGGGAGCCTCGATCGTCATGCGGCGTAGGAGCGGGTGATTCAAGTCCGACGCTTCGAGCCAGGAAATGTCGGTCGTGATCTGAAAAATCTGCTCGAGGATGGGCAGCGCGCCCCCGACGAGCATGGCGGTGGCGATGCCGTTACCGATCGCGAACGCACTCTGGATGCCGATCATTGGCCAATCGATCGCGACCGGGTCGAAGAGGTTAATCGGTCCAATCAAGCCGAAGGTGAGAGAGAGAAGCCAGATGGCGAAGCCGACGAAGAGGCCGGCGCGAATGAGACGGCTCCGCCGCCGCACCTGCTGGGTAAGTAGGACGGCGGTGAAGCCGCTGATCAGGCCGATCACGAGCATGGGGGCATCGATCCGGCCGATCAGAATGCTGCTGAAGAGACTAACGAAGACAGCGCCGTAGAGCCCGTGATTGCGCCCGAGAAGCACGCAAAGAACGAGCGGCGCGAAAGCATAGGGGGCGATGAGCCAGGCGGTCTCGGGCTTGAGCAGGGCAAAGAGCCCGCTGTTACAAAGCACGATCAGGATCTTGGTCGCCGCCAGCTGCAGGTAGATGATCCCGAAGACGAGCAAGACGCGCGAGTTGCGCAGAAACGTGTTCGGTTGGTTGATCCAGAGCTGCGCGATCGCGGTCGCGAGGAGGAGCAGGGCGAAGACGAAATTGCGCGTTGGCTCCGGCTGCTGGCCGCTAAAGATGAGGAGAGCGAGCCCGGCCACGAAAAGGGCAAAGATCGCCACCTTGACCCAGGGCGCGTGCTCCAGATTGCGCAGCATCTCGTTGGAAGCGCGGCGCCGGCGCGTCTTGCCCGAAGAGAGCCCGCGTTTCACGAGGCTTTTTCTGTGCAGAAACTTGAACATTTACTTCCGGGCCGCTCCCCCGGTATTCGCGGGCGAACGGTGCTGCTGGTAGGCGTTGATAATCGCCCGGACAAGCTCGTGCCTAACGACGTCTTTGTCGCTAAAATAAACGAACCCGATCCCGGGCACGTTCTTCAATGCCTGGAGCGCCTCAAGCAGCCCGGAGCGTTTGTTAGGCGGGAGATCGATCTGGGTGCCGTCGCCCGTCACGACGCACTTCGAGCGCGGGCCGATCCGGGTCAGGAGCATGAACATCTGCTCGGTCGTGGTGTTCTGCGCTTCGTCCAGGATCACGAAAGCATTACTCAGGGTGCGGCCCCGCATGTAGGCGAGTGGCGCGATCTCGATCGTCTCGCGCGCGACGTAGCGCTCCAGCTCGTCCGGCTCGAGCATGTCGTGCAGCGCGTCGTAGAGCGGGCGGAGATATGGCGTGATTTTTTGCTGTAAATCGCCGGGCAAAAATCCCAAGGCTTCACCCGCTTCCACCGCGGGCCGGGTCAAGATGATGCGATCGACCTGTTCTTTCTTCAGCGCCGAGACCGCCATCGCCACAGCCAGATACGTCTTGCCCGTGCCTGCCGGCCCGATTCCAAAGACGACATCGTGTTTTTGGATCGACTCGAGATAATTGCGCTGACCCATCGTGCGCGCGACGATCGGCGGTTTCCGGCCGGAGGTGATCACCTTGGTTGCGACCAGATCGCCGAGATTGTCGGAGCGCGCTTCATTCACCGAGTTTAGGGCGTAATTGAATTCGTGACGCTGGATCTCGACGCCGCGCTGGCGGGCGTCCTCGAGCTGGGTGAAGACTTTCTCGGCTTTCGCGACCTGCTCCGGTGCGCCTTCCAGCTTGATCCACCCCTCACGGGTCGTCACTTTCACGCCGAGCGATTCCTCTAGATTCTTGATCAATTTAAAGTCGTGAGCGTAGAGCGACTGCACGGCGCGCGCGTTCTCGAACTGCAGGGTGCGCGTCTCAGTCATCTCGCGGCCGGGATATCATCAGCCGCGAGGATACGGCTTCGGCGGGAAGAGTGTCAAACCGGCAGGAGGAGAAGAGGGCGCTTACTCAACTGTTGGTGGCTACTCAGTGGGGCGAGACTCTGTCGTGCCGGAGCGGATGTCGCTTCAGCAGCGGGCGCGTTCCGCCAGCTCGACGGAGTCTCGCACTACCGAACTTCCGCGGGCCCCACCTTACCGGAAACCGTACACCAACGCCCAGTGGGTGCGCTCTTCGGGTGAGCTCTCCACCGCCACGATCACGAAGTAGCTCCCGGTCGTCTTCGGAACCAGGTGGGCCGCGGCAAAATGTCCCTTCTGCCAGCTATCCGGGAGTTCGCTGAGCTTGCCATCGGCATCGTAGATGTGGACCGAGACTTTCGCCTGCTCCACCTCGGTTCCCATCCAGAACCAGTAATCGTTTCCTTTGAAAAGCTGTTGGCGAACCGCCTTCTTCTCCCCTACCCCGAGGTCGCCGCCCCAGTAATCTTCCCGCACCTGGTAGCCTTGCTTGACGTAAGGCTCCGCCGATTGCAGCGCGAAGGAGTGCGCGTCGTCGACCGAAGCGCGAGATGCCGCGACCTGAATTACAAGAATGGCCGCAAGGAGGGAAACGGTGCGACGAGTAGTTGAGATCGGCGAACGCATCAGGGCTGATCTATGGATTGCGCGTCACAATCGCGTTATCAACGCGCGTCGTGATTTCGTTAATCTTCTTCACCGAGCCGGCAGAAATTGGAGTGTCCGTCTCGATCAGCGGCTTCACCTCGGCCAACGAACTCTTAATCTCGGCGATGACCGGGACATTGAACTCCGGCATAGTCGAGAGTTTGCGTTGAAAATATTCGAGCAGGTCCGGCTGATGGAGCAACTCCGCTCCGTCCTCCGAGAAGTGGCGGTTCACGACCGCCGTCAGCACCTGTGTGCCGCGGAGCCAGCCACCGAGGCTCACAAGCTGGGAAAGCTTCTCGTCGTGCACTTCATTCATGGCTTGCTGCACGCTGTTCTGGGTGCGGTCCAGCTCCTGGCGCACGGCCGGCCAGTTGCGCCGGTCCGCCGCATCGGTGATCGCTTTGGCGTGCGGCACGATCGAATGCCCGACGCCGATCCCCTTGGCCAGGCTCACGACTCGCTGCCCGATCTCCTTCACGCTCGGCGCGTCCTCCGCCTGCACCGCGATGAATCCATCGGCGATGACCGTTCCGAGAAGGAGTGCGATGCGCGGGCGCTCGGTGAAGTTGGTTCCCTTATTGGTCCGGACGAACTCTTTCCAGTTCACGCTGTCGAGTTTGTTCAGAGCGGCGAAGATCTCGTTCGGCAATGGCACCACCACGTCGTCGATGTTTTTCGAGAGGCGCCGGACGTCGATTTTCCGCGGCGGTTCCGCGGCCGCAGTGGCCTGCGCGATTGGCACCACGAGGCCGGCAATGACTAAAAACAGGTTAACGAAAGGTCTCATTCGCAGCTTCGACTGTTGATTTCGCAAAGGTATTCAGGATTAGTTGGGCACTTTATGCAGAACCGCCGGAACGCACAAACCGCGATATGATCCCGTTTTCTGGAATCGGAGCAACCTCTTTCCGCGGCAGTCTTTCAAGAGCGGTAACAAACAATCTTTTCGCATGAAACCTGATCGGCTCCGCGAAATCCTGGTTCGCGCGGCGACCAAACGCATCGCGGTCGCAGGCGACCTGATGCTCGACGAATTCGTCTGGGGCAAGGTCGCCCGCATCTCGCCCGAGGCTCCGGTGCCGGTAGTCGAAGTGACTGGCGAATCGTTCTATCCCGGCGGCGCGGCCAACGTCGCTCGTAACCTGCGCGAGTTCACCGAGGCCGTCTCGGTCATCGGCACAGTCGGCGCCGACCCGAGCGGCCGGCAGCTGCTCGACTTGCTGCGCGAACGGGAGATCGCGACCGACCTGGTGCTCGAGGATCCGCAGTTCCGCACCATCGTAAAAACGCGGATCGTGGCCCGCCACCAGCAGGTTGTGCGAGTCGACCGGGAGGAAATCCGCGGCCCGAGTGACGAACAGGTAGGACGTATCACCGCCGGGCTGCGCCGGATGTTGCCGGAACTCGACGCTTTCATCTTCGAAGATTACGGGAAAGGATTCCTCAGCGTCGAGCTCGTTAGGCAACTCTCCGCCGATCTCAAGGCCGCGGGAAAGGTCGCGACCGCCGACCCCAACCCGCAGCGCAAAATGGATTGGGGCAAAATCACGGCGGTCAAACCGAACCGCAGCGAAGCGTTACACGCCGCCGGCCTGCCTCCGACCGACCCGGTCGATCCGCCGCTCGAAGACAAGGCGCTTTTGACCGCGGGCGTTCGCCTGCTCTCGTCATGGGACACGGAGATGCTGCTGATCACGCTGGGCGAGCAGGGAATGATGCTGTTCGAGCGCAACCAGCCGCCGCATCACATCCCGACTAAGGCGCGCCAGGTCTTCGACGTTTCCGGCGCGGGCGACACTGCCATCGCGCTCTTTACCCTCGCCCTCAGCTGCCAAGCCTCGCCGATCGAAGCGGCCGAGATCGCCAACTACGCCAGTGCCGTGGTCGTCGCCAAGTTGGGCACCGCTACGGTCACGCCAGAGGAGCTCATCGCCAGCTTTGAGGACGACGATGGCACCTAACGACTCTGGCTCCGCCGCGATTTTCCTCGACCGCGATGGGACGCTGATGCGGGAAGTCAATTACTGCGCCGACCCGAAGCAGGTGGAAATTTTTCCCGGCGTGCCGGAAGCTCTCGTGCGCCTGGAGAAGGCCGGTTACAAACTGATCGTCATTTCCAACCAGGCCGGGATTGGCCGCGGCTATTTTACGGAGGCGCAGTATCGCCTGGTCGAGGCGGAAGTCGCCCGGGCCGTTCTCCCCGCAACCTTCGAGGCGGTTTATTTCTGTCCCGACCACCCGGACCACGCAACCGACCGTCGCAAGCCCGCGCCGGGCATGGTGTTGGAAGCGCAGCGCGATCACGGGATCGACTTGGCGCGTTCGTTCTTCATCGGCGACAAGGCGATCGACATTGCGTGCGGACGCAATTCCGGCCTGCGCACCATCCTGGTCAGGACCGGCTACGGCGCGGAAGAGCAGGATGAGGCCGGCGCCAACTGGGTGACCGACGATCTGGCAGGCGCAGTGGATATTATCGTAAGCTTGAACGAAGCGCGGCGCGGCAACTCCGGGTAGCGCACGCATCCTGCGATACCCGGATTTGGGAGCACCATTGCCAGCGGCTTCCGGCCGCTGTTAGTCTCCCAGCGTTCATGACCAAAACCGTCGGCATCATTCCGGCCCGCTGGGGTTCCACCCGGTTCCCGGGAAAACCGCTCCATCCGATCGCCGGCAAACCCCTGCTCCGGCACGTCTGGGAAGCCTGTCGCCGCGCCCGGGCCCTCGACACCGTAATCATCGCGACCGACGACATGCGCATCGCGGAAGTCGCGTTTTCCTGGGGCGCCGAGGTGAGCCTAACGAGGCCCGGACACGCCAGCGGCACCGACCGCATCGCCGAAGTGGCGGCAAAATTGCGCGGCGTCTCGCACATCATCAACATCCAGGGCGACGAACCGCAGGTCGAGCCGAAGCTGATCAACCAGCTCGCGCGAACCATGCAGCGCAACCCTGGGATCGAGATGATCACCGCGGTCCATCCCTTTTCCGATCCGGCCGACGCGCAGTCACCCCACCAGGTCAAAGCTGTGCTCGATCATGAGGGCCGCGCCCTCTATTTTTCGCGCCATGCAATCCCCTACCCGCGCGACACGAGCGCTCGGATCACCTACTTCCGCCACCAGGGCATCTACGGGTATCGCCGCGAGCTGCTCCTGCGTTTCGTGCGCTGGAAACAATCGCCACTCGAGCAGGCCGAAGCGCTCGAGCAATTGCGCGCGCTGGAGAATGGCGTAAAGATTCACGTGGTCGTCACCCAAAGCGGCTCGCCCGGCGTGGACACACCGGATGATGCCCGGGCGATGGAGCGTCAGCTGCTCGCGCCCTCCCGACGACGACCGCGCCAAGCTTCCCGATGAAATACATTTTTGTAACCGGCGGTGTAGTGAGTTCGTTAGGCAAAGGGCTGGCGGCCGCCTCCCTTGGCACTTTGCTCGAGCTGCGCGGGCAACGCGTCCTGCTCCAGAAGTTCGATCCCTATCTGAACGTCGATCCCGGGACGATGAACCCGTTTCAACACGGCGAAGTCTATGTGCTGAACGACGGCGCCGAGACCGATCTCGATCTCGGCCATTACGAGCGCTTCACCAATTGCGTTCTCTCGCGCAACAACAACCTGACGAGCGGCCAGGTCTACGAGAGCGTCATCCTGAAGGAACGCCGCGGCGATTACCTCGGCAACACCGTCCAGGTGATTCCGCACGTGACCGACGAGATCAAGGCGCGCATCCGCCAGGTCGCTGACCCCGAAAAAGTCGACGTCGTCATCACCGAGATCGGCGGGACGGTCGGCGATATCGAGGGTCTTCCCTTTCTCGAAGCGATCCGACAATTCATCCTCGAGGTCGGCGCGCCTAACGTCGTCGACATGCACGTCACGCTCGTGCCCTACATTCGGGCGGCAGGCGAATTGAAGACCAAGCCGACCCAGCAGAGTATCGCGAAGCTGCGCGAGATCGGCCTGCAACCACAGGTGCTGATCTGCCGCACCGAACGCCCGCTCGAAGCGGAAGTCCGGCAAAAGCTCTCCCTTTTCGGTAACGTTGCTCTGAACGCCGTGATCGAGGCACGCGATGTGCCGCACACGATCTACGAGATGCCCCTGATGTTGCACGAGGAAGGGCTCGACGATCTCGTTTGCCAGCTCCTCCAGATCGAGGCGCCTCCGCCCGATTTGACCGACTGGCGCAAGTTCGTCAATCGCGTGATCAACCCGAAGAAGCAGGTCAAGATCGCGGTGGTCGGGAAATACATCGACCTGCAGGACGCCTACAAGAGCATTTATGAATCGCTCACCCACGCCGCCGCGAGCCACGATTGCGGGATCGATCTGCGCCTGATCGACGCCGAGTCGCTCGAGCAAGGTGTGGACGGGCAACTGGACGATGTCGCCGGTGTGCTCATTCCGGGCGGGTTTGGCGAACGCGGCGTGGAAGGGAAAATTCGCGCGGCACAATTCGCGCGCGAAAACAAAGTCCCCTACCTCGGTCTTTGCCTCGGCATGCAGGTAGCGACGATCGAGTTTGCCCGCAACGTCTGCGGAATCACCGCGGCTAACAGCATCGAGTTCGACCAGGAATCGACCGAACCGGTCATCTGCCTGCTCGATGAGCAGAAAAAGATTCGCAAGAAAGGCGGCAGCATGCGCCTCGGCACCTGGCCGACCAAGATCGTGCCCGACACGATGGCACAGAAAATTTACCAGCACGACGAAGTGCTCGAGCGGCATCGGCATCGTTACGAGTTCAACATGAAGTATCGCGACCAGATGGCGGAAAAAGGTTTCATCATCAGCGGCACCTCGCCCGATGGCTCGCTTGCCGAATTGATCGAGCTGAAGGGCCATCCCTTCTTCCTCGCCTGCCAGTATCACCCGGAATTCCAGAGCAAGCCGAACAAGCCGCACCCGCTCTTCAGCGGATTCATCCGCGCTTGCCTGGCGCATCAGGGTTAGTCGCCGCCTGCAGGAAAGCGCCGGAGCTGTCGCGTCACGCGTCTTGACTACGAATGCGCGGCCCTGCGCAGTCGATCCATGATCGCGACCCCGAGCCCTTCCTCGGGCAGGGCTTCGGCCACGATGCAATCCAGACCCGCGTGATCGAGCTGCCGCAGTTGGCGAAACAGATTCGCTGCGGCTTCGCGCAGGTTGCTCGTCGTGCTCAGCCGTCGCGCTTCAACGAAAGTTTCCGAGAACGGTTTGTCGCTCCAGAGCAAGGCGCCGTAGCGCTTCCCGGCGGGCACGGAAACGGACGTGATGTCATCCACGAGCACGAGCGGCGTTTGCGGACGATAATGCGAAGGCAACTGTCCCGGTGACTCCGCCGCCTCAGACGTGCGCCGGCGAACCTCGGCAAATTTCGCCAGCTCCTCCTGCGTCACCGGTCCCGAGCGCAAGATCTCGATTCCGCCGTTGCGCAACGCCACCACGGTCGATTCGATCCCGTGCTGCGTTTCGCCCCCGTCCACGATGAGCGGGATGCGCCCCGCCAATTCCTCCTCCACGTCCGCTGCGCACGTCGGGCTGATGCGGCCAAAACGGTTTGCGCTCGGCGCCGCGAGCGGATTGCCGAAGGCCCGAACGATTTCAGAGAAAACGGGATGGGCGCTCATCCGCAGCGCCACTGTCCCGAGACCCGCCGTGACCAGCCCCGGAATGATTTCCGCCCGCGGCAGGACTATCGTTAGGGGGCCGGGCCAAAAGGCACTGATCAATTCGTCGACCAGGGCGCGCGTCGCTCGATCGAGCACGGCCACGCGTTCGAGCCAATCCTGCGCCGGCAGATGCACGATCAATGGATCGAAGCGCGGGCGCTCCTTCGTCTCAAAAATTTTCGCCACTGCCTCCGCCGAGAGGGCATCGGCGGCGAGCCCGTAAACCGTCTCCGTTGGCAAAGCCACCACCTCGCCCGCACGCAGGAGCGCCACCGCGCGAGAGACGGTCGCCTTGCGCTCGTTAGGCGAGCCGGTCGGCGAAATTTCCGTCTTCACCTTAGGCCGTCGCCAGTCTTTCCCGGGCATGCCACGCGCTCTCGGCCGCCGCCTCGACCGTCTCGCCCACGGCGGTCAGGTGCCCCATCTTGCGTCCGGCCCGCGGCTGGTGTTTTCCGTAGAGGTGCAGGTGCACGTTTGCTTCTCCGAGCGCCGCCGCCCAATCCGGTTCGCCTCCCTGCCAGATGTCGCCGAGCAGGTTGACCATTGCGGTCGGCCGCAACAGGCCGGTCGCGCCTAACGGCAACCCGCAGACCGCGCGGACATGCTGCTCAAACTGGCTCGTAACGCAGCCCTCGATCGTCCAATGCCCGGAGTTATGCGGTCGCGGCGCGAGCTCGTTGATGATGAGTTCGCCGTCGCTCTTGAGGAACATCTCCGCCGCCAAGAGACCGACCAGATCCAGTTTCTCGGCCACGCCACAGGCGAGCCTGCGGGCGGCTGCCGCAATCCGCTCTTCGATCCGGGCTGGTGCCAGAGTGAGGTCGAGGATGTGGTTCCGATGGACGTTTTCGCAAACTGGAAAAACCGCGGTCGCACCGGAGGGATCGCGCGCCACGATAACCGAGATTTCCATTTCGAAATCGATCACTGCCTCGAGCACGCAAAGCTCGTCCTCGCGCCCCTCCCAGACCTCGGCCAGCTCCGTTTCCGGATCGATCCGCTGTTGCCCCTTGCCGTCGTAACCGAAAGCCGCGCCCTTCAGTATCGCGGGGCGGCCGATCGCCTCGACCGCTTGCGTGAGCTCAGAAGCGTTCGCGATCCGGCGGAAAGGCGCGACGGGAAATCCGGCGCCGGCGAGGAATTCTTTTTCGCGCAGACGATTCTGTGCGGTCAGGAGAACCGCGCCTTTCGGCCTAACGAGTTGCTGGTGCGAAGCCCATTCGATCGTAGCGGCCGGGATGTTCTCGAATTCAAAAGTCAGCACATCGATCGCGCCGGCGAAGCGCCTAACGGCTTCCTCGTCATCGTAGGACGCGATCGTTGCCTGATCGGAAAACTGCGCGGCCGGCCCATTCTTTTCCGGGGAAAAAGTATGGACGCGGTAACCCATCCGGCGCGCCGCGAGCGCAAACATGCGGCCGAGCTGACCGCCGCCCATCACACCGATTGTCGCCCCGGGCAGAAGCGGCTTTTCCCGGGTCATGGCAGCTTCTGCGCGAGGACCGTTTTGGTCTGGCGTCGCCGGAATTTCTCAACCACCGCGCGCACCTTCGAGTCGTGCAAACCCACAATACTGGCTGCGAGAAGCGCGGCGTTTTTCGCGCCGGCCACGCCGATCGCCAGGGTGCCGACCGCCACCCCGGCCGGCATTTGGGCGATGGAAAGAAGCGAGTCGAGCCCTTTCAAGGCGCGCGACTCGACCGGCACGCCGAGGACCGGCAGCCAGGTCTGGGCCGCGATCATCCCGGGCAAATGCGCCGCGCCGCCAGCGCCGGCGATGATGATCTGCACGCCGCGCTCCGCCGCGTCGCGCGCAAACTTCGCCATCAGGCCCGGCGTGCGGTGCGCCGAGACAATCCGATGCTCGTTAGGCACGCCGAACTTGTCGAGCAGCTCGACGCAGTGCTGCATCGTCGCCCAATCCGAAGCGCTCCCCATCACGACACTCACGAGAGCAGCAGTTTTCTTCGCCATAACCGGAAGCTCATCCCTTCTCTCGAAGCGACCGAATTGCAATGCTCTTTTTGCCCGTAATAGTGATCATCCCCGGCCCGTGACCGTCATGATGAAAGGATCTCTGCTTCTCCGCTCCAGCACCCTCGCCCTCTGCCTCGGTCTGTTTCAGCCGGCTTTCGCCCAGGAACGACCGAAGGTCGGCCTTGCCCTGGGCGGCGGCGGAGCCCGCGGGGTGGCGCACATCGGAGTGCTCGCCGCGCTCGAGCAACTCGGGATTCCGATCGATTACATCGCCGGCACGAGCATGGGTGCGGTCATCGGCGGCCTTTACGCGAGTGGAATGTCGCCGCAGGAAATCGAAGCCAGCATCCGGGACGCGGACTGGCGTTATCTCTTGAACGACGCGCCCCCGCGCCCGAGCGAAACGTTCCGAAGCAAGCAGCGCGATTTCGATCTCGACCAGAATATCGAGCTCGGGGTCTCGCGCAGCGGCGAGGTGCAACTCCCGACCGGTCTGGTAGCGGGTCGCAAGCTCCTTGTGAATCTGCGCCAGCTCACTTTGCCCGTGCGCGGCATTGACGATTTCGATCGGCTTCCGATCCCGTTCCGAGCTATCGCAACCAATATCGAGACGGGAAAGAAGGTCGTGCTCGGCCACGGCAACCTGGCCGAGGCGATGCGCGCCAGCATGGCGGTGCCGGGGGTGTTTTCCCCCTACCGAATCGATGGACAGATGCTGGTGGATGGCGGCCTAACGAGCAACCTGCCGATCGAAACGGTGCAGAAGATGGGCGCCGACATCGTCATCGCGGTGGACGTGGCGCCCGTTCTCCTGAAAGGCGATCAGCTCGATTCGGTCGTCTCGGTCACGAACCAGATGCTCGATATCCTGATCGGCCAGAATCGGGAGGCGCAGCTGCAGATGTTGTCGCGCCGCGACGTGCACATCCGGATAGAGATGCCGGGCGCTTCGTCGGCCGACTTCGTCAATTCTCCCGACAATGTTCCCAAGGGATTCGCCGCCACGATGGACCGGGCGCCCTCCCTGCGTCCGCTTTCGGTCAGCCCCGAGCGGTTCGATCGCTACCTCGCGCAGCAACGGCGGGCCCGCCCCGGAATGGCGCAGATTTCTTTCATCGAAGTGGAAGGAACCTCCGGCCCGCAACGCCAGGAATTGAAGGAGACCATTCCTTTTCAACCCGGTGAACGCATCGAGTTTTCGGAGCTCGAAAAGCACCTCCTGCAATTCGAGGGGATGCGCAATTATGAGGTGGCCGATTTCCGTGTGATTGAGCGAAATGGGGAATACGGCCTGCTCCTCGAGACGCGGGAAAAATCGAGCGGTCCAAACTTCCTCAGTTTCGGGGCTGACTTTGCCTACAGCACGCCGGGAAGCGCCGACGCGAACTTCCTGCTCGACTGGCGCATGACCCAGCTCAACTCGTTAGGGGCGGAATGGGAAACCCTCTTGCGGATCGGCGACCTGACCAATGTCTTCTCTGAATGGTATCAGCCGCTGGATTCGTCGCGCCGCTTTTTCCTGGCGCCATCCATTCGTTATGCGAGCGAGCTAATCGATGCACTGGACGCAAGCGGCGAGCGCCGGCGTTTCCGGCTCCAGACGATCCTGGGCGAATTGGACACGGGGCTGCGCCTCGGTCGCAGCGGCGAGCTACGGCTCGGTTACGCCTACGGCTTGAGCGACATCAGCAAGACGCTGAATCTACCGCGGAGCGCGAGCGGCACGACCGAGCGCGGATTGCTCCGGGCTTCGGCGACTTTCGACACGCTCGACCGGGTCACCTTCCCGCGGAGCGGCTGGTTCGCGCGCCTTCAGGCAGAACTTTCGGATCGTTCGTTAGGCGGAGCGGATGATTACAGCCGGGTGCAGGGCGAGCTTTACAAACCCATTTCATTCGGGCCGAACACGATCGTGCCCCGGGTGGTGGCCGGGCTGCGCACGAGCGGCGGCACCCTGCCTTACTACGACCGCTTTGCGCTCGGCGGATTTCTTAACCTCTCCGGCTACACCCGGGCCGAGCTCTACGATCAGAATGCCGTCCTGGCCGAGCTGGTCTATTACCGGGAACTGGGCAAGCTTCCGCAGGTGCTCGGCCGCGGGATCTTTGGCGGGGCGTCGATCGAGGCTGGCAACGTCTGGAGTAACCCGCGGAACATCGAGCTGCGCGACACGATTGTCGCGGGGAGCGTTTTCCTCGGCGCCGATACCCTCATCGGATCGCTCTCGTTAGGCGTGGGAGCGGCGGGGAGCGGCCAGACGGCGATCTATCTTCAGCTCGGTCCAGTCCTGGGTCGTGGCCGGATCGATCGCTAAACGGTCGGTGCAAACGCAAAGCTGTCGCCCCAGTTGACGCGCTTCTTCACAGAAACAGAGAGCTATTAGCCTGGACCAGATTGTTTGATAAGTAGCTTGTCTCTCGCGCTGCTTTGAGCAGCATCCGCCTCACATGAAAATCTCTTCCGCTGTCCTGTTTTCCGCTCTCCTCGCCGTTTCGGCCGGGGCGCAGTCTCCATCGTTTGATTTTCCTCTTGGCCGCCAGGTTCCCAGGAACGTGGACATGAGCCAGCAATCCGGTAACGAGGCTGAAACCGCAATGGCCGTTTCCCACCGAGATCCACGGCTCCTCACGAGCGTGTCTAATCTTGAAATCAACGGGCTCTTCCACAGCTGGAGCCTCGATGGCGGTCGCACCTGGCAGCACGACGTCATCGCGACTGGCTCCGATTCACTCCCCACGGCCTGCTGCGACGCTCAGCTGGCTTCGGACGATTACGGCAACATCTTCCTCACATATCTCTCCTCCAACATCGCGGTGAAGATGGCCATCTCGATTGACGGTGGCGCAACCTTCCAACCCCTCGACTTTCTCAGCTCTCTGCCCACCGGATACCCTGTCTTCCCGTGGAAAAGTCTCGCGACCCCTGGGCAGACGGTCAGTGGCGATCAACCGTCCATCTCAGCCGCAGCCGGGAGCGTCTGGATTTCGTGGACGGCATTTGACGGGACGATCCAGGCGAGCGGCGCGCCCGTCACCGGTCTCGGCCAGGTCGGCGCTTTTACGCCTGCGCTAAAGCTTCCCGGCAACAACCGTTTTGGTGACTACGGTGATACCGCGGTCGGCCCGGAGGGTCAGGTTTTCGTCGTTTACCAAAATCCCACCGGTGGCGAGGGCCCGGCGACCATCTATGGCGCGCTCGATCCCGATGGCCTCGGGCCGGAAGGCTTCGGCACGCCGCAGGTCCTCCAAACGACCAACGTCGGGGGCTTCGACTACATTCCGGCGCAATCCGGCCGCTCGATCGACGCCGAAGCCGGGCTCGCCTGGGATCTCACCGGCGGCGCGCATCACGGCCGCCTCTACTTCATCCATGTCTCGGAGGAACCCGCCGAGAGTAATAACACAGATATCCTCTGTCGTTACTCGGATGACAACGGCGCGACCTGGAGCGATCCGGTGCGCGTCAATGACGACACCGGCACGAACAGTCAGTTCAACCCCAAGGTCGCGCTCGATTCCGCGACGGGTAACATCGCGGTCGCCTGGTATGATGCGCGCAACGATCTGGGCGACAATGGCCGGGGCGACACGAACGGCTGGCCTAACGACGATATCATGATCTACTCCGCCGTGAGTAAGGATGGCGGCCTCACTTTCGAGCGCAACAAGCGCCTTTCCGCCGGCACCTCCAATGACAACGACGCCAACAGCGGCGTGGACTACGGAGATTACAGCGGCTTCGCTTTCCACCGCGGAAGCATGTTTTTCTCTGCCGCCGATAACTCTAACTCCACTGGGGATAATCCGGACGGGACGCTCTCCCATTTCGATCTCATCGTCGCGCCGGTAAAGGTTCGCTAACACCGGCGGGTGAGCCTGCTGGAGGAGGTAGCCAACGGCCTCTGGCTGGCACGCCTGAAAGCGAGCCCGGTGGACGGCAAAGCCAATAAGGAAATGATTGCCTTGGTCGCAGAGCATTTTGCCTGTTCAAAATCAGCCGTCTCCATCAAGAGCGGCGCCGCCAGCCGCTTGAAACTGGTGGAAATCGATCAAAGTCAACGGCGCTGAGGGCGTTCCACGCCAAGAGTTTTTCCCGTCTTTGCAAAGGTAACGACCGCGTAACCTTTGGCCGATTGCTCGTTTAAACGTTGTCCCCTACCGTTTTTTCCACTGAAGCGATTCATCGCCAGCAACTAGGAGGAAGATAATGAAAGCACTTGTTCGCAACTTAAC
>JBDTOL010000100.1:0-16025 GCA_039933235.1 Spartobacteria bacterium | reverse complement strand
TCGAGCGGCTGGTGCATTACGCGGGCTGGACGGACAAGTTCAGCCAGATCTTCAGCGCGGTGAATCCGGTCGCCAGTTCGCATTTTAATTTCACCATGCCGGAGCCGACCGGCGTGGTCGTGGTGGTTTGCCCTAACGAACCACCGCTCCTCGCGCTGGTCTCTCTCGTTCTGCCGGTCATCCTGAGCGGCAACACCGCCGTCGTGCTGACTTCGCCGACCCAGCCGCTCCCGGCGCTGACCTTTTCCGAGATCATCGCGACGAGCGACCTGCCGGCCGGCGTGATCAATGTCCTCTCGGGCAATCAGGCCGAGCTCGCGCCGCACATCGCAAGTCACATGGATGTGAACGCGATCGTAGACGCATCGGGCGACGCCAAGACCGTCGCCGCATTGCAGCAAGGCGGCGGATTCAATGTCAAACGCTACGTCCAGCGCGAGCTGAAACCGGCTGACTGGCGCGGCGAGGCGGCGGAAAATCCCTACTGGATTCTCGACACGGTAGAGATGAAAACGGCCTGGCACCCGATCGGGCTGTGACCGCCGATCGCCATGCGCGCGCTACTCCTGGTCCTGGATAGCGTCGAGGTAGGGCACGCCCCGGACGCGGCGCAGTACGGCGACCGTGGCGCGAATACGCTGCGGCATGTCTCGAACCGATACCCGACCTGCGGTTGCCGGTGCTGGCGTCTTTGGGGCTGGGAGCGATTGATAGGTCTCATGAGTCGCATTCGTCCCATGGGACCGATAGGATGTATGAGACCTATGCTGCCAGCTACGGGCGCATGCGGGAGCGCTCGGTAGGCAAGGATACGACCACGGGGCATTGGGAAATTGCTGGGGTTATTCTGGAGGAGCCGTTCGCCACTTTCGAGCGCTTTCCCGATCTTCTCGTTAGGGCGATCGAGTGTCACCTCTTCGCGAACCTAGTGGACTTCGACACGCTCTACGACCACCGGCGTGATGTGGCCGGTTACGCCCAGGCTCTGGGCGAGTTCGATCCCTGGCTGGGCGATTTCCTGCCGCTTGTTTTGCCCGAGGACCTCATCATCATCACAGCCGATCACGGAAACGATCCCACTTTTAGTGGCACCGATCACACCCGGGAAGAGGTCCCTCTCTTCGTCCTGCACAACCGGGAATCGCGCTCTCTCGGCACCCGCGAGACCTTCGTAGATGTCGCGGCGAGCTTGGTCGTATTCTTTGGACTGCTGGCGCCATGGACGGTCGGCGAATCATTTCTCTGATGCACATTCCAACCCTGATTGAGCGGAAACGCGACGGGCACGCGCTCAGCGCGGAGGAGATCTCTGCGCTGATCGATGGCTTCACCCGCGGGGAAATTCCCGACTACCAAATGAGCGCGCTGGCCATGGCGATCTTTTTTCGCGGGATGACGCCGGACGAAACCCAGCACCTGACCGCGGCGATGATGAAGAGCGGAAAGGTTCTGAATTATCCCCCCGGTTCGCCGCCGAAGGTGGACAAGCATTCCACCGGCGGGATTGGCGACAAGGTCTCACTCGTGCTCGCGCCGCTCCTGGCCTGCGACGAAGTCTGGGTGCCGATGATCTCGGGACGCGGGCTCGGCATCACCGGCGGCACGCTCGACAAGCTCGAGAGCATCCCCGGATTCAACGTGCATCTGGATAAGTCACGCGCGCTGCGACAACTCGAGGAAATCGGCGTGTGCATGATTGGCCAGACGGCCGACATCTGCCCGGCCGACAAGAAACTCTACGCGCTGCGCGACGTCACTGGCACGGTGCCGTCCCAGCCGTTGATCGTGGCCAGCATCATGAGCAAGAAATTGGCGGAGAATCTCGATCGCCTTGTTCTCGACGTGAAGTTTGGCTCCGGCGCCTTCATGAAAACCCGTGCCGAAGCCGTGGAGCTGGCCGAAGCGATGACGGCGGTGGGCGAGCGAATGGGAGTGAGAATTTCGCACCAACTGAGCCCGATGGATACCCCCCTCGGCCGCACCGTCGGCAACGCGCTGGAAGTAGCGGAAGCGGTCGCTACTCTGCAAGGACACGGGCCCGACGATCTGATCGCTCTGACTCTCGACCTCGCGGAGAGCGTGGCGACCGCGTCGCGAACGCAGTTGGCCAAGTGGCTCGGTGACGGCACGGCCTGGAAGAAGTTCGTCGCGCTGGTGGAAGCGCAGGAAGGCGACGCCGCCTCCCTGGAAGACCTGCTCGGCCGGCAAACCGCTCCGATCGTTCATCCGCTGCGCGCCCCTCGCGGAGGAGTGATAGAGCGAATGGACGCTGAAGCGATCGGGCGTGGCGCGCTCTTGCTCGGCGCAGGCCGAGCACGTGCCGCGGACACCGTCGATTTTGCCGTGGGCGTGTCCGAAATCGGGAAACCGGGCGAACTGATCGGGACCGATGAACCGCTCATGCTGATCCACGCGCGTTCTGCGAGCGACCTGGCGGCTGCCCTGCCCTTGTTCAAGCGAGCGGCCGTCCTGGCCTAGTCGCGGGCGTTTATTCCCCAAGGGCTCCTCGGCGAAGATTTCAGCCTTGCCTTTTGACGACGTTGACAGCCTGCTCGCATCAACTTGTCCCTCCCCGGCCGTTCCCCCAAATTACAATCGATGCGCCGAAAAAGCTCCGGTCGGCTGCGCGCCTATCTCGTCAAAATCTGGATTCAAGTCGGCGCGCAAGACGACCAAATTCAAGTGCCGCAACTGCGGTCAAAGAGTCTTGGTGGACGCCGGCTTGTCACGGACGGCGATCAACTGCCCGAACTGCCAAAACATCGTCCTGGCTTCGCGGCTGAGCCGATTCTGGCTGGAGATCGTGGGCGGCATCGTTCTCTTCCTCCGCGGTCTGGAACTCGGGAGCACCTCATGGTTTCGACACGCTCCTGCTTCGGCAGGATCGACGGCGGGAATTCTCAAGCAGGACCGTCGGGTCCCGGCCACGCCTCCCAGCCAATCAAGGATGCCTGAGTGGGTTTCATCCCAGACCGACTCGGATTGACCTCCGCCCGGCGGGGCCCGCTCTCCAAATGCCTCGCAGATGGTTGGTTTCGCTTCAATCTGAGTTACTGTATTTCAGCATTTTGCGTGGGAGCAGCGACGATGCCTTACACGACCGAGCTGACGGAAGACTACATGGGGGTGCTGCATTCTGGGACAGGCGTGGTGACCGGCGAGGAAATCCTGCGGGGCAGCCAGGCGCTCGCGCAGCTGGTGGAGAACACCGAGAACTTTCACTACGAGTTTGTCGATCTCTCGGCGGCCAGTGATGTCCAGATCAGCCCCGAACATCTGCGGGCTATTTTTGAACAGGACCAATTTGCCGCCTTCTTTCGGCCGCACGAGGTAGTGGTGATCGTCGCGCCTAACGATCGCGTGATGGAGGTGGCCAGGCAGTGGGAAGAGATGGTGCAGCACCTCGGCTGGACCATCCACATCGCGCGCGAGCGGGCGGCCGGGTGGGAGTGGTTGCGCGAAAATTTTCGGACGCAGCCAGATGAGAATCTGCTCCGCCACCGGGATCGCTAAACCTGGGGCGCGACTCCGCGCTGGCGCGAGGATTTCGTTGACAGCCGCCCTTCGGCCTGTTGCATAACGGCGAAACTCCAAGAGGGACCATGGCTTACCTGAACGAAAACTATCTCAAGCTGCAGGCCGGTTATCTCTTTCCCGAGATCGCCCGGCGGGTGAAGGAATTCTGCGACGCGAATCCGGACGCAGCCGGGCGAATGATCCGTTGCGGGATAGGTGACGTAACAGAACCGCTGCCGCCGGCGGCCGTCACGGCGATGAAGGCGGCGGTCGACGAACTGGCGGTGCGCGAGACCTTCCGCGGCTACGGCCACGAACAGGGCGGCGAATTTCTCCGGAGCAAGATCGCGCAGATCGATTATCGCGATCGGGGGATCGAGATCGCGGATGACGAGATTTTCGTTTCAGACGGCTCGAAGAGCGATTGCGGATTCATCCTCGATGTCCTGGGCGACCGGAACAGGATCGCAATAACGGACCCGGTCTATCCGGTCTACGTCGACACCAACGTGATGGCAGGCCACACCGGGCCGGCCGACAAGTCGGGCCGCTACGAAGGAATCATCTATCTCCCTTGCCGTGCCGATAACGGCTTCGTCCCGGTTCCGCCTAACGAGCAGGCCGACGTGGTTTATCTCTGTTTCCCGAACAACCCGACCGGCGCCGTGGCGACGCGGGCACAGCTCGAAGAGTGGGTTGCCTACGCTCAGGAACATAAGAGCCTTCTGCTCTACGACGCCGCTTACGAGGGTTATATCGCCGAGCCGGGAATCCCGCGCTCAATCTTTGAAATTCCCGGCGCCACCGAATGCGCCGTGGAGTTTCGCAGCTTCTCCAAGACCGGTGGCTTCACCGGAGTGCGCTGCGGTTTTACCGTGATGAGCAGAAGCCTCCTCGCACAGACCAGTGACGGACGCGATCTGCCTCTTCATCGCTTGTGGCACAGGCGCTGGAGCACGAAAGCCAACAGCGTCAGCTATCCGGTGCAGCGGGGCGCCGAGGCGCTCTACGGCGAGGAGGGCCGTGCGCAGGTGCGCAGCTTGATCGACCATTACATGGGCAACGCCGGGATCCTGGGCGAGGCAGCGACCCGCGCCGATCTGCAGGTCTACGGCGGGAAGAACGCCCCCTACATCTGGGTCCGGACACCCACGGGCCTGACGAGCTGGCAGATGTTTGACCGGATGCTGCAGGATTTGAACGTCGTAATTACACCGGGCAGCGGTTTCGGGTCGGAAGGCGAAGGCTATTTCCGCATCTCCGCATTCAACAGCCGGGAGAACGCCGAGGAGGTGGCGCGGCGGCTGGAATCAGCTTCTTTTTGAGAGGCGCCGGTTCGTGCCCGTCATCGAACCATTCAGCAGGAACATGAGTGAAGAACCCTTGCGCATGCTTGACGCGGACCTCAACTTATCCGCTTGGAAAAAGAAGAAACCCACGACTTTTCCCAGAGCCTGCCCCAGCTCTACCGGTTTTGTCTGCTTATGACCGGCGACGCTGCGAAAGCGCTCGAAGCCTTCCGGCACACCGTGCGCGAAGCGGCCCTCCTGGCCTCGCGCCGGCAGCTGCCGAGCGATCGGCTCTGGGCCTTTCATGAGGCGCGCCATCAATGCGTTGAACAGATGAAGGGCGAAGTGCAGCCGGAGTCCACTGAGATGCCGGAGGAGCCGATCGCGAGCGATGCCGCGCCGCGCGTCGCGCAACTCGATCCAGATCAGCTCGCCGCCTGGATCTCGGCCGCTCCGGAGCCTCAGCGGAGCGCGCTCGCCTTTTATTATCTCAATGAGTTTACCCATCGCGAAATGCAGAATCTGCTCGATGTGAAGATGAACGAATTGGCGAGCTTGATTTCGCACGGCCGATCGCAGTTCCAAGCCTGGCTCAACACCGTCACCGTAGCCCAATGAAGCGCTGGCTGACCCGCCGTAAACGCGCGCTGATCGAATGCGCGCCGATCAGCGATGCGCCGGCGAGCGATCGTGCAATGCGCTCCGCGCTCGAGACCGCCCGGACGATCCCAGAGGCCGCGGCCAACCTGTCGGCGCAACATTATTTTGACGTTGCGCTGGCCGGGCTCGTGCAGCAGATCCCCATTCCAAAGGCAGCGGAGGAATGGTTCGTCAACGGTGCGCTGATCCGGGGACCCAAACGCAGCTGGAAAAAGACGGCGCGTCATCCCGCAATGCTCGCCACCGCCCTGGCCGTGCTCGTCCTTGCCGGCATCGCGATCTTCTTTTTCGTAGAGCAAATTCATAATTTCCCCGGGTCCGAAACGGCCAAGAAATTGCTCGCCTTCGCCAACACGACGCGGCGTTACCAGTTCGATCAGCTCAACACCGACGCGATCAATCTGGGCGATTATTTTTTTATGAAGTCGCAGCTCGAGCATTACGACATCCCGATGCAATTCGCGGATTTCCGGGCGCGTGCGGCGCGGGTCTTCGACGACGAGGACGGGCACCGGGTTGCGCAGGTGGTGTTGGCGGAGAAAGGGGTGCAGTTCTTTCTTTTTCCGGCGGAGAAAGGCGCTGGCGGCGAAATAACGAAATTGGGCCGGCCGGTCTGGCGCTACGTCGAAGGCGAAGGCTGGGCGGGGGCGGTGCAGAACCGCGATGGCGTGTGCTTCATGATCGCGATGCACGGCGACGAGGAAGAATTGCGCACCTATCTGGGCGATCGAATGCGGTAGGAGGAGCTGCCAGGCACACGGACGAAGCCCCACGGTAGTGTGAGGCCCCGTCGAGCCAGCAAAGGGCTTCCCTGCTCATCTTGCCGTGTCTCCACTCGACAGAGTCTCACGCCACCAAGAGAGGGCAGCCGTGGAGGTCGCGTTGACACGATCGGCCCGCCATTTAACTATAGCGGCTCGCGCCAGGGTAGCTCAGTGGTAGAGCAGGGGACTCATAAGCCCTTGGTCGGGAGTTCAACTCTCCCCCCTGGCAGTTCCCAGTTCCCCGCGCCTCACGGGCGTGATCCATTTGGCCCGAAAACCGCTCCTAGAAAGAGGCGATGAAGGCGTGTTTCCTCCTTCATTCGGAAATCAGATTTGACAGTGAATGAACGTTCATTCACACTCCCCGTTTACAATGCCCGCCAAGACTTCCAGCACCCCGCTCGATCGCCGCGAACAGATTCTAGACGCGGCCATGCATTGCTTTGCCGAGCGCGGTTTTCATCAAACCACGATGCACGACATCAGCGGCCGGGCCGGGGTCAGCGTGGGCCTCATTTATCGCTACTTCAAGAACAAGGAGGAGGTCATTGCGGCGCTCGCTTCCGAGCATAAAAAAGATATCGCCGACCTGCTGGAGCGGGCCGGCCGGGCGCCCAGCCTGCTCGAAGCGATGGAGATTCTCTTCACTTCGCACTGCGACCGATCGCCGCAGATCATTTCCGCTTTCGTGGTTGATCTCTTCGCCGAGGCGAGCCGCAACCCGCGGGTGGCAAAAATAGTGCGCGGGGTGGTCAAAGCAAAAACCGACGGCGTCGTCGATTTGATCGCGCGCTCTCCGGAAGGCCGCCGGCTCGCCCCCTGGCTCGATGCCCAGGAAGTTGCTGAAATGATTTTCGCGGTGAACGATGGCACGATGATGCGGAGTGTTTTTCGCGCTTCCAGCGCGTCCGTTTCGCGCCAACGTGAACGTCAACTTAATGTCGCCCGGACGCTCTGGCGGCTCCTCTTTAGCCAATCTGCCCATGCAAACGGTCACAACTAAACCACCCTCCACCAAACCCGTTTCCCGGCCCGTCTCGGGGTCGTCCGCCTCGTCTGCGCCGAACCGCGGCAGCCAGAAGGGCCCGATCTTCTGGGCCGTGCTGGGCGTCGTCGCCATCTTCCTGCTCATCGCCGGAATCAAGGGCTGGCAAATTTTCTCCATGATCTCCGCCGGGAAGGCGATGGTCCAGCCGCCGACCACTGTGACTAGCGCGAAGGTGCAAAAGGCCGATTGGGCTCCCAGCCTGACCGCGGTCGGCACGATCACGCCGGTGCAGGGTGCGACAATCAGCGCCGAGCTGCCGGGGATGGTGAGTGAGATTGGGTTCGAATCAGGGCGGCCGGTGAAAAAGGGAGATCTCCTGCTCAAACTCGATGCCTCGGCGGAACAGGCGCAGCTTCGGGCCGCGCAGGCGGACGCCGAATTGGCCAAGGCGGAACTCGATCGCGCACGCGACCTCTCGGAGCGCAAGGTGATATCGAAGGCGGAGATGGACATCGCTTCCTCCAAATATTTGCAGGCCAAAGCGACCGCCGAGAACATGCAATCGATCATCGACAAGAAGGAGATCCGCGCACCTTTCGACGGCATCGCGGGTATCCGCGAGGTCAACCCGGGGCAAATGGTGCCGGCGGGACAGAAGCTCGTGACCCTGCAAGCCTTGGACAAGGTCTTCGTGGATTTTGCGCTGCCGCAGCAGGATCTCGGCAAAGTCAAAGTCGGGTTGCCCGTAAAAATGACGACGGATGCGATCGATGGCCGCGGGTTTGAGGGCACTCTCAGCGCGATTAACTCCGCGATCGATTCCGCCACCCGCACGGTGACCCTTCAGGCCACAATCGATAATGCAGATCACGCGCTGCGCGCCGGGATGTTCGCCCGGGTCAGCGTGCTCTTGCCGCAGACGAAGCCGACGCTCTTCATTCCCACGACCGCTGTCGCCTATGCGCCTTTCGGGAATTCCGTCTATGTGATCGAGAACAAAAAGGACGAGAAAACCGGCAAGCAATCGCGCGTCTTGCGGCAGCAATTCATCCGCACTGGTGAAACGCGGGGAGACTTCGTGGCAGTGACGGAAGGGTTGAAGGAAGGAATGGAAGTGGTGAGCACCGGCGTCTTCATCATGCGCAATGGCATGGACGTGGTGGTCGATAACACACTCGCTCCCAAGGCGAAAATTTCGCCCGAACCGCCCAACACCTGAGTTGTGAAGAATTTCACCGACCTATTTATCCGCCGGCCGGTCCTCGCGCTGGTCGTTAGCCTGGTCATCGTCATCGCCGGCGTGCAGGCGATTTCATCGCTCAACGTGCGGCAATATCCGAAGAGCGACATCGCTTCGGTATCGGTCACGACCGTTTACGTTGGGGCCAGCGCGGAGCTGGTGCGCGGTTTCATTACGACTCCCCTCGAGCGCGCGATCGCCGCGGCTGACGGAATCGATTACCTGCAATCCACCAGCGCGCAGGGCGTCTCGACAATCACCGCGCGTCTCCGTCTCAACTACGACTCGAACAAGGCGCTTTCCGAGATCAGCTCGAAAGTGAACCAGGTGCGCGGCGACCTTCCGCCTGAGGCCGAGATCCCTGTGATCAACATCGAGTCGGCCGACTCGCAGTTTGCTTCCGCCTATCTCAGTTTCACCTCTGATATTCTGCAGGCGAACGAGATCACCGATTACTTGAGCCGGATCGTGCAGCCGCGCCTGACCGCCTTGGAGGGCGTGCAGCGCGCCGAAATTCTCGGCGGCCGCACCTTTGCCATGCGCATCTGGCTCAAGCCCGATCGGATGGCCGCACTGAACGTCAGCCCGGCGCAGATCCGAACCGCGCTCGCGAATAACAATTACCTCGCCGCGCTCGGTCGCACCAAGGGCGGACTCGTCCAGGTCGACCTGACGGCCAACACCGATCTGCACACCGCGGAAGATTTCAAAAATCTCGTCGTGCGCGAGGAGAACGGAGCTCTCGTCAGGCTGGGCGATGTCGCCGACGTCGTCCTGGGCGCGGAGGATTACGATTCCGAGGTTCGTTTCTCCGGACAGCGCGCCGTCTTCATGGGCATCTTCGTATTGCCCAACGCCAACTCGATCGACGTGGTGAAACGCGTCCGCACGGAGATGACGCAGATCGTGAAGGAATTGCCCAGCGGCTTGCAGGGCCGCATCGCCTACGACGGTACCGAGTATATCAACACCGCGATCAAGGACGTCTACAAGACGCTCTCCGAGACGCTCCTCATCGTCTGCGTCGTCATCTTCCTTTTCCTCGGTTCCTGGCGTTCCACGATCATTCCGGTGGTGGCGATCCCGATCTCGCTCATCGGCGCGGTTTTTCTCATGCAGGTCTTCGGGTTCTCGATCAATCTGCTCACCCTTCTCGCAGTCGTGCTCTCCGTCGGTCTGGTCGTCGATGACGCCATCGTTGTGGTCGAAAATGTCGAGCGCCATCTGCGCGAAGGGCTGACCCCGAAGGATGCCGCTCTCCTCGGTGCACGCGAACTGATCGGTCCGATCATCGCCATGACCATCACTCTCGCGGCCGTCTATATACCAGTCGGCATTCAAGGCGGCCTGACCGGCACGCTCTTCCGCGAATTTGCCTTCACCCTGGCCGGGGCCGTCGCTATTTCCGGCGTTGTTGCGCTCACTCTTTCGCCGATGATGACGGCGACTTTTCTGCGCGCCGGTGACGCCGAACGCGGTTTTGCCGCGCGCGTAAATCACCTTTTCGATAGGCTGCGCGAATGGTACGGCCGCCTGCTCGACGCCACCCTGCGCGTCCGTCCGGCGGTCTACACGGTCTGGATCGGCCTCACCATCATTGCGGCCATCATGTTCCTTCTCCTTCCGACTTTCGCCGCGAAAGAACTCGCGCCGACTGAAGACCAGGGCGTCATCTTTGGCATCGTCAACGCCTCGGCCAACGCCACCATCGAGCAGACCTCTGCTTTCGCCGACGCTGCGGGCAAGGTGTTCCTGAGCTTTCCGCAGACCGAATTCACCTTCCAGATCACCAACCCCACCGGCGGGTTTGGCGGGATGGTACTGAAACCGTGGGATCAGCGAGAGGAAACCGCCTTTGAAATGCTCCCGAAGGTGCAGGAAGCACTCGGCACCATTCCCGGGATCGAGATGTTCCCCCTGATGCCCCCTGCCCTGCCTGGTGGCGGACAATTCCCGGTGGAGATCGTCCTGCTTTCCACGGAGGAACCCGAGCGGATGGTGGAGTTCGCGAAAAAGCTTCAGGCCAAGGCGATGGAGAGCGGCACTTTCTTCTTCCCGCCGGTGATCGACACGAAGATCGATCAGCCGCAGGCGGAGGTGATCATCGACCACGACAAGGTCGCTTCGCTCGGTTTGAACCTGGCCGAAATCGGGGCCGACATTTCCGCCATGTTCGGCGGCAATTTCGTCAACCGCTTCAACATCGCCGGTCGCAGTTATAAGGTGATCCCGCAGATCCAGCGGTCCGACCGGTTGAATCCCGACCAGCTCAAGGACATCTATGTGACCGGTCCGGACGACAAACTCATCCCGCTCAGCACCGTCGCGACGATCCGGGAAAAGACGGTTCCGCGGACCTTGAACCGCTTCAAGCAGTTGAACGCGGTGACGATCGGCGGCATTTCGCGTCTCCCGCTCGACCAGGCCCTCAAAATCCTCGAGACCGAGGCGGCCCGCATTTTGCCGGCCGGCTATTCGATCGACTACACCGGCGAGTCGCGCCAGCTGCGCGTCGAAGGGGACAAATTTCTCCCGGCCTTCGGCCTCGCGGTCGTTCTCATTTTTCTCGTCCTCGCAGCGCAATTTAATAGCTTCCGCGATCCGCTCATCATCCTGCTCGGATCGGTCCCGCTCGCGCTCTTTGGCGCGATGATCTTCATGTTCCTCAAGCTGCCCAACCCGAACATGAAATTTTTTACGAACGCCTTCACCACGTCGTTCAACATCTATTCGCAGGTCGGCCTCGTCACCCTCGTCGGCTTGATCGCGAAAAACGCCATCCTCATCGTGGAGTTCGCGAACAAGCTGCAACGGGAGGGTCATGATAAGATCAAGGCGGTCTCGCAGGCCGCCCGCATCCGGTTGCGTCCGGTCCTCATGACGACGATCGCCACTGTGGCTGGTCACATGCCGCTGGTCTTCGTCACCGGCGCCGGCGCGAAAGCGCGAAACTCTATCGGTCTGGTGCTGGTCGGTGGGATGACCATCGGCACGCTCTTCACCCTCTTCATCGTGCCGTCGCTCTACGTGCTGATCGCGCGAACACACAAGGAGGGCGTTGCAGAAGAAAGAAAACGTCCGAGCGCTCCGCCCCCGGAGGAAGAGCCGGAGCTCGTGCCCGATTTTGCCGAGGCCTGATGATCTTCTTCGGTAACCGGCGAGGCAAATCCGGTGACGGAGGCGGTTACTTCGATCCGGAGCAATCAGTTGCCCAGATCTGCGACACCGGGCGGCAGAGCGCGATTCGCCAGAGCGATCTCCAGCGCTGGCTGAACGGGCATCCCAGATCGTTTGTCGGATCCTGCCAGATCACGCCCGCGACTTCTCGTTAGGCAGGCTCCGGCCCGCCGGATCGCTCCTCGCTGGCGGCGATTTCGCTACAGCCGCGCAAATCCAGCTTGCCCGTCGCCAGCACCGGGATCTGCTCGACTCGCCGGATGGTTTTTGGGATCCAAAGATTCGGCACGCCGGCCTCATTCAAGTCCGCGCGCAGTTGCGCCTGGTCGATTTCGATCGTGCTCAGGAGCACCAACGCCTCGCCTTTTTGCGAATCAATGACCGACGTGACGGCGATGGTGCGATCGCCTTCGTTGCCGAGTTTGAGAGCGGCCAGGATGTTTTGCTCCACCGTTTCGTGCGGCACCATTTCGCCGCCGATCTTGGAGAAGCGCGAAAGCCGGCCCTCGATGAAGAGAAAGCCATCCTCGTCGAAGCGCCCGAGGTCGCCGGTTTTCAACCATCCCTCCTGCAGGACTTCGGCCGTGCGTGCCGGATCGTTCAGATACCCTTCAAAAATGTTTGCGCCTCGCAGCCAGAGCATGCCTTGCTCGTGAAGGGAGAGCTTGTCCCCGGTATCCGGATCTCGGATCTCCGCCGCAATCCCCGGTGCCATTTTCCCGACGGACCCGGGACGCTGCGAAGGCTGCACCGGATCGCCCGGATTAGCCGGCTCGGGCTCGGGCAGATTCACACTCACCACCGGCGAGGTTTCTGTCAGACCGTAACCCTCGTAGACCGGTTTCCCAAAGCGCTCCTCGAAGGCGTCGGCCAGGCTGCGCGGAAGTTTTTCCGCTCCGGTAATCGTTAGGCGCACACTCGCCATCTGCGGCCCTTCCGCCTTGCGCAGATAACCTCGCAGAAAAGTGGGCGCCGCCAGCACGATGGTGACGCCGTGGCGTTCGATCAGTTCCGCGCACTTCGCCGTCTCGAGCGGGTTCGGGTAGGTGACGATGCGGACGCCTTCGATCAGCGGGAACCAGAGGGTGACCGTGCAACCGAAGCTGTGGAAGAACGGGAGCGAGGCCAGGATCAAATCTTCCCGCGTAGCGTCAAGCATCACGCAAAATTGCGAGACATTGCCGATCAGGTTGCGATGGCTCAGGACTACGCCCTTCGGATCGCCGGAGCTGCCGCTGGTGAAGAGGAGCACGGCTTCCGCGTGGTTTCCCTCGCGCGGAATCTCGAGCAACCGCGCGAGCCAGCCAGCCGGCAGAAGGATCGCCGCCATCCACCAAAGAAAGATCTTCGGCTTCAATCCCGGCAGCAGCTCATCCAGCTGCACCACCTGCTCCGGCCAGGGAAAATCGGTCAAACGCTTGGTGAAAGCGTTCGCGGAAATCACGACGCGCAACCCGGCGATCTCCTGCGCGCGCTGGAGCGCGGCGCGGCCGCTGGTGAAGTTCAACCCGACCGGCACCTTGCCCGCCAGGACCACCGCGAGATTCGCCACCACCGCGCCCTTCGTCGCGGGCAGCACGATGCCGATCCGTTCCTCAGGAAATTTCCGGCGCAGCTCCCGGCTCAGCGCAGCCGCCGCGCCGAGCAATTTTCCGCGGCTGAGCGAACTGTGATCCATCCCGTCGATCACCGCGGTGCGAAACGGATGTCGCGCAAGTCCCCGCACCGCCGACCGGCCGAGGTGCCGGCGCAGGGCCGGGCGGCGGCTGTAGCAGCGTTCCCCGAGCTTCAGCAATTCTTCGCGCACCGTCGCGATATCCGCGTCGTTAGGCTGGAGCGGCCGGCCAAACTCCACCGTTGCCGCGTAGGGAAAATGCTGTGGCCACTTGGTGAAAAACCGCCGGCCCTGGAAGGAAAAGATCGAGCCCCAAAGCTGATCCAGCCAGACCGGCACGACCGGGCCGTCGGCCTGGCGCGCGATGATCTCATAGCCCCGCCGCAGGCCAAGGAGCGTGCCCGAGCGCGAGAGCTGGCCCTCGGGAAAAAGGCAGACGATCTTGCCTTCGCGAATATTTTCGGCCGCTTGCCGCATCGCATCCTTCGCACGCCGCGGAGTGATCGGGATACAGCCGACGATGCGCAAGAACGGATGCAGGAAACGGTTTTCGTAATAGGCCTGGTCGATGATGAAGCGGATCGGCCGCGGGCAGGCCACCAGCAGAATGAGCGCGTCAACCCAGGTGATATGGTTGGGCAGGAGCAGAAATCCGCCGCGCGGCAATTGATCTACCCCGACCGCCGTAACGCGATAAATCAGGCGCACGAGCGTCAATCCGAAGAGACGCAGGGCACGTTCGACAGAAGAAATTGGCGGCATTGCTTTATGATTTACAATCTGCGCGACGCCCACTGCAATCGGCAATTCGATGACTATTCGATCCCAGCTCAAGCCCGGCGCGCTGACCGCGCTCGGTCTTCTCCTCGCGATCAACCTTTTTAACTACATCGATCGCTACGTCTTGGCCGCGGTCGAACCGGAAATTCGCGCGGCCTTTTTCCAGCCGGGCGACCCCAATGCGATGGCGCTCAGCGGATTGTTGGGCACGGCGTTTTTTGTTACCTACATGCTCTCCGCGCCGGCTCTCGGCTGGCTCTCGGATCGCTTCTCGCGCTGGATCATCGTCGGCATTGCCGTCATGCTCTGGAGTCTCGCAAGCGGCGCTTCCGGGCTTGCCGCCACTTTTGGCATTCTCCTCTTCACGCGCGTTTTGGTCGGCATCGGCGAGGGCGGTTACGGCCCGGCCGGCCCGACGATCCTGGCCGATTTGTTCCCGCTCGCCGTGCGCGGCAGGGTGCTCTCAGTTTTCTTCGCGGCCATTCCCGTCGGAGGCGCGCTCGGCTATGTCCTGGGCGGGTTGATTACCGCGCATCTTGGTTGGCGCTGGGCATTCTATCTGGTCATGCCCCCGGGCCTGCTCCTCGGTCTTCTCTGCTTCACCCAGCGCGACCCGCGCGGCCGCGCGGCGGACCGTCCCGCCCAGGCCCGGCCCACCCGGGATGATTACCTGCAACTCTTCCGCAATCGCTCCTACGTCATCAATTGCTTCGCCCAGACCGCGATGACCTTTGCCATTGGCGGTCTCGCCTTTTGGATCTCGGCCTACCTCCGCTACCGCGGGCTGCCTCCTTCGTCGACCGCGGTCTTCGGTCTCATTACTGCGAGCGCAGGTTTGCTTTCGACTCTGATTGGCGGCGTCGTCGCCGACTGGATGCGTCCGCGCCATCCCGGGTCGTATTTTTTCGTTTCGGGGGTCGGCATGCTTCTCGCAGCGCCCTTCTTTGTCGCGATGCTCTACACCCCGTTCCCGGCCGCGTGGGGATTTTTGTTCGGCGCAATTTTCTTCGGCTTTCTAAATACCGGACCGTCGAATACCGCGCTGGCCAATGTCATTTTCCCAAATGTCCGCGCCACCGCCTTCGCCCTGAATATCCTCGTCATCCACGCCCTCGGCGATGCTCTCGCGTTTCCTGCGATCGGATACGTCTCCGGTCACACGAACATGAACATCGGGTTCTTCCTCATCTCGGGAATGATGCTCCTCTCCGGCCTTATCTGGCTGGCCGGGGTCAGGTTCCTCGGGGCCGACACCGCTCGGGTCGAGAGCGCCGCTGCGCCGGCGCCGCTCGCATCATAACAAGGGGTGGGCGATGGACTGGGCGCGACCGTGTTGGTCGTCTGGGGCTGAGTTCCCGCGGGGGGAGGCACTCGGCAACGGCGTAACAGTAGCGGTCGGCTGAGGCGTCTCTTGGAGCGGCGTCACAGTGGCCGTCGGGCGCGGTCCCGCAGGAATGCCCGGAATCGGCGTCGCCGTCTCGGTAGGCAACTGTGCCGCAACACCGATCGCGAAGATACAGCTAGTGATGGTGAGGAAAACCTTGAACGACGTTTGCACGCCCCCGTTTCGGGACCGAATTGAACCGCGGATGTGCCTAGAGCGGCACTTCGCCGCGCCGGTCCAGATAGACGTCGTTCGCTTCCGCCATGGACAGCGCGATGGCCGCTTCCTCGGGCCGGTTAATCTGTTCCAGGAGCTTGCTCAACATCTGCCAGCTTTCGGCGCGATACGGCGCCGTTGCGAGACAGGTCTTCAGCTCGTTCAGCGCGCGCACGGGATAATGAAGATCGACTAGCGCTTTGATGTAGCGTTTCTCGATCATCCAGTTCGGCGCACCCAGCCGTGCCGCCAAGCGCAGCCGGAGGAGATTGACCCGGCCGCTCTCCCGGTTTTCCAGCACGGCAAGACTCTCCTGGGCGCGGGCACGCAACTCAGGCGGTTGCTTGATCCCCTCGAGGAGGGAGCGCGCGCCTGCGAACTCGCCCTGCTTGATCT
>JBDTOL010000099.1:0-33676 GCA_039933235.1 Spartobacteria bacterium | reverse complement strand
GTGCCGCGATACCACGACTCGAATTGCTTCGCTGGAGTGGCCCATTCATCCCAGAAGGGGAGCGGCACCCAGTTGCTCGACACCCAGTGCCACATCGAGAGCGCAGGCAGGATTGCGAGCAGCGCGAGCAAGACGAGGGCGATCTGCCGGGGAGAAAAACGGTCTCTCAGTTGCATGCCGCGCGGGATCGCTACGCTTGAGGTTGGACAAATCCCCTGCTTTGGCAAGCTTGAGCGCAGTGCAAAATCGATCCTGGGTTCACGTCGAGCGGGTCGCCACCGCCTCCGGCGAGATCGTCCGGATCGAAGGCTGGGTTTTTGCGGAAACGGGCGCGGCCCTTGCGCGCGTCCGAGCAGTCACGCCAGAGGGAACGCAGTCGGCCGTTTTCCCGATGCCACGGGCCGACGTCGCGGCGGCTTTTCCGGACGTGCGTGAGGCGGAGGCAAGCGGGTTCGCGATCCAAGTGAGGCAACAGCCACGGTCGCGCTTCAAACTGCAGCTGAAATGCGCTCGGCCTAACGAGGAGTGGGAGGACTTCTTCTCCACCAGCGTCCCGGCCGCCGGGCAATCGAATGCGGCGGGGGACGATGTGCGCGCGCCGGGCACTCCGCCCGGCGGCGACCTGCCGCATCCCGGCTATCATCTCTGGTTTGATGAGCCACTCGACTGGACCAAACTGCCTAAGCGTTTCCGGCTTTCGGGCTGGTGCTTCAGCTGGGATAGCAAGCCGATCGAAGCGATTCGCGTCCGCATCGGCGGCCGCGAATTTCCCGGCAGCGCCGGGGTCTTTCGCGCCGACGTCGCGGAACGCTATCGGGAGAACGCCGCGACTTTCAAAAGCGGTTTTGAAATCATCGCCGAAGCCCCGCGGGGCCGCGCCACCCTTGTCTTGGAAGCCCAGCGGGTCGGGGAGCAATGGGAAGAAATTTTTTCCAAAAAAATCCGGGCGCCGCTCATCAACCTGCGACCGATCGTCGATCCGCAGCTCTGGGAAATCGGCGACTACGCGAGCTGGATCAAGCGCTACGACACGCTGAGCATGGGCGACCGGCGCGAAATGCGAAACCGCATTGAACAACTGGCCCGGCGGCCGCTCATCTCGATTGTGATGCCGGTCTATCATCCCTCGCCGGCGCACCTGCGGGCGGCGATCGAGTCGGTTCGCTCGCAGCTTTACCCGCACTGGGAGCTGTGCATCGTGGACGATGCCTCGCCGGCCAGCCATGTCCCGCGTATTTTGGCGCGTTACGCGAAGGCCGATAAACGAATCAAGGTGCAGCGCCGCGCGGTGAACGGCGGAATCGCGGCTGCCTCGAACGACGCGCTCGATCTCGCGACGGGCGATTTCGTCGCGCTGCTCGACGATGACGATGTGCTCGCGCCGACGGCGCTTTGCTTTGTCGCGTCCGAAATCAATGCGCATCCCGACGTCCAGCTCATCTACAGCGATGAGGACAAGCTCGACACCACCGGTCGTCGCGGCAACGCTCACTTCAAGCCGGATTGGAATGCCACTCTTTTTCTGGCGCAGAATTTCTTCTCCCATCTTGGCGTTTACAAAGCCGACCTGATCAAGCGCGTCCGTTTTCGCGCCGGGTTTGAGGGCTCGCAGGATTACGACCTTGTGCTGCGCTGCGTCGAGGAGGTCGAGCCGCGCCAGATCCGGCACATTCCGCGGCTGCTCTATCATTGGCGCATGTCGGAGAAGAGCGCCGCGCTTAGTTTTAGCGCCAAACCGCATGCCCGCGCCGCCGCGATCAAGGCCGTAGAGGAGCATCTCGCGCGGCGCCGGATCGCCGCGGAAGTGACCAGCTCGGGCGACGAGGATTTCCGGCGCATCCGTTATGCGCTGCCTGACGATAGGCCGCGCGTCTCGATCATTATCCCGACACGCGACCTGGTCGAACGACTCCGACCCTGCGTCGAGAGCCTTCTCGCACAGACTAGCTATCCGAATTACGAAATTGTTCTGATCGATAACGACTCACACGATCCGGCCGCTCTCTCTTTCCTCGCGGAGATCGAGCAAGACGAGCGCGTCCGGGCCTTGCGGCACGAAGGGGAATTCAATTTCGGCCAGCTCAACAATTTCGGCGTGCGCCAGGTGGAAGCGGACTTCGTCGCCCTGCTCAACAACGATCTCACCGTGATTAACCCGGATTGGCTGGGCGAGATGGTGAGCCAGGCGATTCAACCGAGTGTCGGCGCGGTCGGCGCGCGCCTGATTTATCCGGACGACCATATCCAGCATGCCGGCGTCATCCTCGGGGGCGGCGGGGTGGCGGCGCACGCGCACAAGGGCCTGCCCCGAGCGAACCACGGCTATTTCTCGCGCGCCATTCTCGCCCAGGAACTTTCCGCCGTCACGGCGGCCTGCCTTCTCGTTAGGCGAAGCGTCTTCCTGGAGGTCGGGGGCTTCGACGAAGAGAATCTTAAGATCGCCTTCAACGACGTCGACTTCTGCCTCCGTCTGCGGCAGCACGGTTATCGCGTTATCTACACGCCCTACGCTGAGCTCTACCATCATGAATCGGCCAGTCGCGGGCTCGAGGATACGGTGGCGAAAAACAACCGGTTCGAAGCGGAGATCAAATACATGCACGACACCTGGGGCGAGGCCCTGCAGCAGGATCCCGCCTACAATCCCAATCTCTCGCTCGCTTCCGCCGGTTTCATGCTCGCCTTCCCGCCGCGCGTTTCCTTGCCATGGCGGAAGAAATGATGACCACCGCCTCCACCGATCCCGCGGCAGCCGCGGAATATCTTTTTCATCTCGATACGCCGCCCGAGCGGATAAGTTTTAGCCGGCGAATCGAGATCAGCGGCTGGCTCTTTCATCGCGAAGGAAAACCAATCCACGGTCTCCGCGCGCGTGTGAAGCAACCGCTCCGCTCGGAGCGCTTCTACAAAGGGCGACGGAAGCGCGCCCGGCCGGCGATCGGAGCGGCCTACCCGGATTTGCCCGAGGCGGCAATGAGCGGTTTTCTTATCGAGCTCGAAGACCTGCCGCCAGGTCGCTGCGGCCTCGAGATCCAGGTGCGGGGCCACGAGAAGAACTGGCGCGCCCTCTACACCACTGGGATAACGGTGTTCCCCCTCGATTTCATCGGTCGCTGGCGGCTGCTAAACGTGCAGCGGGTCCTGGTCGACCGGCTCCGCGAACGCTTCCTCCCCGTTGAGCCCGCGCGGCAAAACGAGGCCGGGGAAATGGCGGAAATCAAAGCCCGTCTCGCCGACGTCGCGACCATCTCGGACCCGGTCCAGATCAGGACGGTTCATCTTTTTGTCACGTCGAAATCGAATCTCTTCATCGTCGAGATCGCGCAACTGGTCTGCGCCGGATTCCGTGACGCGGGGTTCGCGGCAGAGCTATTTATTGATGGCATCCCAGCAGCCGAAACGCCAGAAGACACGATCCAGATCGTCGTCACTCCGCACGAGTTCTATAATCTCTATCTCACCCCGCAATTTCCCCCCGCGGAGCTCAAGCGAATGACCCGCCAGCTCTACCTCCTCGGGACGGAGCAACCGGACAGCGATTGGTTCCATAGCAACATGGTGGTGGCGCCGAATGCGCGCGCCATGCTCGACATTAATCCGCTCGGGGTGGAGGCATATCGCCGCTGTGGCCTGCGGTGCTTTCACCTGCCGCTCGGTTATCACCCGATGCTCGAACGCACTAGCAGCTCGTCTGGACGCGAACGCGATCTCGACGTTTGCCTGCTCGCTTCGCTGACCGGGCGAAGGGAGACATTCCTGGCGCGCCACGCCGATTTTTTCGCGGCTCGAAACTGCCACTTGCGGCTCGTTCCGCTCGGTTTTGCCAAAACGGAGGAGACGAAAAGTTACCTCGCGGCAGAAGAACGGAACGCGCTCCTCCAGCGCTCCAAGCTGTTGCTCAACATTCACTACTCCGATCTGCGCTATTTCGAATGGCATCGGATGCTGGTCGGTCTGGCCAATGGCTGCTGCATCGTGACCGAGACGTGCGAAGGGTTCGCGCCGCTCGTCCCGGGAGAGCATTTCGTCATGGTCGAGCCCGGGCAGGTGATTGAGGCGTGCCGCTATTACCTGGAGAACCCGACCGAGCGCGAAGCGATCGCCCAAGCCGGGCGCGCGTATGTGCGTGAGCACCTCACCCAGGCGAGCAATTGCCTCACCTGCGTGGAACAGATCGCGACCGGGCGCCACTTCTCGTTAGGCCGAGGCAGCGAAAACGAACCCGCCGTTCCCGCACCGCTCCCGGAGCCACTCCAGAAACGGATTGGCCACAGCGGAGTGCAATCCCTGCGGCGAGCGTTCGCGGCGGATCTCGGCGGCCTGTTTTCGGCTGAGGAAAGAACGCCAGTGACTGCGATGTCTTTCGCCGAGCAGGCCAAAGCGATCGAGTCGATCCGGGAACGGCGCCGTGGATATGCCGAGCGGTTCGAGCTTCAGGAACAGGCGGTCGCGAAAGGGGAGCAGGCGGTCCGGACAAGCGAGAACGACGCGTTTGTCCGCGCCGCCGCGCCTGCCATCTCAGTCATCATCACGCTTTACAACTACGAGCATTACATCCGCGACTGCGTGGAGAGCCTGGAGGCCGCCTCGCTTGCCGGCGTTCAGGGCGGAATGGAAATCCTGATCGTCGATGACGCTTCGACCGATCGATCGCTGAGCGCGGCCCGCCAGGCGCAACGCGACTCCACTCTGCCGATCCGGTTGGTGGAGAAAAAATTCAACACCGGGCTGGCCGATGCGCGCAACGTCGGGCTCCGCCTGGCCCGCGCTCCCTACGCTTTCATCATGGACGCGGACAACCTGATCTTCCCGCGCGCGCTGGAGGAGCTTTACCGTGCGATTACTGAGTCGGGCGCCGCCGCGGCCTTTTCGATTCTGTGCCGTTTCCGCGGCCAGCCCGAGAACCGGAGCGGTCTCCTCTCTTATTTCGACTGGGATCCGCGGATGCTGGTGGAGCATCCTTACATCGACGCGATGGCGTTGTTTGACCGGGAACAACTCCTCGCCCTCGGAGGCTACGACAACGGGCTCTTTAAAGTCGGGTGGTTCGGCTGGGAGGATTACGAGCTCTGGTTGCGCATGGCGGCGGCCCATCAGTGGGCGGTGCTGGTCCCGAATATCCTTTGCCTTTATCGCCATCACGAATCGGCCATGAGCCGAACGACCAACTTGTTTGAAGTCGATCTCGTCCGACACCTGATCGCGCGTTATCAGCCGTTGATCGACGAGTATCAGCCAAAGGAAAGAGTTTTTGGGGTGGATTGGGATCGGCTGCAGGCCTAACGAACGAGGTCTCTGATCAAGCTGGTCATGCGGAAGCATGACCCTCCGGCGGGACGCGCTTCGGCGGGTCGGGATGACAGCGGGCGGGGCGCGGAAGTGCACTAGGCAGCACAAAAAGCGCGCGGAGGTTTCCCTCCGCGCGCTGGTTCAATTTCTTTCGCGAATCGTTAGACTTCCGCGGTCAGTTCGACGTCGACTGGCCGCTCTTTCTTGCTCAGGGCGCGGCGCAACTTGGAAAGCGCAATGTTCTGCAGCTGGCGAATCCGCTCGCGCGTCACGCCGAACTTCTTGCCCACTTCCTCGAGCGTCTTCGGCTTGCCGCCGTCGAGCCCGAAGCGCGAGAAGATGATCTTGCGTTCGCGATCGTCGAGCACGTCGAGCAGACCGCCCACTTCGTTGCGCAGGTTCTTGTCGCGGAGCAATTCAAAGGGCGTTTGCGCTTCCTCGTCGCCGACGATCTCGCCGAACTCGGTCGAGTCATCGTCGCTGATTGGCGCGTCGAGTGAAGCCGGGCGAATCGAAACGGTCTTGAGCTGCGAGACTTTTCCGGCCGCAATGCCGATCTCTTCGCCGAGCTCGTCGTCGGTCGGTTCGCGGCCGAGCTCTTCGCTCATTTGCAGCGAGACGCGGCGCATCTTCGAGATCTTGTCGACGAGGTGAACGGGCAGGCGGATCGTCTTGCTCTGGTTGGCCAGAGCGCGCTTGATCGATTGCTTGATCCACCACGCGGCGTAGGTGCTCAGCTTGCCGCCCTTGGCCGGGTCGAAGCGCTCGACAGCCTTCATCAGGCCGATGTTGCCTTCGGAAACGAGGTCGAGCAGGGGCAGACCGAGATTGGCGTAATCGTGCGCGATTTTCACCACGAGACGCAGGTTGGAGCGAATCATCAAGGCCCGAGCCTCTTTGTCGCCTTTCTTGATCTTAGCGGCGAGCTCGATCTCCTGCTGAGGTGTCAGCAGCGGGATCTGCCCGATCTCGCGCAGATAAATTTTTATACCAGTGTCGCTATCTTCAGCGGCCATATAAGTTCTCATGAAGTGGGTCGAAAGTTTGCTCCTGAGGGCACAAAAAACCGGCGATTTCGAACTCCCGGAATTTGTGGAATGCGTGTTGTAGCATCAGAGGAACTACTTAACAAGGTTAAATATCGGAATAGAGACAGCCCACGGATGCTTGTTGTTCATTTCTTTTCCCGAGTCCAGCACCAATTTTAGAAGCAGGCTAAGCAGGCAGTTTTTACTCCTTTAAGATGCTGGCGAGCGGCAGTTTATTCCGTTTGTAAGTCTTACGTCCAACGCATTCTCCCGAGATGCCTTTTTCTGAGAACTCAGAGGATTTTGGCGACCGCGCTGACCGCAATTTCAGCGGGCGAATGGGCGGCAATATCGAGTCCGATCGGCGCATGGACGATGCAGAGGCTTTCATCGCTTATGCCTTCTCCACGAAGGTGTTCGAATACCTTCCGCACCTTGCGTCGGCTTCCGATCATTTCGATGGAGCCCGGGCCTGGGTTGCGCATCGCACCGTCGAGAGCAGCGCGATCCAGTTCGTGGTTGCGGCTGATGAGCACGATGGCTTCATCGGATTGCCATGGCCCGCTGGCGATGAAATCGGCGGGGCTCGGCACCGATATTCGCGTACGGCCGCCGGGAGCGTCTCTAAAAGCTCGACCCGATCGTCCACGACGTGCACCGAAAGCCCGCACTCGAGGGCGAGACGCACAATCGCCTGCGCAGAATGACCCGCGCCCACGACGAAGAGCGCTTCGCGCGCCTGCTGTGGCTCGATCAGAATCGTCGCCTCGCCGCCACAGATCGCGCCGAAAGAATCGGGGGCATCTTCGCGCAACGGGAAGGTTTTTGAGGAGCGTCCTCTTGTCCCGCAGGCAGGCCAGCACCTCCTCAATCGCGAGGACCTCAAACTTCCCGCACCCGATCGTGCCGCTCGTTGAGCCATCGAGGTAGACGAGCATCTTTGCGCCGGCCGCGCGCGGCGCCGACCCCTTCGTCTCGGCCACTATGACCAGCGCACACGGCTTCCGCGACTTGCGCACGGCAAGCAACTCGTCGATCAGCGCGTCCATCGTCATCCGTCGCGCTCCAAGCTCGCCTCGATGAGACCGAACGGTTCCTCCGTCGGCACAAAGAGCTCGTTTTTATTCTCCAGGCCAAAAGGAGCGAGGTTCAGGAGAAGGCAATGCTTGTTCGGCATGGCGAGGTCGATCCGCGAGATTTCCGGGCAGGCTTGCAGTGCCGCCATGATGCGGTCGTTCGCGGCCCGGTGGCTGCGCCAGGTGCCGCGGAACGAGGTCGTGAGAATGCGATCGGCGGTCTCGGGCAGGGTGGTATACTTGCACTTTGGATAACCTTCGAAGCCGGAGCCGGTTGATTTCAGGATCACGAGGTCGCGAATCCCCGAACTCACCTCGCAGGCGTCAGCCGTGCGGGTCACCACGGTGAATGGCCGGGCTGAGCTCGCCGCCTGGAAGGAATGTGGGTGCCCTTTGCCATCGATCTCGAGCCGATCAAACGCTCGAGACGGTGATCGAGAAGATCGCCGCGCTCAACGTCGCGGCCAAGTCGTTAGGCTGCGAACTGCCCGCGCTCTTCATGTCGCTCTCGTTCCTCAGCCTCTCCCCGATCCCAGCCTTGAAACTGACGGACAACGGCCTGGTGGATGCGGCGAAGATGGAGCTGACGAATCTCTTCGTGGTTCAGCGCGGCATTGGTCCGGGGAGCGCACGCGCCGCGAGGCTCGGTCGTCACAGTTGGCGGACCGCGATTGTTTCCCAGCGCCCTACATCGGCGGCCGCTACGACGGGGATCCGGCAACGTGTCGCCGCGACCGAATCGAAAGTCACAGTGACGAAAGGAAGCTGAATTTCTTCTGCCAGCTCTGCCCGGCGCAGGGGGGATAGCTTTTGGTAGAGCAAGCTGACGTGCGGGTCGAACGGTTCGCGCTCCTCTCCGCCTAACGAATCGCGAAGTTGTTGCAACGACGGATTCGGTTCGAAACGAACAAAGAGAGTCCGGGTAAAGGTCGCGGAAAACGCGACTCCGAGAGCGCGGACCTCGATCACGCCGGAGGTGCATCGGGCCAGCGTCCGGTCCCCCGCGCCGGGCTCATCCGGGCCGATCGCGAGCGTCAGATGCGGCTCGAAAGTGAGGGCGTCGTTTTCTGCAGCCAGACGTCGGATCAGCTCGCGGAAGGAGTCGCGGGCCGGCGGCGCCGGGAGCAGCCAGTAGGCCATTACGTGCATGGCTCGACTTCGCATGAAAATTCGCGCGCCGCGAGTAACGTGACGCCATGCCAACAAACGTTCTTGGAACCGATTTGCAGCCCTGTTGCACCGAGCCGGCGACCGGGTTTTTTCGCGACGGTTACTGCCGGACGGCGCCGGAAGACACCGGTCTGCACACGGTTTGCGCGGAGATGACGCGCGACTTCCTCGATTACTCGGTCCTGATGGGAAATGACCTCGTGACGCCGCATCCCGAATGGGGCTTTTCCGGGTTGGAGCCGGGCGCACGCTGGTGCATCTGTGTGACGCGCTGGAAAGAAGCGCTCGACCGCGGGGTGGCGCCGCCGGTCGACCTCGAGGCGACCCACTCTTCCGCGCTTGAGTTTGTCTCGCTGGAAGATTTACAGGCGCACGCGAGCGATCCTTCCGCCTAACGACGCCGCCCGCGCACGCCCATCGCGCCGAGGAGCGACCGGGTAAGAGTGCCGGTGAGATTGACCGCCACACTGCGGATGACACTCTTGGCGACGCTGCTCCCGAAGATGTCGTTGAGCACGTTTTTCGCGGGAGCGGGGGCCGCCTCTTTCGGCGGGTAAGGCAGGCCACCCGCGGGCGGCGGGGCTGTTTCCGTGGCGCGACCAAGCGCGTCATCCAACTCGCGACTCCGTGCGGGGCCGGGCGCGTAGGTCTTGCGGGTCGCGCTGGCAACGCGTTGCGCCTGATCTGGCGAGGTCGCGACCGCGATCTTGCCGCCCAGAATTTCGTAGGCGCTTTCGGTATCGAGAGTGGTGTTGTATTTCTGCGCGATCTCGGAGCGCTGCACGACCGCCTGCAGCTCGTCAGGAGTGAGCGGGCCCATCCGGGAGCGCGGCGCGCAAAGCATGGTCGCGGCGAGCGGAGTGGGAGTGCCGCGTTCATCCAGGACCGTAACGAGGGCTTCGCCGATCCCGAGCTCGGTCAGGAGCTGCTCCGTCTTGTAGAAAGGTGTCTCCGGATAATTTTCCGCGACCAGTTTGATCGCCTTGCGATCCTTGGCAGTGAAAGCGCGCAGGGCATGCTGCACTTTCATCCCGAGCTGCGCGAGGACGGCGTCGGGGATGTCGGTCGGCATTTGGGTGGAGAAGAAAATGCCGATGCCCTTCGAGCGGATCAATTTGATCACTGTCTCGATCTCGTCGAGGAGCGATTTCTCGGCGTCGTCGAAAATGAGGTGCGCCTCATCAAGGAAAAGAACGAGCTTCGGTTTCTCGACATCGCCTACCTCCGGGAGGGTGGCGTAGAGTTCGGCCAGCATCTGGAGCATGAAGGAGGAGAAAAGCTTGGGACGATTCTGCATGTCGCTCAGGCGCAGAATGGAGATGGCCCCGAAGCCGTCGACGACGCGCATCAGGTCGGACATTTCAAATGACGGCTCGCCGAAAAACTGTTCCGCACCCTGCTGCTCGAGCTCGATCAACTTGCGCAGGATGAGCGCGGTCGAAGTGGTCGGGACCAATCCATATTCCGCCGTCACGTTCGGCTTCGCGTCCCCCGTGATGTACTCGAGGACCTTCTTGAAATCCTTCAGGTCGAGCAGCGGCAGATGTTTGTCGTCGCAGAATTTGTAGACGAGCGCGACGAGACTGGACTGGGTTTCGTTCAGCCCGAGCATCCGGGAAAAAAGCTGGGGACCAAACTCGAGCACGGTCGCACGAAGCCGCGCGCCCGGCTCATCGGAGAGGGTGAAGAATTCAACGGGATAGGCGCTCGGCGACCACTCGGAGCCAATCTTCGCCTGGCGGTCAGTGATGCCGGCCGAAGACGTGCCCGGCATGGCCAGACCGCTCAGGTCGCCCTTGATGTCCATGAGTAGAGTCGGAACGCCGGCTTCGGAAAGTTGCTCAGCAATCATCTGCAGCGTCTTGGTTTTCCCCGTCCCGGTCGCGCCCGAGATGAGGCCGTGACGGTTCATCGTGCGCAAAGGCAACCGAATCGGCGCTTCCGCGAAGATCTGACCATCGCGCATGGCTGCGCCGAACAGGACAGAATCACCTTTGAAAGAGTAGCCGGCCTGGATCGTCGAAACGAAGTCGTCCTTGGTCATGTCGCGAGGATAGAGTTCGCGCTGGAGCGGCGCAAGCTCCGCCAAGCGTGCCGTTGGTACGAAACAACGAGCGAGAATTGGGTGGCCGCTCCTCTTTCGCACTAATAGAATTGGCCCAAGGACGGCGATCTCGGTTTCGGCAAGGGATCTTCATGTGAAGAACATGCAATCTCACTCTTGTGCTCGTTCTTTTGGGCCTCGTCCCCTCATCCGGCGCGCTCGCGCAATGGAGTTCCGATCCGATGGTCAATCTCGGCGTTGCGGTGAAGCGAAGCGACCAAGTCCAGCCCAAGATTCGCCGGACGCCGGACGGCGGCCGCACATCAGCTGGTTTGACAACGGCCTGAGCGGGAATCCTCCGTTCGGCTACCTCTTCACATCCGCGCTAGGCCGCTTAGTCGTCTGGTGTCCGAAGCGTCTTTCGCACAGGGCATGATCATGGGAGCCAAGTTGGACGCGAGCGGCACCGCGATCTGTCCGCCGTTTGCGGTTACCTCCATCCTCTCGTCGAAGTCGCGCCTCGATCTGACTCTTTCATCGTCTGGCGTGGCCTTTGCTATTTGGAGTGATGGACACACACAGATGGCAAAGACATTTACGCACAAGATATCAAGGCGGACTGCACGCTTGGACAATAAAGCCACGCTGCGGCGAACTCGTGGGGCGACGGCCAAGGGCTTTCAAAGCCCTTGACGATTCTTACCGAATAATTGCATTATCCTTACAGCACACAGTTTCTCTGAGAATTTCTTTGGTGTATTCGTGCTCCGCATGGCTCATAAAAAACATCCTGTGATCATTCTCGGAGGCGGTCCTGCTGGAGCCGCAACAGCGATGTACCTCCTGCGGCACGGCATTACGCCGGTCGTCGTCGAGCGCGATGAACATCCTCGTTATCATGTCGGAGAATCGTTGACGGGTCCGACCGCTCTCGCGCTCAAAGACTTGGGGCTCGGGCCGGCGATCGAGGCACAGCACTATCCCATCAAGGAGGGCGTCAAATTTTATGGCGCTGATGGGAAGAACAGCTTCTGGGTTCCACTCGTTCGACGGAACGAAAAGTTCGAACAGGTTCCCAACATTACTTGGAACGTGAAGCGAAGCTCGTTCGACAAAATCCTATTCGACGGCGCGATGGAGCGAGGTGCCACCTGCATCAGAGCAACCGCACTTGCACCGATCCACGAGGGGGATGCCGTCGTCGGGTTGACCATTCGCACCCCGCAAGGTGCAACCGAGAAGCTGTATTGCGAAGTGCTGATTGACGCTTCCGGCATCGCCACTTTCCTGGCAAATCACCGCGTCACCGGGAAAAAACTTCCCGGCTCCTCCGACAAGCAAATCAGCTTGTTCACGCAGTTCGCCAACACCATCCGGGATAACGGCAAAGATCGTAGTGAGCAGCCGGGTAACACGCTGCTCTATTACCAGGCGAAACATTACTGGAGTTGGTTCATCCCTGTGAGCGAGGAACTCACGAGCGTGGGTATTGTCGTAAAGACCGACTATTTCAAGAAAGCCAGGCTTTCGAAAGAGGATTTCATGCTACGCGAATGCCGGCAGATGACGCCTGCGCTCACCGAACGCCTGCCGGACCTCACCCCGCAGGAGGCGATTCACGCCATCCCCAACTTCTCCTACCGCGTCATGAACTACACCGGAAAAGGCTTCCTCTGTATCGGCGACGCCCACCGGTTCATCGATCCGATCTTCGCCTACGGCGTATTTTTCGGCATCCAAGAGGGCGAATTTGCCGCCAGCGCGGTTGCCAAACATCTCTCCGGCGAGACCGAGGGAAACGGGAATCCGTTTGCTGACTTCGAGCGACTCTGTGACGAAGGCAACGACGTGGTCGAAGACGTCATCGGCGTGTTGTGGGAATACCCCCTCGCCTTTCAACGCATCATGACCTGGAGAGACCGGGCCGCAGGCCTGGACCTTCTGTCAGGCAGAATCTATGGTGAAGAGGGAGCGACGAATCCCGCCCGCATCTCCGTCCGTAAGCTGATGGTCGCCAAGCAAGCCGCCGGGCAAGGAGCCAAAGCAGCCTGGTCTCACGAGTGGGCCGGGAAGGCCGTAGCAGCCGCCTGAGGCTGTCTCCATCCCCACGGGCGGCAAACAAACTCCGTAGCAGCGCGAACACCCACTTGCGGAGCGAGGAGAGCAGCGCTTACGTCTCATCCCGAGGTGCCTCGTGGTGTAATGGTAGCACGAGAGATTCTGGATCTCTTTGTCAAGGTTCGAGTCCTTGCGAGGCAGCCAAGCCCTTATCCGCTGAAATTAGCAAAAGCTACTACGGCGTGAGGTTGTAGGCCTCAACCAAGGCAACGCCAGTGCGGAGTTGGGAATCGTAAAGCAAGATCGTGTAGGCGCCCGGCGCCAAAGTCTCGACGATTGCAGCTTCCAAGTCATTGGTTGGCGGGATGCCCGTCGCAATGATTTGCTGTGCTTGACTCGACGAACGCCAGTTGTCATTTTTGAACACGAGATTTCCATTCTCGTCATGCAGTTCCAAAACCGGGTCGGGCAATGCGTTAGTGATACCCAGCGACGTTAGCGAAGGCCCAAGCCCACGAACGATCACCTGCGTCGGAGTGGTGCCGCCAATAATGAATCCACCGATAATGAGTTCTGCCGACGTGGGAATATTGCCCCGAGTCGAAATGTTGGCGCCGCTGGAGCTTCCCGGATCCGCGTCGTAAACTTCCACCAATCCCACCCCCGTCGTCCCGTTTACACCTTGAAGTATAGCCGTGTAAGCGCCCGGTGGCAAAATAGCGCTCAATAGCGATTCCTTCGGATTCGCGGGCAGCAACGGATTGGGAATCCCGGGGAGTGCCTGCCGGTCATCATTGGATTCGACCAGGATGCCGGAAGAGTCGTAGAGCGAGATCATCGGGTTAGCTAACGCTCCGTTCACGCCAAATGAGGTAAGCGATGGTCCAATGGCCCGCAGAACAACTCGTTTGTTGGTCGTTCCAGCTACGATGAATCCTCCTACCAGAACATCCTCGTTGAGACCAACATTGGCACGGGTCGAAATATTGAGCAGCTTCTGAGAAACCGCGCCTGGAGAGGGCGGGGGTAATGGAGGAGGAGGAGGCACCCCGGCGAACGCGTTTGCAAGAAAAGTGAGGGCCTGGGTCTTGGATCCGGGCCAATTATCGAACGAATGTTCTGCTCCCGTAAGAGTAAGAGCCTGATAGTTAACGACGCCCAACGCGTCGAGGTGCATAAACATCAGGGGGAGTTGAATGTAAGGCATCGGGTCCTCGATCGTGTTCACCATGAGGACGGGCGAGGCGGTTGCGTCGGCTAGCCAAGCTGGCGAAGCCGCTCGCAAAGCCGTCGTATCTGTCGTAGGCACACCCACATAATTGGTCACGTTTTCCGTGTATGAATCGAGATTGTCATTCGGACTGAAATCCGATAGGTCGTAGGCACCGGAGAGGCTGACAGCGACATCAAGGCGATCATTACCGATCGTTCCAGTGGTGGCTACAAAGGCCGCATGGGAACCACCTGCCGAACCACCGACTGCACCAACTTTGCCATTCGTGCGCGCATCAGCCCGGGCCGCTTGCACCGCCAACCTGACGTCATCGGTTTGATCCGGAAACTGACCATTCGACCTTTGGCTACGCAAAGACCCCGGAGGAGCCAACCGGTATTCAATTGAAAAGGCGAGATAGCCGGCCGACGCCAAATCCTGGGCGCAACCGACTAACGACGGCGGAAAGTTGGTTCCCCCAGAAACGAAACCGCCCCCGTGAATCACGAGAACTGCCGGCCACGGACCTGGCGTGGAAGGCGTATAGACATCCCAATGAAGAGGTGTGCCGTCGGCTGCGGTCGCATAAAGTTCGTTGACCACCGCTCCTGAAGGGCCCGCTGGACGAGGCGCGGCTTTCGCCGTCGCCACAAAACAAAGCACTGCTGCGCTCAATGCTAACGCGCCTAATCCGACTCGGGGCAATGCTGAACGACTGATAATCCCATTCTTCCGATCCATGATGTCTCAACGGTAGATTGAAATTTTAAAGGCGCGAGCCCGAAGTCTCTGACTTGCACAACCGTGTTCCGAAAGAAAGGATCTCGTCGTCTCTTCAAAAGGAGAGTTCTATTCTAGACTACGAAAGTTGATCCCTTTCTTTCGTCGAGAGCGAAAAAAACTCTGGAGCAACTGAGCGGAACCCTCCCCCAGCACACCCGAGACGATGTCGCATTGATGATTGAGCGACGGGTTTTGCAACAGATTCAACAATCCCCCGGCCGCGCCACCACGCGGATCAGCGCACCCAAAAACGACCCGGCGCATCCGCACATGGACGAGAGCGCCGGCACACATCGGGCAGGGCTCTTTCGTGACAAAGAGATCGCAATCCGTCAGGCGCCAATCTCCAACCGCCGCCTCCGCCTGGGTGAGCGCCAGCATCTCGGCATGGGCAGTGGCGTCCTTGAGAAGCTCGACCTGGTTGTAGGCGCGTGCGATGACCCGCCCCTCGCGCACCACGACCGCTCCGATCGGCACCTCCTCCGCCTCGTAGGCGCGTGCCGCCATGCGCAGCGCCTCGCTCATAAAATAAGCGTCGCTCTGCAGGTCGATGATCGTTTCCTTTGCGTCAGCCACTTTTGAAAAACCCTCTGCTTCCGCTAAAGAACTCCGGGATGATGGCAAAAAAAGAAAAATTTCATCCAGTCCGCTCGTGGGGACCACTTTTCGTCCAGAGCTTTCAGGATTGGGTGGCCGACCGCGCCCCACGGTTCAGCGCCGCCCTTGCCTACTACTCGATTTTTGCAATGGCACCGCTCGTTATCATCGCGATCGCGGTCGCAGGGATGGCCTTCGGCGAACAGGCGGCGCGCGGGCAGGTTTATCAGCAAATCGAGTGGCTCCTCGGTGCCAAGGGGGCGAGCGAGATCCAGGCGCTGATCCAGGCCTCGAGCGACACCAAACAGAGCCTGATCGCCACCATTATCGGCGTAGTCACCCTCCTGATCGGAGCCTCGGGTGTTTTTGGGCAATTGAAGGACGCGCTCAATTCCATCTGGGGCGTCATGCTGAAACCCGGGGGCTTTATGGCCTCGATCAAGGAGTATCTCTTGAATTTCTCGATGGTGCTGGGCGCCGGGTTTCTGCTTATTGTTTCACTCCTCCTCAGCGCCGTGCTGCAGGCGGTGAACAATTTCATGACTGCCTATCTCCCGGTCCCGAGCTTTGTCGGTCCGCTCACGGCGGTGGTGAGTTTCGTCATTCTCGTGCTGCTCTTCGGCCTGATCTTCAAGGTGCTGCCTGATGTAAAGATCGGGTGGAAAGACGTCTGGATCGGAGCCGTCGTCACGGCTGTTCTCTTCAGCGTCGGGAAGTACTTCATCAGCCTTTACCTTGGCACGAGCAGCATCGCTTCCAGTTTCGGTGCCGCCGGGGCGCTCATTCTCATCCTGGTTTGGGTCTACTACTCCTCCACCATCTTTCTGCTTGGGGCGGAGTTCACCAAGGTCTACGCCAGCCGATATGGCTCCGGCATTCACCCGAGCCGTAACGCCTGTTTCGTGAGCGAGTCGATGCGGGCAGATCAGGGACTGGCCACCGAAGAAAGTAAAGCGATCAAAGAAGGCGCTTGAACGGTCGTTCGAGCCCGACCAGAGTCATTCATACACCCCGTCGTTTTCGAGCGGGCGAAATAAAATTACCATGAAGAGTTTAGCCGCTGTTGCGCTGGTCGTTTTCGGGCTCACTTTGGCCACTGCACGTGCGGCCACCGAGCAGGAAATCGTAGATCAATCGGTCGGAATCATGCGTGATTTTAAGGCGATGCCAGAGCGCGGCATACCGCGACGCATCCTGAGGGACGCGCGCGGCCTCGCTATCGTGCGCGTGTTGAAAATCGGTTTCGGGGTCAGTGGTAAGGGTGGTCAGGGCGTCGTCGTCGCACGGACGGATCGCGGGTGGTCGGGACCTTCCTTTATTGGGCTCGGCGGCGCCGGCTGGGGATTGCAAATTGGCGCGCAGGTCTCCGATTTCATCTTCGTGCTGAACAATGACGCTGCCGTCCGCGCCTTTTCCCGGGACGGCAACGTGAAGATCGGCGCCGACGTGAGCGCCGCAGCCGGCCCGGTCGGACGCGACCTGCAGGCGGGAGTGACCACGACAGCAGCCGTCTACACCTACAGTCGAAGCAAAGGCCTCTTCGCCGGGGTCTCTCTGGAAGGCGCGATCATTGGCACGCAGAAAACGGCCAATAACCGCTACTACGGCAGAACGGTGGGCGCGCGGTCCATTCTGAGCGGCAATGTCGCGCCGCCGGCTGGCGCGCAGCGTCTTGTGAGCGTCCTCAGCAATTACTGAGGAGGATTTCTTCTTTACAGCCCGCAGGCCACTGGGACAGGGTCGCCCCGTGCGCGTGTTTCTTCTCCTTCCAGTCCTCATGGTGGGCGTCAGCCTGGCCCGCGCCCAGGACCAAGAGAATAAGCTGGTGGATCGCCTCTTGCGGCCTGACACGACGCTCGCTAACTCGGCTCAGAACAAGACGTTCACCGGCACCGGTACCACCGCGGTGGACAAGAAGTTCGTCGCGAAATCCTTTTACGCGGGTGACGAGCAGACAGCGAAGAGTTTCTCCGGCGGAAAGGATTTTTCCGCGAAGAAGTTCGAGGCACAGAAGTTCAATCGCGCCGAACGCGCGGCCGACACGAAGCCCAGTTTCCGAGTTGCGCAAAGCGGTGCGGAGTTTCCGACCCAGCAAAGCGCCCTGATCCGCACTGCTTCCGACGAGGGTAAGGTTTCGCAAACGAAGGATTACCCCGACAATCGCCCGTTCCTCGGCCAGGGAACCCGGCAGAAGATATTGAGCCAGGAAAATAAGCCCCTCACGATCGACGAAGTCCGCGAACTCTTGAACAAGAGCAAGTAGGGCGGCGAATTCCCGGACCGCGGTTGAAGCGAGCCGAAGCTGACGCACCTTGCCAGATGGATGCAGCGGAATCGTTCGAGCGCCTCAAGAGCGGCGCCGCCCAAATCATCAGTGAAGCCGAGCTGCGTCAAAAACTCTCGTTAGGCCGCCCGCTCCGGGTCAAGCTGGGCGTCGACCCGACGAGCGCCGATCTTCATCTCGGTCATACCCTGGTCCTGCAAAAGCTTCGGCAGTTTCAGGACCTCGGCCATGAAGCGATCCTCATCATCGGCGATTACACCGCCATGATCGGCGACCCGAGCGGCCGCTCCGCGACCCGTCCACAGCTGACTCACGCGGAGGTGCTGGCCAACGCCGAGAGCTACCGCATTCAGGCCTTCAAGGTGCTCGACCCGGAGCGGACGCGGATCGTGTGCAACGGCGATTGGTTCAAGAAGATGACGTTCGCGGAAGTCATCCGGCTGAACAGCCGCGTCACCCTGCAGCAGATGCTGCAGCGGGAGGATTTCAAGGAGCGACTCGAGCAGCAGCATCCGATCCGCGCGCACGAGATCCAATACCCGATCATGCAGGGCTGGGATTCCGTTCAGGTGGACGCGGATGTCGAACTGGGCGGGACCGATCAACTTTTCAACATTCTCGTGGGGCGCGACCTGCAAAAGGAAGAAGGCCAGGCGCAGCAGGTGGTCCTGCTCACCCCCATCCTGGAGGGCCTGGATGGGGTGCAGAAGATGAGCAAGAGCCTCGGTAATTATGTCGGCGTGGCGGATGCGCCTAACGAAATGTTCGGCAAATTGATGAGCATCTCGGACGAATTGATGGCGCGCTACTATCCCGTCCTCCTCAATCGACTCCCGCCGGGCCATCTCCACCCGATGGAAGCGAAGAAGCAGCTCGCTGGCGAGATCGTCGCGGCCTACCATTCGGCTTCCGCCGCCCAGCAGGCGCTGGAGGAATGGGACCGTCGCTTTCGCGAAAAGCGGCTCGACCAGGCTGACCTGCCGGAATTCGCGCCCGAAGCGGAGCAGCGCAATCTCATCACGCTGGTCGTGGCTGCCTACGGCGCGGCTTTTGGCCTGACGAAATCACGCGGCGAGGTGCGCCGCCTCATTGAGCAAGGCAGCGTGCAGCTGCAGGGCGAAAAGATGCGCGACCCGCAGGCCGAAGTCGATCTGAAGAGCGACGAAATCCTGCGGCTCGATAAGACCCGCGCCGTCCGCATAAAGTAAAAACGCGGCTCCGGCCACTCAGCCGAAACCGCGTTTTCTAATGGAGAAACTGTTGGTCTTCGATCAGGCCGAGACCGGCTCGAGCATGGCAAAGGACGGCGAGCGCTCCGTGACCGGGGCGGCGACACCCTCGAAATGCGAGCGCAGGCTGCGCAGCTCAGAGGTAAAAACGCCATCCACGAAACCGAATCTGCGGTCGAGCCAAGCGAAAAACTTGTTCTTGATCTCGTAGTGCACCGCTAGGTTCACTTCAGTGCAATCGGGCCGCAGCTCGGCGAACTCGATCAGGCCCATCAGGTCGATATTACCGCCCCACGATTCGAAGGCGATTTGATCGGGCGAATCACTCTCGATCGAGGTGATAACCGTTTTCGCTTCGAAGCCCAGTAGAGCTTGGAAGCTGAAGTCGAGCGTTTTCGACGACGTGACCGTTGCCTTCGTCACCCTGACAAGATGACGGCGATAGGATGCGATGCTGGCGAGGCGGGTTTTGCACTCTTCCAACGACTGACTCATGTGTAGGGTTTTTTGTAGCAGCATAGGTTTTGATGAGGTTGTGCTAACAGTTTAGCAATGCATGTGCCGATGCCGGTCTACCTAGGTAAGCGCGGTCCGGCATAGCGATTTTGTGTGTAAAAAATTTACACAACTGTCACTCAGGGAACGTCTGACGCTTTACAGCAACTGCCTCATGTCCGGCAGCATCTGCCGAATTGCCCCCGGCATTTCTTCACTGTCCCGGTCGAACGCCGTCAGGACGGGTAACGGCAGGCAGCTTCGGAGAATCTCCGCGTTGGTCTGGGTCGCGACATCTGATTCAGTGCCCGGGTGGTTCAACACCACACCTGCGCAGGAAAGACCCGCTCCGCCAATCGCGCGAACGGTCAGGAGAGTGTGACTCAGACATCCGAGCCGATTCAGCGCCACCACGATCACCGGCAGCGCAAGGTCCGCGGCAAGATCATTACTCCAGTAGCTCGGGGTGATGGGAACCATCCAGCCCCCCACTCCTTCCACCGCGATGAAGTCGCACCGCTCCCGCAGTCGGGCCAAGCCATTCCACAGGACGGCCAAGTCAATCTCCCGCGCCTCTGTGCGCGCCGCGGTCAGGGGCGCGGCCGGGGTCTGTAACCAGACGGGATTCACCTCATCGATCGTCAGGCCGGGAAAGCTTGCGTCGCGCAGTTTCACCGCATCCTCCCGATCGCCGCAGCAGATCGGCTTGTAGCCGGCGCAGCGCACGCCCCGTGCGCGCAAACGTTCCAGGAGCCAGACGGTAAAGCTCGTCTTACCGACGCCCGTATCGGTGCCGGTGACGAAAACGCTCATGCCGCCGCCCGGTCGCCCGCCAGCGTGCGGAGCATCGACTCGAAGATTCGCACGCCGTCGCTGCTTCCCAGGCGTTCCTCACAGGCCCGGTCGGGGTGCGGCATGAGTCCAAACACATTTCGCTCCCGGTTGCAGATCCCGGCGATGTTCTCGACTGAGCCGTTGGGATTCGCTTCCGGCGTAACCCGGCCCGACGCGTCGCAATATTTCAGCAAAACCTGCTGCCGTTCGTTCAAATCGCGCAGGGTCGCTTCGTCGGCGTAATAGCAGCCTTCGCCGTGCGCCACCGGCAATTGCAAGAGCGTGCCCACCGGCATGCCCCGCGTAAAGGGCGTCTCCGCTACCTCGACCCGCGTTGTCACCATGTCGCAGACAAAGTGCAGCGACCGGTTGCGAACGAGAGCGCCCGGCAGCAGGCCGGCTTCGCAAAGGATCTGGAAGCCGTTGCAGATACCGATGACGAGTTTCCCTGCACGCGCGTCGTCGATCACCGCCCGCATGATGGGCGAAAAGCGCGCGATCGCGCCGCAGCGCAAATAGTCGCCATAGGAAAATCCCCCGGGCAGCACAATCGCGTCCCAGCCGTCTAACGACGTCTCCTTGTGCCAGACGTAATCGGTTTCGATACCGTCGATTCCGCGCAAGGCGGCCAGGCAATCCTGGTCGCAGTTCGATCCGGGAAATTGAATGACGGCGAATTTCATTTGGCGTCGTTAGGCATTTCCAGCCGGTAATCCTCGATCACCGGATTGGAAAGGAGATCGCGACACAGTTCGCGGAGCTTCGGTTCCTGTCCGGCTACGTCGCCCTCCAGCTCGATCTCAAGGTAACGGCCGATCCGGACGTCCCGCGCGCCGGTCAGGCCAAGGTGATGCATCGCATCGCGCACCGCCGCTCCCTGGGGGTCGAGCACAGTTTCCTTCGGCGTCACGATCACTTTCACTTTCATGCGTCACTATTAGCCGTGACCGGCGACCGCGGAAGGGAAAAAGATCAACGCGGATTGAATCCGCCCGTTAAGGAGGTAACGACTGACCTTTGTAGACCCTGACGAGCACGCCGTCCTGCTGGTTGATCGTGCCATTGGCGTTGACGTCGTCGCGGAAGTCTTCGCTCGTCAGCGCCATCCCGATGTGGAATCTGACCTGAAGCTTATCCTCATGGTTGACTACACCGCTGGTGTTGACGTCGGCGTAGGCGAGTGCAAGGGCACGAGCGCTTCCGAACCTCCGCAGGTGACGGTCACGAGATTGACCTGGAATGCAGTCAATGTGCTGAAGGTAAGAAAGGCGTGCGGCCCGACGATCTGGTCCGCGTCGGTCCTCTCACCATTCAGCAGGTAGTTTGTCGGAAGGTCCGCACCCCCGCGCGCAGACGGGACGAGCTCGAAAAAGATAAAAAACGCGCCAATGGCGACGGTTATCTTTGGCCGGGGGGACGTTTTCATTGAAGACCGATTCAACCCGGGAATCGGCGGCCATGTTCAGCCTTCTCGTTTCCTGTCGAGAGGCTTTCGCCGCGCCGCAAAACCGTTACAGTCCCTCGTTATGGCAGAACAAATTCTCGCGGGAAAAACCGGCGTCGTCTTTGGCGTCGCGAACAAGCGCAGCATCGCCTGGGCGATCGCCAAAGCCTGGGCCGCGGCCGGCGCACGGCTCATTTTCAACTACCAGGGCGAACGCCTGAAGGACAACGTCGAGGAATTGGTCGGCGAGTTTGGACAGGACACTCCGCTATATCCCTGCGACGTCTCGAAAGACGAGGAGATCGATTCCTTTTTCGAGAAAGTTCGGAGCCAGACCGATCGGCTCGATCTCCTCCTGCACTCCGTTGCTTTCGCGCCGAAAGAAGCGCTCGAGGGCGACTTCCTCAGCACGACCCGGGAAGCTTTTCGGACGGCGCACGATATCAGCGCCTATTCGTTAGTCGCGCTGACCCGCGGCGCCGCGCCGCTCATGACCGAGGGTGGCAGTGTCCTCGCCATGACTTATTACGGAGCCGAGAAAGTCGTCCCGCATTACAACGTAATGGGCGTGGCCAAAGCCAGCCTCGAAGCCAGCACGCGCTACCTCGCCTACGATCTGGGTTCCAAAAAAATCCGCGTCAACTGCATCTCCGCCGGACCCGTGAACACGCTGGCCGCACGTGGAATCAGCGGCTTCTCCGCGATGCTGAAGCACTACCAGGAACATGCGCCCCTCGGGCGAAGCTGCGATCCGGCCGAAATTGGGCAGACCGGTTTGTTCCTTGCGAGCGACGGCGCGGCGGCGATTACCGGGCAGGTGCTCTACGTCGACGGCGGCTATCAAATCATGGGGATGTAGCGTCAGCGCGACGCAGCCCGAAAACTTTTTGGGCAGCGGTCATGATCCAATAGGGCGCATTGATCATGAATATGATCAGGAGCCATTGGTTATAGATGAACGTCAGCCGCATGGTGTAATCGAGTCCCAGATGAAAAATAAGTAGCGCGCAACCGAGAAGCGCAGCCCAGGCACGATTGACCAGCATCAACGGCGAACCGAGTTCGAGCAATAGTCCCGCCGCCGCGATCAAGGCCACGATCCAGCCGTGCTCCGCGGCGAAGTTCGCGACCGCCAGTCGCTCCTGCAGGTAAGCCTGGTTCAGCGTGTCGTAATATGATTGGTAGGCAGATTTCGCCACCGAGACGCCAATCCAGCGCGCCTGAAAAATCCAAAGACCTTTGCTCACGACCAATTTTGTAACCCCGGCTACGAGATAGACCGCGACGATGGTCTGTTGCGACCACCAGACGACGCGATCTTCAAGCCACCGGCTTTCTTCTTTCTGGCCTCGCCGCCAAAGGCCGAAAAAATGCGCGGCAGTCTGCGCGAAAAGGACGAGCGAAACGATTTGCAGCGTATGCTGGATCGCACCTTGCGAATTCTCGATTGCGTTCGCAGCCAGATTAACAAAAAGCGCGATCGGCAGCGCGAGCCAAACGAGAAACCGCATGACATAGAGAACCAGCGCCGCCGCGAGCGCGGTGCGGGCGAAGCTGAACACCTGCGGTTCGAGGAGAAAACGCAAGTCAAGCAGGCGCGCAATTCCATTAGGCGAAGGAATTCCATTAACGATCAGCGTATGCGGCGTCGCAGACCAGACGAGCCACGCAAAAAGCAGCCGCATTATGAGGCGTTCGTAAAAAGCAAAGCTGGGTATCGACTGACGCCCGCTCATGGATGCTGAGCCACTTGGCGCGTTTCAAAGCGAAGCGCGCCCTCGCGCTGCCGCACCTGCACATGCTGGACGCGCAGGCCCGCAACCAGCTTGTGCGCGACTGGGCGTCCGGCGGAAAGTCCTTCAAGATAACGCACCAATGATTCACCAGCCGCCTCTTCCGCCAGGCGCACCCGCTCGCTGCCGGATCGCTTGAAGCGATCCAATTCCCTGCGGCGATAACGATCGAAGATTTTCTTCAGACCTGAACTCGAGAGACCAAATTGTCGCGTCTGGATCGCCTCTCCTTCCGCATCGGTGAGGTAAAGAAAATAGGTTCGGTTGTTGAACGAGGAATACATCGGAAAATTGGAGAACGGATAATTTTCCCTGAGGATCAGGCAGAGCGCCGTCATCACGAGCATCCATTTGCAGCGGCTGCGCCGGAGCCACGCCTGCAAGGGGCTGAGCACCGAAGCAATCTTCATCCGGTGTTGGTTAACCCGGAGGCCAGGCCAAGGCGCGTTTGCCTAACAAGTGAACATGCAGGTGCGGCACGCTCTCGCCGGCGTCCGGGCCGCTGTTGATTACCACGCGGTAGCCGCTCTCCTCCACTCCCAGATCGCGCGCCACCTTCGTCGCGGTGAAGATCAACTTCCCCAACACCACCTGGTCTGACTCCTTCGCATCTGCCATTCGCGGGATGACGCGCTTCGGCACGATCAGGACGTGGACTGGCGCCTGCGGATTGACGTCCTCGAATGCGAGCACGTCGTCGTCCTCGAACACGATCTTCGCCGGGATCTCGCGCGCGACGATCTTCTCAAAAATAGTCATCGAATCGAGCAGCTCAACTCCGCCACTTCGGCGCTGCCGCAGAGTTTCTCCCGGATAAAGCAGGTCACTTCCTCGCGCAGGCCGTCACAGGCGCGGGTCCAGATCTTCACTCCGCGAAGGTGTTTGATCGCCGGCTGCAGGCCGAAGAAATGCATCCCGATCGCGCCCGTTTCGAGGAGCGCGAGGACGCGTTTTTCCAACAGGTCGAAAAACGCCAGCTCGTAGCCGGCGCCGGCTGCTTCCGCGATCTCATAGAGCGAGACGGAGATGGGCGGAGGCGTGGGCCGGAAATGCGGCACGATTTCCTTGTAGCCGATTACTTTCAATACGTAGCGGACCGTCTGGTTGAGCTGGCTGAAGGCGACGACCGATTCATCCGTCCGGAGCCGCAAATAGAAAGCGATGCTCTCGGTGACGTGCTCGGTCAGCCACCAGCGCGGATAACCCGCGCGATCGGCCGCCTGCTTTATCTCCGAGTGCAACCAATCGCGATTGAACTCGAAGAGCTGACCGGAATCGGAACGGAGGTAGGGAAATTCTTCTTTAAACGCGACCATTATTAGCGGGTTCGTTGAACAACTCGGGTTGGCGCGCGTCGGGTCTTGTTCGCTGATGGAGTGCGCGAATCTCGTCGATAAAACGTTCGACATCCTCGAAGCGGCGATGGACCGACGCGTAGCGCAGATAGGCGACTTCATCGAGCTCGCGCAACTTCTCCAGCACCTTGTCGCCGATCGCGGTGGTCGAAATTTCGCGCTCGCCGGTTTCCAGCGCGTGCACAATGTCGTCGACCATTTGCTCAAGCATCATGAGGCTGATGGGACGTTTCTCACACGCTGTCGCGATGCTTTCGGCCAGCTGGCGGCGCTCGAAAACCTCCTGTGTCCGATCGCGTTTGACCACGCGCAAATCGGTCCGCTCGATTTCTTCGTAGGTGGTATATCGAAAAGCACACTGTGAACAGACCCTGCGTCGTCGAATACTGGAACCATCCCGGGATTGGCGGGAATCGATGACCTTGTCATCCCTGCATCCGCACTTTGGACAACGCATAGTGTCGTTGTTGTGGGTAACACACTATTAGTTGTAGCGTCAACGTTTCTCCGCCACAATTCGCTTTCTTGCGGAAAATAATTTGGACGGCCGCGCCGTTTGCCTAACGGGAAGGAGACGAAACGGTCAGCCTAACGTGGCGGAAATTCGAATTCCGCCTTGTCTTTTTTCGGCGAGAGGACGAGGTAGGCGGAGAATTTATTGCCCCGCTTGGAAACGAAATTCTCGATCAACGGCGAGCGGCCCTGAGCGAGCAATTCATTCACCTCGTCGGTCGTGATCTCGTGTTCGCAGAGCGTCTTAGTCAGCTTGAAGACGGCGCGGTTATCCTGATCGGGCTTGCGCACGTAGTAGGCGCCGTCGGCTTCGACCAGTTCGCCCTGGTGCAGTTTGCTTTCGCCCACGACTCTCGCTTTGGAAAGATCGACCTGGGCCTTGGCTTTGCGCGCGACCGGTTTTCCGTCCTTATCCTTCTTCGCCTCGCGCGGCGGAAATTCCCAGGCTATGCGCGGCCCCTGTCGAACGAGGAAAGCATCGAAGGGCCGGCCCTTCTTTGAGATAAACCCCTTGATCAGCTCGGTCTTCCCTTTCTCCGCCAGCTGCACCGCCGTCTCCCGGTGGATCTCCTTCTTGCACATTAAACGGCCGACGCGGAACGCCTGTTTCCAGTCGTCGCCCTCGCGCTCGCGCAGGACGTAGTTGGAACCCGACTCACAGAGCTGTGCCCCGGTCGCGGGATCGGTCCAGAACGGCTCCATCGCACCAAGCTCGACCTTGTCGCCGAAGTCGTATTCCGCTTTCCATTTGTCGGTCTTCTCGTCTTTCGCCAGCTTGAGTTTGGCGGGAAAAGTGGCGCGCGTTTTGGCGGAGATGAATCCATCGAGCGGACCGACCGCGCCCGTCTTGACGAGCTCACGGATTTCTTCCTCCGACATTTTGCGGCCGCCGATGACCTTGTAGATCATGAACTCGCCGTCTTCCGATTTGTATCCTCGCAGGGTCTCACGCAGCGGCTTTCCGTCGGTCGGCGAGATCATGTCGGTGACGCGTGCAACCGAATCGTCCTCCTCAAAACCTTTCACTCGCTCGACGATGCCGCGCGTCTCGGTCACGATCTCAGCCATGAATTTCTCGCGCGAAAATTTCCCCTGCTCCATCAGACGAAGTTCATGTTCCCATTCGCCGGTCATGGCAGGACTCGTGATGTCGGTCGCTTTCACGGCCTGGAGGAACTCGATCAGTTGCTCGGCCTTTGCCGTGGGAACCAGCTCGCGCTGCTGGCGGTCGATATATTTCTGGTAAATGAGGCCGTCGATCGTGTCGGCCCGGGTCGCGGGCGTGCCGAGACCGCGCTCTTTCATCGCTTCCTTGGCCTCTTCATCCTCGACAAACTTGCCGGCCGTCTCCATCGCCGAGAGCAGCGTCGCCTCGGTGTATCGCGGTGGCGGCTTGGTCGCTTCGCCATGCAGGATGACCTCCTGCGTTGTCGCCTGGCCGTTGTCTTCGCTGCTTAGGGCCGGAAGCGCCTTATCTTTCTCCGAGCCTTCTTCGATCGTCGTCTTGCCGTAAACAGCCAGCCAGCCTGCCGCGGTCAGGACTTTTCCTTCCGTCTTGAATTTGTGCCCGGCCACCCGGCTCAGGCGCGTCGTGATATCGAATTCCGCCGCCGGATAAAAAACCGCCACGAATCGCCGCGCCACCATGTCGAAGATCTTCGCCTCGGCGTCATCGAGATTCTTGGCCTCAGAGGTCGTTGGGATAATGGCGAAGTGATCGCTGATCTGCGCGTTGTTGAAGATGCGCTTGTTGAATTTGACCCAATCGTTCTCCAGCACCTTCTGCGCGTGCACCTGGAGCGAGCCGCCGAGGTTGCCGAGCGTTTGCCTAACGACTGGAAGGTAATCCTCCGGCAAGGCGCGCGAATCGGTTCGCGGATAGGTCAACATCTTGTGCTTTTCGTAAAGCGCCTGCGCGATCTGCAGGGTGCGCTTGGCCGAAAAACCGAAGCGGCCGTTCGCTTCGCGCTGCAAGGTGGTGAGATCGTAGAGCCGCGGCGCGATCTGTGTGCTGCTTTTCTTTTCCTCCGAGACCGTGGCCATCGGCTGGCCCTGGCAGGCGGCGACGACGCTCTCGGCCGCGTCGCGGTCCCAGAGGCGATCGATCCGATCGTGCTCGTCGTCGTTCTTCTTGAAATCGGGACGTTGATAGACGCCTTCGTAGTTTCCTTTCGCGATCTCGAATTTCCCGGTGATCCGCCAGTAATCGCGCGGATTGAAATTCCGGATCTCGAGCTCCCGGGCGTAAACCATCGCGAGCGTCGGTGTCTGCACCCGGCCGACCGAGGCGACGTTGCCGGCACGCGAGCCGAACATCCGTTTCGTAATCGCGCGGGTGCCGTTGATCCCGATCAGCCAATCGCTCTCGCTCCGGGAGCGAGCGGCGTCGGCCAGGCCCTGCATTTCCGCGCCATCGCGCAGATTTTGGAAGCCCTCGCGGATTGCCTGGGGCGTCATCGATTGAAGCCAGAGGCGCTTCACCGGATGCTTGTTCTTCGCCAACCGGCAGAGGTTGTTGAAAATCAGTTCCCCTTCCCGGCCAGCGTCGCAGGCATTCACCACTTCGTCGACGTCTTTGCGCGCGAGGAGTTTCTTGAGCACGGCGAATTTGCCCTTGGAATCCTCGCTCGGCTTAAGCTCAAATTTTTCCGGGATGATCGGCAGGGTCTCGAGCCGCCAGAAGCCGTATTTCTTTTTGTCGATGTCCTCCGGCATGAGGAGTTCGGCGACATGGCCGACGGCGGAGGAGACAACGTATTGGTCGTTCTCGAAGTAATCGCCGTGCTTGGGGACTTTGCCGAGCGCGCGCGCGATGTCCGCGGCGACACTCGGCTTTTCGGCAATGATGAGGGTTTTGGCCATGAAGGGTTGCCAACTAGACCTCGTTGGCGCGCTTTGCAAGTTAGAGAAACAGCACGAGCAGTGCGCGCGGCTACGATAATTTGACGAAATATTTTCCCGGCAACTGTTTGACGAGGCGCTTCAACTCGAGCCGCAGCAGGACCGACGAAACCGTCGCGGCCGGCAGTTCACTGCTGGCGGCGATCTGGTCGATCGGCGTCTCGGTCGGCCGGATCGCATCGTAAACGAGACGCTCATCGGCGGATAGTTCCGGCAGGGGACGAGCGGCGGCCTCCGGCAGCTTCTGCTTTTCCGGGAGGAGAATCTGGAGGTCATCAAGAATGTCTCCGGCGTCCATCACCAGTTTGGCGCCTTGTTGAATCAGACGGTTCGAGCCATGCGCAGTCGGGGCGTTGATGTGACCGGGCACCGCGTAAACCGAACGTCCTTGCTCAATCGCCTGGGAAGCTGTGATGAGCGCTCCGCTGTTTAGCCCTGCCTCGACCACGAGGATCCCGTGGCTCCAGCCGCTGATGATGCGATTGCGCATCGGGAAGGTCTGGCGATCCGGTTCGACTGCCATGGAAAACTCGGATATCACGGCGCCGTTGCCGCTCCGGATCTTGTCGGCGAGGGCCGCGTTTTCCGGCGGGTAAAGCTTTGTCAGGCCCGAACCGATCACGGCGATGGTGCGGCCTTTGGCGGCGAGCGCGCCCTGATGCGCGGCAGTGTCAATCCCGCGGGCCAGTCCGCTGATCACGGTCAGCCCGGAGTAGGCGAGCTGGTAGGAAAGCTTCTTGGCGCATTCCGCTCCGTAATGGCTGGTGCGGCGCGATCCGATCACGCCGATTGCGTGTTGGTCGCGCTCCGTCAGCTCGCCCCAGACGTAAAGCACGATTGGCGGCGCATGGATTTCCCGCAGCTGCCGTGGGTAGACGGCCGACTGCGCGGTGATCACATTCGCGCCGAATTCACGGACTCGCTCCAGTTCGGCGGAGAGATCAACCGTGTTCTCCCAGTTCGCGATCTGCTCGGCAACGTCGTTGCCGATTCCGTCGACCGAGCGCAACTCGCTCCGCTTAGCCGAGAGAATCCGCTCCGGCGTTTGGAACACCTCCAGGAGCTTGCGCAACCGCACCGGCCCCATGCCGGCGACCATGTTGAGGGCAATACAACCTTCGGTGCTATTCACGGCGTGCGACCGTAAGGAGAAGTAATCGATGCGCGGTTGCGCGCGAGAAGGTTAGAAAGGAATCTCGTCGTCGTCCGGCTCGGAGGGCGGCGCATTCTTGGGCGGTAGCGAAGCGCGACCTGCGCCGCTCGGACGGGAACGCGGCGACTCGTCTCCTTCATCGGGGCCTCCCCCACCCGCGCCGCCGCGGGAGCCGAGGAATTGCACGTTGTCCGCTACGACTTTGAGCTTGTTGCGCTTCTGGCCGGATTGCTTGTCTTCCCACGAATCGAGCTGGAGACGCCCTTCGATGAAAACGGGTCGACCTTTTTTCAGATACTCACCCACGTTTTCCGCGGTGCGTCCCCAGACCGTTACGTCGACGAAGGTCACTTCCTCGCGCTTCTCCCCGTTTTCGCCCGAGTAAACGCGGTTGACCGCGATGCCCAGTTCCGCAACCGCCGTGCCTTTCGGCGTGTAACGCACTTCGGGGTCGCGCGTCAGGTTGCCCATCAGGAGAACTTTATTGAGATTGGCCATGCGACCGTTTTACCGAATCTACTTTTCGTCGGCGACTTTCTTTTTCGCCGGCGCCTCTTTTTTCTCGCGCAGCTTCTGGTAATGCTGCCGGTAAACTTCCGGGTCGAGCTTGAACTTCGAGCGCAGTTTGGTGATCAGCTGCGAGTCGGCGTGGAAGATGAAATTGACGTAGAACCCGGCATCGAGATCGCCCGCGACGTAGGAGAACTGCCGCTTGTCCATCTTCTGGACCTGCTCGATTTGGGCGCCTTCTTTTTGAAATTCGGATTCGAGGCGGTCGACGATATCCTTCACACTGTCATCCTTGCCCTGTGTGTTGAGCACGAGCAACGCTTCATAACGATTCTTCATATTTCTTCAGGTGGTTGGTTGAAAACATTCATCGCAGCAATCGGCCCATTGTCGACCGCGCACTTCACCGCTTCCGCGGCGCGTTTGAGGGTGGCGTCGAGAAGGTTTTGCTCTTCTTCAAAGAACCGTCCGAGCACGTAATCGACTGCTCCGTGGGAGGGGGCGGCGCCGATCCCGACCCTCAACCTTGGGATCGCTTCCGTCCCGAAATGTGCGATGACGGATTCGAGCCCGTTGTGTCCGCCGGAGCTGCCTTGAATCCGCACCCTCAGGCGCCCGAGGGGCAGGGCCAGGTCGTCGAGCACGATGAGCACTTCCTCCGCGGCGATCTTGTAGAAATTGGCGATCGCCGCCACGGCTTCGCCGCTGCGATTCATAAAGGTGGCAGGCTTGACCATGATGACGTCGCTTTTCGCCCAGCCGGCATTCCATTTTTCCGAGTAATCCCACGCGAGCTGCGCATCCGAGGCGAGCCGGTCGAGCACCATGAAGCCGACGTTGTGCCGCGTGCGCTGGTATTGGTGGCCGGGATTCCCCAGGCCCGCGATGAGCCGAATCGGCGCGGCTGTTGCGTTCACGTCCGCTCCGGCAGGAAGCGCGGGAATTACTTCTTCGCGTCCTTCTCTTTGGCGGGAGCGCCTTCCGGCTCTTCCTTCTTCGCCGTGATCACTTCGGGAGCCGTAGCCGCTTCCGGCACCGCCGCCGGCGCTTCCTCGACGGTCGGGGCGAGCACCGAGAACGCGGTCAAATCCGCCGGCACACGCGTCGTCACGCCTTCCGGCAGCGGGATTTCCCGCACGTGAATGGCGTCGCCAATATTGAGATGCGAGACATCGACCGTAATGACGTCGGGCAGATCCTTGGGCAGACATTCGATCTCGAGGGAGCGGAGCGCCTGCTCGAGCAGGCCGCCAAAGGTTTTCACGCCCTCGGCCGTTCCGATCGGCTCGAGCGGCACATCAGCGTCGATCATTTCATCCATCGAGACGGCATGGAAATCGACGTGCAGAATATCGCCGCCAAGCGGAGCGTGCTGCACTTCCTGGACCAGCGCGAGACGGCCCGACTTCTCGCCGTCGATCTCGAGTTCCACGAGGATGTTTTCACCCGAGGCATGGCTGAGCATGAGCGAAATGTCGCGCCGCGAGACCTGCAACGGCTGCGGTTCATTCTTGCCGCCATACATGATCGCCGGCACTGCGCCCTGCGCTTTGATTTTGCGAACCGCCGCCCGACCCGTGTCGGTGCGTCGGGTTGCAGAGAGTTTTACTTGTTTAGCCATGGTGTCAGTTTCTAATGCGCGCCGTTATCGATCTTGAAGAGCGAGGAAACGGATTCGTCGTTATGAATCCGTTTGATGCTTTCCCCGAGCAGGTCAGAGACGCAAAGCACCGTGATGGTAAAACCCTCCACGGTGCGCACGGGCGTGCTGTTGGTCGTAATTAATTCCTTAATTTGGGACTTTTGCAACCGCTCGACCGCAATCTCGGCCAGGACGGCATGGGCCACGCCCGCATAGATATCGAGCGCGCCATTCTTTTTCAGCAACGTCGCGGCGGAAGTGAGGGTGCCCGCGGTCTCCGTCAGGTCGTCCACCAGCAGGACGTCGCAGTCTTCCACTTCGCCAATCAAATATTGCGCTTCCGTCTCGGTGGCGCTTTTGCGCTGCTTCGCCACGATCGCAAGATTGCAGTTAAGCGCCTGTGAATAGGCACTGGCCATTTTCAAACCGCCCACATCGGGCGACACAACCACCACCTTGCGGGTCAATTTCTCGCGCAGATAGGGGATAAGAACTGGGAGCGAATAAAGATGGTCGACCGGGATGTCGAAAAAGCCCTGCACCTGCTGGGCGTGCAGATCCATCGTCAAAACGCGATCGACCCCTGCCGCGCAAAGGAGATTCGCGACCAGCTTGGCCGTGATCGGCACCCGCGGCTTGTCCTTGCGGTCCTGCCGGGCATAACCAAAAAACGGGATGACCGCCGTGATGCGATCGGCGCTCGCGCGGCGGGCGGCATCGACCATGATGAGCAACTCCATCAGGTGCTCGTTTACCGGCGGACAGGTTGGCTGCACGATGAAGACGTCGCGTCCGCGGATATTCTCCTCGATCTTGACGTAGGTTTCGCCGTCGGGAAACGAACTCAGCGTCGCCTCGCCCAGCGGCGCCCCGATCCCCTTGCAAATCCGGAGCGCGAGTTCGCGGTTGGCGGACCCAGAGAAAATTTTAAGCTCAGGTTGGAGAGCAAACATGCGGCGAGGGGCGCTACCTTAGGCGCGAACGATCAGGATTGGCAAAGAAATCCGCGCGCGCGGAGAGAAAAAACGGAGGCGGCGAAATCTCTTCCGCCGCCTCCGACAAACACAAAGCAAGGATCGAAACCCGGAGCCTCAGACGCGCTCCCAACTCACGATTAATAAAAATACCAAAAATCGCGGGGCCAGGTCAATAAAAGTTTGTGGGGCCGACCGTTTCTCTGGGTAGCGCACACGTCTCGTGTGCTGGCGACGGTATCCCACTGTCGCGAACTTTCCCACCGTGTGGAAATTGTTCCAACAACTCGAACAAAAAAAGTTCGTCGCAGTGGGACACTGCGACCGGCACGCGAGACGCGTGCGCTACCCGACAAAACTCGCCCGCGCCTTCACCTTTTTTTCCTCGCAATCTGCCTGCAAGCGCCGGATCTCCGAGGCCAGCTGCTTTTCCAGCTTCTCGTATTCATCGAACGAGCCTCGTCTACCCGCCTCCTGGATCTGTCCTTTGAGGAAAAGCTCCTTCTCCGCGATACGCGCCTTGTAGGTGGAATCGATCTCGGCCAGCTGGGCCTTTTGTTCATCGGTCAGTTGGACGCTCGGCGCGCTCTTCTCGAGCCGATCCATCGCTAGTTCATACGCTGATTTCATCTCTTTCGGTCCTCCTTGCTCGTGCTCCTGATCGTAATCGTGATCGATTCATTGCGCAGGCAAAATCCACTCCTAAGTTCCGGTTGCATGCCGTCTCCGATCAAACTCATTAGCACCGATTTCGACGGCACGCTCGTCTCGCACGCAAGTGATCCGGTCTTCGATCGCGCCTGCATGGAGCTGATCGCCGAACTGCAGCGCGACGGCGCGATTTGGGCGATTAACACTGGCCGCTCGGTCGGGTTGCTGGAAGAGGGCCTGGAAGATTTCGGCTTCCCGCTCCTGCCCGACTTTATCCTGACCAGCGAGCGCGACGTCTTCCGGCCCGCGCCCAGCGGCTGGGAACCCTACGGCGATTGGAATGCGCGCTGCGCCGAGGCCCACGCCGAACTGTATCAGTCCGCCTCCTCCGTTTTGGCCGAGGTGGTCGATTACGTCAGCCACCAAACCAAGGCGCGCGTCGTTTATGAGGCCAATGCGCCGGCAGGACTGATCGCGTCGAGCGAAGAAGAAATGGATCGCCTGACGAAATTCATCGACCAGGCCAAGGCGCAAGAGCCGAAATTTCATTACCAGCGCAACACCATCTACCTCCGCTTCTGCCATGCCGACTATCATAAGGGCACGGCCCTGGAGGAGCTCTCCCGCCTCACGGAAATTC